>DATLUC010000122.1:0-66059 GCA_035533335.1 Candidatus Baltobacterales bacterium
GGTTGTGATCCGGGTGGTACTTGAGAGCCAGGCGCCTGTAGGCTGCCTCGATCACCTCGGGATCGGCCGAAGGATCAACTTGAAGCACTCGGTAAAGGTCGCCGTCAGCAGGCAACTTGGCCCCTCCCGGTCAAATTTCCTGCCACCCAGTACAACATAGTCGGCTGTGGCTCGCTTCCGATTGACGGTCGAGGTCCGCTCGGCTCCGGCGCCCGCGGCTAGGCGCGTTAGGCGACCGGCGCCTGCGACTCACGCCCGCGTGCCGCGGCGATGGGCCGTTCCCGGCTGGGTGGCACGAGTTGCGTTGCTGCTGGGGGTGCTGGTCTTCGCCGTCGGCGCATTCAATTACTTGCGTCCGATTCCCACGGTCGCCGCGACGAGCTTCCGGCCTGCCCAGACGTCCGTCGAAGGGACCGCGCCCGCCCTGCCCTGGCCCACTGTGGGCTCGGCGGCGGTGGGCTCCTCAGAGCTCGGCCTGATCGCCACCGACGGCGACGTCTCCCCCGCTCCCGCGGCCAGCGTGGCGAAGGTGATGACCGCGCTCGTCGTGCTCGGCGACAAGCCGCTCGCCATGGGCGACGCGGGCCCGGTCCTGGTCATCACCGACCAGGACGTGGCGACCTATGTTGCGGACGCCGCCGAGCAGCAGTCCGTGGTTCCGGTCGTCGCAGGCGAGCAAATGAGCGAGTTCCAGGCGCTGCAGGCCCTGCTCATCCCGTCCGCCAACAACATCGCGGAAACGCTGGCCCGCTGGGATGCCGGCTCCATCGCGGCATTCGTCACCAGGATGAACCAGCGCGCGGCTGCGCTCCATCTCAGTCGCACGACCTTCGCGGACCCCGCGGGCGTGTCGACTCAGACGGTGAGCACCCCGGCGGACCTGCTGGCGCTGGGCATGACCGCGATGCAGCAGGAGGTGCTGGCCCAGATCGTGGGCCTGCCCCAGGCGACGCTGCCGGTCGTCGGCACCGTCTACAACGTCAATTACGCGCTCGGCCAGAGCGGGATCATCGGGATCAAGACCGGCTCCGGGTTGAACCTCGGCGCCAACTTTCTGTTCGCGGCCACGGCCACCGTTGACGGACAGCCGCTGATGCTGTACGGATGCGTCATGGGCCAGCCCACCCTGGACGCGGCCTTCCGCGCGGCCGAAGCGCTCATCGCCGCGATGCAGCATGCCTTGAGCGTGCGCAAGGTCATCGCCCGCTACGACGTGGCCGGCGATTACGAGGCGCCATGGGGAGCGCACTCCGACCTGGTCGCGACCACCGACGTGACGCTGGTCGAGTGGCCCGGCATGATCCTGCGCCAGCGCCTCGACGCCCCGGCTGTCGCCGTCGACGGCACGTTGCCGAGCGGAGTGTCCGAGGGCAAGCTCCATATCGTTCTCGGCGACCAGCAGGTGGATGTGCCGCTGGTCACGGGGGGATCGCTCGACCCGCCTGGCTTGTGGTGGCGCCTGTCGAGAATCAGTTTCTAGCCGTCGAATGCCAGGAATGTCGTGAGATCGGTACCGTAACGGCGTATGGCGGCACGCACGCGCTCTGTCGGCGAGACGCTTCTGCGCTCCTTCCGGCTCGCGCATCAGCGCCTACTTACAGCGGCGGAGGCGATGTCTGCGGAGCAATTCACCTGGAGTGCAGGTCCAAGCCTCCACTCGGTCGCATGGCAGTTGTGGCACGCCGCGCGCTGGGACGACGTCTTCGCCTCCTACTTTCACAAGGCCCTGGCCCAGGATCCACGTACGCAGGTGTGGGAGAGAGAGGCGCTGGCGAACCGATGGTCGATGGCTGCCGGCTCGATGGGGCGGCGCGACACGGGAACCGAGATGTCGGACGAAGCCGCAGAGGAGATGCGATTTACGGACCTGGAGGAAGTGGTGCGCTACGCCCGGCTCGCCTTCGCATACGCCGATGAGGCAATCACGTTGATATCCGACGAGCAGCTGCTCGCGGCTCCGAGCGTTGACCCGGATGGCGACACGAAACTCGACAACGTCCTCATCTACCTCGAGCACCTGAGCCGCCATCTCGGCGTGATCGAGTCGATACGAGCGCTTCAAGATCGACCGGCGGTTCCGCCCACCAGCACATGAGCGCTGTTCGCAGATTCAGACGAGGCGACTGGTAGCCCCGGCGGGATTCGAACCCGCGATCTCAGCCTTGAGAGGGCTGCGTCCTAGTCCACTAGACGACGGGGCCACGGATGGTGGGCGGCATTGGGTTTGAACCAATGACCTCTCGCGTGTGAGGCGAGCGCTCTCCCACTGAGCTAGCCGCCCGCGGGAGCCATCATTCTACCCAGCGCCGTACGATCGTCATCCACATGACCACTCCCCTGGCGGAGCGCCACTGCGTGGTCTGCAAACCCGGCACCCCGGCGCTCTCCCGCGACGCGGTCGCGCGCTTCCTCGAAGACCTCCCGGCCTGGTCCATCCGCGAGGCTGACGGCCACCTCGAGCTGACGCGGAGCTTCAGGTTCAAGGGCTTTCTTCCGGGCGTCGATCTCGTCAACCGGTTCGCGTCGGTGGCCGAGGCGGAAGGGCACCACCCCGACCTTGTGCTTTCCTACGGCTCGCTCGCGGTGCGGCTGTGGACCCATACCGCCCGAGGCCTGACCGAGAACGACTTCATCCTGGCGGCGAAGCTGGCGGGAATCGCGGCGCTCTGAGCGGCTCTTCCTCCGCATCCCCGGCCCCGCGAGGCCGGATTGGAGGCGAGAATCCCCCTGGCGGACGAGATCGGGGGCCGTGTGACAAAGTCTTAACTGCAATTCCCCTGAATTGTCGGCGGCCCCGTGATAGCTTCTTCAAGCTCCATGCACTTCTTCATCTGCTGGTTTTTCCACCAAAGAGAGCGCGAGGTACTGCTGAAGGGGGTCCTGCCGGGGGGGATCGACGCCGTGGTCTTCTGCTGGCGATGTGACCGGATGCGCGGCCGCGCCGTGCGCGTCCTTCAGATGAGCCCCAACGGCCTACGGGCTTAGCGGCCCGGGCCCCTCACCTCTCTCGCTCGACCCGACCGGCCGGTAGGCCAGCTGCGGCGTCCTCCCCGTCGGGGAGAAGCTCGACGTCCTCGCCGGTGTAAGCCGAGGCCTGCATCCTGAACAGCCGCGCATAGCGCCCATCCAGCCGCTTCAGCTCTTCGTGCGTCCCCTCCTCGACCAGGCGACCGTGCTCCAGGAACACGATCCGGTCCGCGCGCCGAACCGTCGAGAAGCGGTGCGAGATGTAGACCGCGGTCCTGCCCTCGGTCAACGAGCGCAGCCTCTCGAACAGGTCGTACTCGGCCTGCGCGTCGAGCGCAGAGGTAGGCTCGTCCAGCAGGAGGATCTTCGCGTCGCGCATGAAGGCGCGTGCGAGCGCCACCTTCTGCCACTCGCCGCCGGACAGGTTGACGCCGGCGTCAAACCATTTGCCCAGCGCGGTGTCGTAGCCCTCGGGAAGATTCGAGATGAGATCGTCGGCCCCCGCCTGCTGACTGGCGTGCACGATTGCTTGGCGGTCTGAGAGGTCTGCGACGTGGCCAAGCCCGATGTTCTCGGCGGCCGTCGCCTGGTAGTCGACATAGTCCTGGAACATGGCGCCGATCTGCAGGCGCAGCTCGTCTGGGTCGAGGTCGCGAAGGTCGACGCCATCGATCAGGATGCGACCACCCGTCGGGTCGTACAACCGGCAGATGAGCTTGAAGAGGGTCGTCTTCCCCGCCCCGTTGCGTCCGACCACCGCGAGCGTCTCCCCCGCCTTGACCGTGAAGCTCAGATCGGTCAGGGCGTTCTTGTCGGCGCCGGCATAGGCATAGGTGACGTGGTCGAAGCGGATCTCGCCCCGCACGGGCTGTGACAGACTGGCCGGCTTGGCCGTAACGACCATCGAAGGCTCGACCTCCATCAGCTCGAAAAGGTTGTTGAGGTAAAGGTTGTGCTCATACATCCCCGAAAAGCCACTCAGGATGCCCTGGATGGAGCCCTGCACCGACTGCGCCGCCACCGTGTACAGGGTCAGGTCGCCCAGGGTCAGACGACCGGCGATGGCCTGCAGGGCCACGTACAGATAGGTGAGCGACGTGGTGATCGTGCTGAGGTTGCCCCAGGCAAAGCCGGTCATGTAGCGCCGCACGACCTGCGCGCGCTGGCTGCCGTAGAAAGCGTCTGCGATGAGGCGGTAGCGGTCGATGAAATAGCCGCCGAGGCCGAACAGCTTGACCTCCTTGGCGAAGGAGTCGGTGGTCACAAGCGTGACCATGTAGTTCATCCGTCTCAAGAGGCGCGAACCCCATCGCGCGATGTTGTAGCCCCGCCAGCCGTAACGCGTGTCCGCGATGAAGGCGGGGATGGGCGACACCAGCGCCAGCAGGGCCAGCAGAGGGCTGACTCCGAGCAGAAGCGCGATCATCGTCGCGAAGGTCAGGAGAGTCTGGACCAGGCCGAACGCGGTGGAGATCATGATCACGGGCCGGTTGATGGAGTCGTTCTGGGCGCGGCGCAGCAGGTCGTAGGAGGCCGGGTCTTCGTAGAACTGGAGGTCCAGCGAAGCCGCCTTCTCCATCACCATCAACTGGATCCGCACCGCCACCGAGTTCTGCAGCAGCTGCTGCGTGATGTTGCGGATCGTGCCCAGGAACGAGGTCAGCGCAAAGAGCGCCAGCTGGACGATCGCGAGGAAGACCAGCATTCCCACTGCTGTAAAGACGGGTTCCGGCAGGGGTCCGAGCGAGCTAGGGCCGCCGATGGCCGCGAGGGTGACGCGATCGACGGCGTGCGTTCGATTGAGCACGATGCCCTGCACGACGGCGTTGATCAGCAGCTTGGACGTAAATGCCGCCGCGGCCGGGATGACGCCGGCGAGCGCGGTGGCGATGAACAGGGTCAACGTGGTCGAAGGGCTGGCATCCCACACGAGCCGCAGGACGCGCGGCAGGGCCGCCGTGGTGCCGGCGACGGACTGCTTCAGGCTCTCCCAGCGCCCTCGAAGGTCCTTGGGGCCTTCTGGCGGGGCGGGCGGCTCGATGGCCGGGTCGCCGGTCAGGCCGCTGTTGGCGGTCCCTGTGTCAGGCTGCTTGCGACGGCGCCCGCCTCCCCACCAGTGCATGGCCGGCGGCCCAGCGCCCGGCGGCATCATTCCCATGTTTCAGGCAGCTTACGTAAACCAGCTTGACAGGGCGCTCATTGCAGCGTAATTATGTAACGCATGGATCAAAAAGAGTTCGACTCGATCAAAGGTTGGTTTGCCGGAAGGCTCCCGGACGGCTGGTTCACGGGGGTGGAAGTCACGTTGGAAGACGACCAGATCGTGGTTCTCGGAACGCTGCCCGAGCTCAACGTGGGCTCCAGCCCCGAGGAGAAGGAGGGCGCCGCTGCCGGCCGCATCGCGCGGTTCCGAGGGGAGACGCGCGGGCACAGGATCGGCATCGCCCAGGAAGCCGAGGAGCGCTTCCACAAGTACGTCACGTGGGGCGCCAAGCTCGGCGGCGTGACCAAGCGTTTCAACGCCGGCGGCGGCGGCCGCTCCGGCGGCGAACGCGGAGTGATGATCGGGCGGGCATGGCGCCGGCGGCACGGGCGCCGCGAGCACTCGCCGGCGGCCGAGTCGCAGTCCCAGGTCTTCTGACCCGCTCTCCGGAAATCGACCTCCCCACCCGGTGCTAGGCCGGACTCCCCGCTTGCGGGGAGGTGGATACCGCGGAGTACATGCTGCCCAGGTGGCGGCTCGGGATGGTTCTCAGCAGGCGCGTCCTGACGAGCCCCGCCCGGGCCGCCATCAGCTCCCACCGCTCATAAGAGAACGGATGCGGCACCCAGGGATTGCCATGGTCGGTCCCGTACTCGACGACGATGAGGCTGCCTCCGGGACGGAGCATCGCGCGCACAGACTCGAGCACGGACTCCTTGTCGCGCACGAAATGCAATGAGTTCGCCATCACGATCCCATCGAGATCCATCAGCTCGAGCGGACGAGTGAAGTCGGCCACCTTGACGTCGACCGCGACGCCGGGAAACCTCTCCCCCATCCCGGCGACCAGACCGCGCATGGCGCGTCCTTCCCTGTCGACCGCGGTGATGTGCGCTTGCGGGCCGATCAGCTCGGCCAGGGCCAGGGTGAACGCACCCGCGCCCGCGCCAAGATCGGCCCATCGCCCACCCCGTTCGCCGACTCCATCGCGGAGCAGCGCGACGAGGTCCGATTGGTTCACCTGCTCGCGGCCACGATCTCGCGAACCGCGGGTGCGACCTCGGACGCGAACCATCGGAGCGCGTCCGGGTCTTCGATCCCGCCGATCACGTAGCTGTCCATCCCGGTCTCGACCGTCAGCGAAGTGAACTGTTCGACAGACACGTCGGCGCCGGCATTGAGCACGCGCCTGATCAACCGGGGATCGCGCCCGGCCTCGGCGGCGGCTTCGTCGATGCGGCGGTTGCCCTCCAGGAGATCGGCCGGCTGCACGTAGCCGAGTGACGGCACCCAACCGTCAGCCGCCCGCCCGACGAGGGAAAGC
Source organism: Candidatus Baltobacterales bacterium (assembly GCA_035533335.1). GTDB lineage: Bacteria > Chloroflexota > Dormibacteria > Dormibacterales > Dormibacteraceae > DATKSS01. Next base: position 6,495 of record DATLUC010000122.1, read on the forward strand.
ATTCGAGGCCTGTAGGCGCCGAGCCAGATGCCGATCGGATGCGCCGGCGCAGGGCCGGCGTGCACGCCATCGAGCTGATAGAACCTGCCGTCGAATCGCACCCCTGGATCGCCCGACCACATGAGCCGGATCACCTCGATCGCCTCGGCGAGCGCGCTGACCGACTCGCCCCGGGTCCGGATCGGGCCGCCGATGGTCCCGATCGCATCCGAGCTCCCGCCGGCGCCCAACCCGAGCTCCAGGCGCCCCCCGGTGAAAAGGTCGAGCGACGCCGCGGCTTTGGCGAGCACCGCGGGCGGCCGAAGCGGAACGTTCAACACGTCGGGAAAGACCGTGATCCTCGAGGTCCGCATCCCGATCGCGGTGAGCAGCGTCCAGGTGTCGAGAAACCTGTGCTGGTAGGGATGGTCCTGGACCCCGACCAGCTCGAACCCGAGCTCGTCGGCCAGCACCGCCAATTCGAGAGTGCGCCTTGGGTCGGCGGCCGCCGGGGTGAGGAAGACGCCGAACTGTACCGGCCGGCCGTAATCCATCGCCTCCGACTAGAAGGCGGCGGCGCACGCAGCTATTTCCTCAGGCCGCTCTCTTGGGCGCCGGCGCGGCGGACTTGATCCGTCTCGCCAGCAGCTCGGCGATGCCGATGGCGCCCACGCCGACGAGGAGGTGGATGACCTGGATCACCCAGTGCCAGCCGCCGGTGAGCAGGTTGACCTGGGTCAGCCCGAGCACCGTCGCGAAGAGGCCCCAGGCGAATCCAAGCCCCGCCAGCCCGATGGCGGCGCGGGCCCGGGCCGCCAGCAGCGCCAGCGTCCACAGACCCAGCACCAGTAGCAACCCCAGCAGGATATGGACCAGGCGGAGCGAATCGAGGTTGCCGGTCCAGAAGATCACTCCGAGGACCAGGAGCACGACCCCACAGACTCGCACCGTCATCTGCGCCACGGCCGCAAATGTCATGGACATGAAGATAGTTCAGCCACGGCTTCACGGGTTGAGGCACACTGGGCGTCGACAATGGGCACAGAGCAATACCACGAGCCGCCGGACGAGCTGAGCCAGGAAATCCGGACCTTCGCGCGAATGGCCGCATCGCTCCAAGAAGAGGCCGAGGCGATCGGCTGGTACGAGCAGCGAATCTTCCTCGAGCGTGACCCACAGGCGAAAGCGGTCATGAGCGACGCGCAGAAGGAGGAGTTCAAGCACTTCGCGATGGCGCTCGAGTTCCTGTCGCGCCGCAAGCCGAAGTGGCGCGCGGTCATGAAAGAGGTCCTTTTCAAGGACGGCGACATCGTCGAGCACGGCGAAGAGGGCGAAGAGGCTGAGAAGAAGGCCTAGTCCGGCCGGCCGGGCCGCGTCACCCTTGGGAGCGCAAGGTCGAAGGAGAAGGACTGATGAATGTAGCCATCCTCGGCACTGGAAAGATGGGCGGAGCGATGGCTAGGCGCCTCGATGGAGCCGGCCACCAGTTGACGCTGTGGAACCGTACGCGGGAGCGGGCCGAGGCGCTCGGCATAGGCGCGGTCGCGTCCACCCCTCGCGAAGCGGCCCAAGATGCCGAGGTCGTCATCTCCATGCTCACCGACGCAGATGCCGTGCGCGCCGCATACCTCGGCGAGCATGGCGTGGTCCAGGCCGCGAGGAACCAGGTGTTCGTGGAGATGAGCACGGCGGGCCCCGACCTGGCCAGGGATATCGCGCCGGCCGTTCAGAAAGCTGGCGCGCAGTACGTCGAGGCGCCCGTGATCGGAAGCATCCCCCAGGTCGAGGCGGGCAAATGCATCGTGTTCGCGGCTGGTTCGGAGGCCGCCATCGAACACGTCCGGCCTGTGCTCGAGGCGTTCGGGGAGGTCAGGCGGACCGGCGAGCTCGGCAGCGCGGCGGCTCTGAAGCTCGTGGCCAACACCATGCTGATGGCACTGACTGCTTTGGGCGCCGAGGTGCAGGCCGCAGGCACGGCAGCCGGGCTCGAGCCCGAGCTGGTGTTCTCTGTGATCACCCGCCTGGTGCCTTACCTGGCGATGCGCAAAGGGGGCCTCGTCGAGCATCGCTACGAGCCCGTCACATTCGCCCTGCGCGATGCGGTCAAGGACCTGAAGCTGGCGAGTGACCTGTACCGCCGATCAGGCGCCCCCACTCCGCTCGTCAACGAGACGACGGAGCTCTATGAACGGGCAGCCAGGTCGGCCGGCGAGCTTGATCTGTCTGCGATCGCGACGATTTACGCCGAGACTTAGATCTTTTCGAGGATTGCCTGGACGGCGGCAATCTCGTCGAAGCTGACGGTGTGCGCCATTCCCGGGTATAGGCGCACCGTCACGTCCGCGCCGAGCCGCTCCAGAACAGTGCCGCTTTCGATCACCCGCTCCTTGGGAATGTGCGGGTCGACGTCGCTGCAGCCCAAGAAGACCGGCGTGCCCTCGAAGTCGCCGGGATAGTCGCGCGGTGTCCCGTCGGGGCCGATCAGGCCTCCGCTGAGTCCGACGACGGCGCCGTATCGGCGTGCGTTGCGCGCGGCGAACTCGAGCGAAAGGCACGCCCCTTGCGAAAATCCCAACAGCACGATGCGAGACGCGGGGACGGTCGTCTCGACTTCGCTCACCAGGGCGGCCAGCATGTTGAGGGCGGCGCTCAAGTACGGCTCGTTCGACTCGATCGGCGCGGTGAACGGGTATGGATACCACGCGTTGCCCGCCGCCTGCGGCGCGAGATACGCGAAGCCGGGCTGCTGGAGCTCTGCACCGACAGTCATGATGTCCTCCGCCGAGGCGCCCCGACCGTGGACCAGGATCATGGCTGCGCGAGCGGATTCGAGTGGTTCGCCGGTTCGCAGCACCCGCTGACCGTGGGCGATGGACACTTCGTTCGTAGTATGACGACGACGTGAGCGGCGACTTCATCTACTCCAACCCTCGCGTCATCCACTGGGGCCCCGGCTCGCTGGCCCAATTGGGTCCGGACCTCGCTCGCCTGAAAGCACAGCGCTTGGCTTTGGTGACCACCCGTTCCCTGCTGGCCGAGGAGCGGTTGATCGAAGCCGTGGGTGGGGCTGCCGGCGAAGCGGAGGTCGCGGTCACCCTCACCGTGAGCCAGCACGCGCCGCTCGCCCAAGTCGACGCCGCGTTGAAGGAGGCCGCCGGCGCGGAGGTGGACGGAGTGGTCAGCTTTGGCGGCGGCAGCGCCATCGACGCAGCCAAGATGCTGGCGGTCCGACTGGTCGACCACCACGGCCACGCCGAGCATGGTCTCCCCCACGTCGCCATCCCCACCACGCTGTCGGCAGCAGAGCTGGCCGGCGGTGCCGGCTACACCAACGAGGCCGGCGACAAGGCGGGCATGCGAGACCCGCGCCTGCTCGCGGACTGCGTGATCTATGACCCCGAGCTGACCCTCAGCACGCCGATGCAGCTCTGGCTCTCGACCGGCATCCGGGCGCTGGACCACGCGGTCGAGGGATTCCTTGCCGATGGCGAGCACCCCTTCTCGGACGTGATGGCGCTGGAGGCGATCCGCCGCCTTTTCGATTCGCTTCCGCGCGCCAAGGCAGCCCCGAAAGATGTCGGGATCCGTACCGAGAACCAGCTGGCGGCCTGGTTCTCCTTCACGCTCCCAGGGCAGTCCGCCGGCGGCCTGAGCCACGTGATGGGCAAGCAGATCGGGGCGCGCCATGGCATCCCCCACGGCGTGACGTCATGCCTGATGCTCCCGCACGTGATGCGCTACCTGGCGGTCCGCCGGCCGGAGCGCATGGCCGCGCTCGAACCATCAATGGGCGCCAACCCGGCGGACGCGGTCCAGGAGCTGGTCGGATCTCTTGACCTGCCCCAGCACATCGCCGCTTACGGGATCGGCAAGCCTGAGCTGACCCGGGCTGCATCGGAGCTCGCCGGCAAGCATTCCGAAAAGGACCTGCTCGAGATCTACCTCGCCGCACTCTGATCGTCGGGAGCTTTGATCACGCCAGCGACGTGAGGAGCAGCGCCACCAGCGCGGCAACGCCTGGACCAGCAGGATCCGACGGCTCACTGTCGCGCCACCGTACACGCCCGCCACGACTACGCAAAGCAGCAGAAAGATCAGGAAGGGGCGTCTTGACCCCACACCGTAGAAGACCAGCGCCCACAGCAACCCCGCTGCGAGGAACCCGTTGTAAAGACCCTGGTTCGCGGCCAGGACCGCGCATGAGGCGGCCCCCTCCGGTGTGGTCCGGAACGTCCTTCGCCCGAATGGCGTCTGCCAAAGGAACATCTCCAGGACGAGGAAATAGAGGTGGAGGGAAGCGACCAAAACGACTGCGACCAAGGCGACCAGTCTCACGGCGAGAGGTTATCCGCGCCCCGGTCTAATGGCGGCGCGGATGTGAGCGGCGAAGCGTCGTGGCGATGCGCAACGGACGGCCCCCGATGCCCAGCACGTCGCGCGCTCCCTCCACCAGCTCGGGGTCGGCCTCCTCGGGCACGATGACCTTGAGCCAGCACATCCCGGCCTTGATCGTGCTGCGCAGGTGGAGGGCCGGCTTGAAACCTGCGGGACCGATCGCCTGCTGGGCCGGGATCGCGACGCTGCCGATCCACAGTCGAGCAAGGCCTTCTCGCGTGGCGACGGCGGCGATGCCGGTGACCACGGAGCGAAAGATGCCCTTGCGCCGGTGCTCGGGCATCGTGAAACAGTTCCAGACGTAACCCTCGCCAGGTCCCGGTTTGATCTCGAGCTGGATCTCGCCTATCCACTCGGGCCCGGTGGACAGCCAGCCGTAGCCGGCGACCGCGCCGCCCGCCAGTACTGCGAAGCACCGGCAGCCGCGAGCCAACCGGTAATCAACAAGGTCTCCGTCTGGATCCATCGCCGAGGCGATCAGCGGCGCGCTACGCGAGTCGACCTCGATGAACTTGCGAGACTTGACCGCCCTCCGGACCACCTCCCCACGGGTGGGGAGGTGATCAGACGCCCAAAGGGTGCTTCGTATCAGATGGAGTGGTGGAGGTGGCGCACCTTGTGGATCACCTCGGGGTCGCCTGATGCGGACCCTCCCGGGTAGCGCCCGAAGAACGTCAGGACGAGGTCAGCCGCGCTGTCGAACTTGAACAGCGCGTCACAGCCGTCGAAGTTGCCCGTCTCAGGCGCGGGCGTCCACTTGCCGTCTTTGACGGTGATGCGCCACTTGCCACCCCAAGGTCCGGCCACCTCGATCCCGTACTGGGTGTCCACGCCGGCCGCCGCCTTGGGGTCGACCTGGTACTGCCAGAAGATGAACGCGAAGGGCAGGATGAGCCCGGCCGTCGCCTCGTCGATGGTGGCCAGCTTGTGACCGAGGCCGTACTCGACGTCGTACGGATGGACCCCGTAGTCCATGATCTGAAACGTGCCGTAGAAGCCTGCCGGCACCGGGCCGGAGTAAGGGTGGGAGACCATCAACCCGCCTGCCCACTGTTCGGGGGTCAGCGCCTCGAGCATGGCGTCGAACTTCATCGCGTCCTTCTTGAAGCGCTCGAGAGCCTCCTCGCGCGACAGCTTGCGGAAGTCCTTGGCGTGGTCGTTGAGCGTCTCCGCCATCACGACGAGACCCAGCGGGGCGGTCGGGTCGCCGCCCGTCGTCGCAGCCTCCCAGTTCTTGAAGTAACCCTCGAGGACATCGATCATGTGGCCGACGAGGTCGCGGGTCTCCCACTCGGTGCAGCGGGTTTGCACGTTCCAGTTCTTGGGATCAGACACGACGCGAATGAAATTGGCTCGATCGCGGCGCATGACGCTCATCACGGTTTCTTTGCCTTCGGCCGACATCGGGTTGACCGGAGCGATCACGGCAGTGCTCATCAGCTCATTCCCCTCCCCGGGTGATGTTTTCGACCACGTGTGCTCATCAGTGACCGGCGCCGGTCGTCGCCGTGGTCGGAACGACGATCGGCGGCAGCGTCTCGTCCAGGCGGTCGCGCCGCACCTGGAACCAGGGCGGCAGGCTGAGGCTCGTGCCGAGGGCCTCGGGCTTCTCGTCGATGGTGAACCCTGGACTGTCGGTGGCGATCTCGAACAGCACGCCACCGGGCTCGCGGTAGTAGATGGACTTGAAATACCACCGGTCGATCACCGGCGTGACGTTGCGGCCCACTTTGACCAGCGCGTCGCGCCAGGCCACCTGCGTGGCGTCGTCGGGCGTTCGCCACGCCACGTGGTGGACGGTGCCCTGCGACTCCTCGCCCACCGGTCCCTCAGGCGCCTCGATCACGTCCAGGGTGGCGTTGGGGCCCCCGGCGCCGGTCTCCCAGCGGCTGCGGTTCCCCTCCTCGCCGACCTTGCGGAAACCCATCGTCTTCTCGAGCAGCTCGTCGGTGTCAGTGGCTTCGGCCACGGTGAGCGTCACGCTGTGGAAGCCGCGGATGGCGTTCTCCATGTAGACCGGTCCGTCACTCCAGGGGACCCAGCGCTCGTCGTCGGCCTTGCCGGCCAACTCGACCTCGATGCCGTCTGGGTCGTGAACCACGATCGCTTCGGTGCCAAATCGGTTGGTGCGTGTCGCGTCGACTCCGAGCTTGCTCATGCGCGCGCTCCAGAAATCGAGCGACCCGTGCGGGACCGCGAACGACACCGTCGTGACCTGGCCGCTGCCGGTGCGTCGGCTGGGCCATTTCGGCCAGCCGAAGAACGTCATGGCGGTGCCGGGAGAGCCGACGTAATCGCCGAAATAGATGTGGTAGGTGTCCGGCATGTCCTGGTTGATGCTCTTCTTGACGAAGCGCAGGCCCAGGACGCTCACGTAGAAGTTGACGCACTTCTGCACGTCGCCGGTGATGCACGTGACGTGGTGGATGCCGGAGAACGTCTTGGCCAATTCGATACTCCCTTCAGATGGTTGCGGTCGCAAACATATTAATCCCGCCCAGTTGGCAGATGGCCCGAGGCCTCGTCCTCGACGCGTGACCAGATCTCGCTCGCGGTCGGGGCTCCGATCTCCTCCTGGATGTGCGCCACCAGTCCGATGGCGCGGGCCATCACGGCGAGTCCCCGGGTCACTCTCCAGGGGATGCCCAGCTCGCTGGCGATCGCGGCGATCGCTCCGGTGGCGTTGATCGGCAGCTCGCGGCCAAAGGCCACGCCGGCCTCGTCCGCGATGAGCTCCATCAGCTCGACGTACCGGCCCGAAAGGCCGTTCTCGGCCGCCACGGCAAAGAGCCGCGGGGTGCGAGGGTCGATGGGCTTGTGGATCGGATGCCCCAGGCCCGGGATCACCTGCTTCTTCTCTTTGTGCGCCGCCACGATCTCCCGGGCGACCGCTCTCAGGTCGACATCCTCTCGAGCGCCTTCGAGGCCCTCCTGCAGGGCCTTCGCCGCGCCTTCGATCGAGCCTCCGAAACGGTCGCCCAGGCCGAGCAGGCCCGCCGCCACCGCACCCTGCAGCGACTCCGGCGCGCCGAAGTACGTCAGGCGTGCGGCGATCGCGCTGGGCGTCATGCCGTGCTCCACGAGGGTCACCGCGATGGCGTTGAAGACGGCCGATTCCTGCGGGGTCGGCAGCACGCCCTTCAGCTCGAGGTACGCCAGGTCTCCCAGTGACACCTTGCCGATGATGTCGGCCGCCAGGTCAAGACCCCGGACGGTGATCTTGTCGGCGGTGCTTGAGCCCAGTTCCGACTTGATGCGCCTGGTCACCGTTTCACAGTGAGCTTGGTCTTGTAGCCCGCCTCGCCGAAGTCGGCCTCCCGAACCAGGGTGACCTGGCTGCGGAAAAGCAGCCTGGCGTGGATGGCGTTCTCGACCTCGGCGGCCAGCGAGGGGTCTGACTGGTGGCCATCGGGCACTTCGACCTCGACAGGTATCGGAGGTTCGATCGAGGTCTCAGAGCCGCGGCGCACGACCCGGGCGCGGCCGGTGAGCCGCGGTCGGAACTCGCCGGCGATGGACAGGATCGCCGACGGGTACACGTTGACCCCGCGGACGATGAACATGTCATCTCGCCGCCCGAGCACCCGCATCCGAAAGCTCGTGCGCTCGCATTCACAGGAGGTGCCCTCGACACGCACTATGTCGCCGCCGAGGAATCGCATGACCGGCATCGCCTCGCGCGTCAGGCTCGTGTAGGCGAGCTCTCCGACCGCGCCGGTCTCGATCTGCATGGGCTCTCGCGTGTCGGGATGGATCAGCTCGGGCCACACATGCCCCGTGCCGCAGAAGTGCATGCCCTGCTGGTGGGCGCATTCGCCGAAGAGCGAGGGAGCAATGTCGCCGATCCCCATCACCTCGGTGACGGTCACGCCGAGCACCCGCTGGATGTGGTCGCGGATCGCGGGGATGCCGCCTCCCGGCTCGCCGCCGGTGACGACGTGGGTCAGCGGGATGGCGCTCGGCTCTTCGTCCGATTTCTCGAGGCGGTTGGCCAGGTACTGGGCGAAGGAGGCCGTCGAGAGCAGGGTGTCCGCCAGGCCCGCCCGCAGGCCGAACACGACCCGCTCCGTGTCGCCTGGCGCCACCGGTACCGAGCGCGCGCCGATGCGAACCAGCACGAAGTGCGTGTGGCCCGCCACGAACGGGCCCGCTCCGAAGGTCGTCAGGACGCTGCTGTGCTCGTGGATGCCGGTGGAGTAGTAGGTGCGGGTGCCCATGATCGTCCACGTCTCCATGTCCCCGCGGGTGAGCGCCAGGACGCTTGGAGTCCCGGTGGTGCCGCTGGTCTGGTAGACACGCTTGACCTGGTCCGGCGAGACGCACAGGTTGGTCCCGAAGGGCGGGTCATCGTCCATCGCCTGCTTCAGCTCTTCCTTGGTCGTGAACGGCACGTTGGCCAGGTCGCCGAGGCCTACGAACGACGAGCCGAGCCCGGCTTCGCGGAGCTTTCGCGCATAGAACGGCGACGCCTCGCGCAAACGGCGATACTGGCGATCCCAAGCGGCGGCGGCCAGGCGATTCGTCTCCTCCGTCGAAGCCGCCTCCACCTCGCGCTCCCAGATCCAGTCGCGCCCGCAGCGGTCGCCTGTCAGCCGGTTGCCGTCGCCAGTCATCTGACCGACATCATGAGCGATACTCTTGCCGCCGTGGCCAAACTCCTGGCGGCGACCGTGGTCGGCAGCTACCCGCAGCCTGACTGGCTCGTCGACCGGGCCATGCTTGGCAGCCGCCTCCCGCCGAGGACGCGCGCGCTCGAGATCTGGCGGGTCCCGCCGTCGTTCCTCGAGCAGGCACAGGACGATGCGACGATCGTCGCGATCCGCGACATGGAACTCGCCGGGATCGACATCATCACCGACGGCGAGGTGCGGCGCGAGAGTTACTCGAACCGCTTTGCGACCGCTCTCGAAGGCATGGACCTCGAGAATCCCGGCACCGCGCTGGACAGGACCGGCCACCCCAACCCGGTGCCCCGCGTGGTCGGACCCATCCGCCGCAAAAGGCCGGTCGAGGTGCGCGATGTCCAGTTCCTTCGCGCCAACACGGACCACGCGATCAAAGCCACTCTGCCCGGGCCGTTCACGATGTCACAGCAGGCGCAGGATGACTACTACCACGACGACGAAGCGCTGGCCATGGCGCTGGCCGAAGCGGTCAATGCCGAGGTTCGCGACCTGTTCGCGGCCGGCGCGGACGTGGTTCAGCTGGACGAGCCCTACCTGCAGGCTCGCGCCGAGAAGGCGCAGCGCTACGCGATCAAGGCGATCAACCGGGCGCTGGAAGGGATCACCGGGACCACGGCTCTACACACGTGCTTCGGCTACGCGCACATCGTCCATTCGCGGCCCAACGGGTATCCGTTCCTCGAACAGCTGGCAGACGTCTCCGCCAAGCAGATATCGCTCGAGTCCGCGCAGCAGAAGGCTGACCTGTCCGTCTTGAAGGCGCTATCCCACAAGCAGCTGATCGTGGGGGTGATCGATCTGTCGGACGATAGCGCGGTCGAAGACGTCGACACCGTCGTCGCCCGGATCAGGAAAGCGCTGGAGTTCGTCGAGGCCGATCGTCTGCTCGTCGCGCCCGACTGCGGCATGAAGTACCTGCCGCGCGGGACGGCCTTCCGAAAGTTAAGGGCTCTCGCTCAGGCGGCGGCGAAGGTGCGGGCAGAGCTCACTGATAGGAATTGATAGGTCGCGTTCCTTATCAATCGGGCGACCTGCGCAGGAAGGCTCCGAACATCGGAGCCGTGAAAGCGATGCGTCCACGCTCTGGGCGGTAGACCAGGCCTTTCTGGATCAGCGAGCTCAAGGTCGGCTGAATCTCGTTGTTCTTGAGCCCTGAAGCCTGCTGCAGCTCCTCGCTGCTCGCGCTCTCGCCCACCGCGGCGATATGGCGCATCAATTTGCGTTCGTTGGGCGAGGCCCGAACGTAGCGCGCCCGGAAGAACCCGGTATCGAGAGTCGCGAGGATCCGGGGCCGCAGGCGCTTGAAGTCGGACAACGTGATGACGTCGCCCGAGGAGCCGGTCCACAAGGCGTCGCCGTAGACCTGTATGAAGAACGGGTAGCCGCCGCTATCCTCCATCACCGCGTCCACCACCTCGTCCGCAATCCTTCGGCCGAGTCGCACGGCGGGATCGACAAGCGCCGCGCGGTCCTCGGGAGGACGGAGATTGCCCAATTGCTGGGTCACAAACATCCGCTCCGAGTAGCTCTTCGAACGCGAGAGGTTGTCGACCAGCGGCGGCAGGCCGCAGAGCATCAGCATCAAAGGAAGGCTTCGCTGCTGCACGACTGACGCGGCGCTCAGCAGCGCGCTCAACGTCGGCGCTGCGGCGCGTTCGCGCACCACGTGAAATTCGTCGTAACGCAACGCCAGCCCTTGGTGCTCGCTCTTCTGACACAGCTCGCAAATCCGCATCAGGGCCTCGCGCAGATCGTCGTCAAGACGGCGAGGCGGCTCGGTACGGCGGCGCCTGGCGTCGACGCTGACCTTGAACTCCCCGTAGCTGACCGCCAGCGCGCCGATCGAGTCGATGGCCGCCTCCAGCAGCTGGCCGGCACGGTCTTTCAACCGCGCCGAAAGGCTCAAGCGCCTGAGCGCACGATTCACGTCCGTCAGCAGTGCGCTGGCGAATGCGGCGGGCTCGGCATCAGGTTCCGAGAACTCCCGGTCGACGACGATCCAACCGGCCGCCTCGGCCTCGGCCTCCATCCGGTTGAGGAGCACGGTCTTCCCCACTCCCCGGAGGCCGGTGATCAGGACGTTGCGAGGCTGGCGCGGGTCGCGGAGAAACCCGCGGACGGCCTCGATCTGCTCTTCCCTGTCGCCGAGGTAGGGCGGGTCGATGCCGTTGCCGGGACGGTAAGGGCTGAGTGGCCAAAGCGGCGCCAATGGATACCAGATGATAAGGGAGCAACCTTATCTGCGGTTCAAAAAGGAGAAGTCGGCTTCCCGCGACTTATGTTCCGATCCCAGTACATGTCTCAATCTTCCGCGCCGATGCCTGCCGCCAATTTCGGAACGTCCAGAAGAAGAAAAGGGCCGCGCTGGAAAGCGCGGCCCTCTTTTAGGTGTCGGGTCAGCTCGCCAAGGTCGTGATCAGATTGGCAACGTCCGGCGAACCCCACCCCGTGGGCAGGTCGTACCCCTGCTGCGTCGATGCAGAGAATCCAGGGTAGCCGTTGAGTCCGTTGTTGCCGACCGTGATGTCGTGGAAGTCAGAGGCATATTCACTCGAATTGGCCCCGATCGCGTAGAGAGTTGGGTTCAGAAAGCCCAGTGCGTGACCAGCCTGGGCGTCGGCCAAAGCTGCGATCGCAGCCCATTGCGGAGCTCCTTCACTGGTGCCGCCAAAGAAATAGAACCCGTTATTCGCACCCCCCAGAAAACCCAGGTACACCATCACGGCGGTGTACACCGACGCGTTGTACGCCACATCCGAAGTCGTCCGCATGGATTTGCCGGTGACCCCGGCCTGATAGCTCGGAGCGGCAAAGATCAAGCTGGGGGCTCCGCCCGTCGCGCCGAACGTCCCGTAAGTGCAACCAAACGGGCACTGGCTCGCAACTGAGTCGTTCCATACCCACTCGCTTTGGTATTTGCTGGGGACGTCAGGCAGGACGGGATCGGTCAGAAAGAGGTCGGTGCCACCGACCGCAGTCACGTAGGGGTCCGAGGCGGGATAGGACGCGTTCGGAGCCTTGTAGCACTGGCTCGGTCCTGGCGGCGGGACGACGCATCCGTTGGTGGCACCACTGTCGCCAGAGGAGGCGAACACGCTGATGCCTTCCTGTGCCGCCTGCTGATAGATCGCGTGGGCCTGGGCGAGCTGCAGGTTATTCCCGCCACCTTTGATTTCACCCTCCGGCGCGCCAAAACTCATCGACATGACATTGCCAAGGTGGTGACTTACGGCATATTCCTCGGCCTTGTTCAGTACGTTGCCCAGATTGTTGGCGGCGATCACGAGATCAATCGTCGCCGCGGGAGCAATCGAATGCGCCCACTGCGTGTCCAGACTGGTCTCTTCTGCCCAGCCGATCTCCGAATTGTGCTGCAGCGGGTTGTAGACGGGTGCGCCCCCCGGGTAAATGATGTTGAGAGTGGGATCGGGCAGGCCAAATTTCCCATCAAAGACTTGGAGATCCTGCCGCACGGTCGGGCTTCCATACGCATCCACGATGACGATGGTCTGGCCGGCACCCGTGTCCGCCGCCGGAACGTCATAGCCGGCCCGGATCTCATCAGGGGTGTAGCAGGCTAGGCCAACAGCAGCCACGCATTGCGAGGGGGTTGGGAACGCAGTAGTCTTGCCCGCCGGAAACCCGAATTTCGCAGGGGGATTGGCCTGGTAGGAGATCGGGGTCGAGTTCAGGGTCGCGGCGGAGGCGCTCAAAGCGCCCATGCCGACGCCCACCGCGGGGGCTACAAGCGCTGCGGCCACGGCGGTCAACGCAGCCACGGGTAAGCGGAAACCGAGCATAGACACCACCCTCTCTTGAAACACCCCTCTGACGGCACCCCCGCTGCAAGCGGGCTTCAGAAATCCTAATGGCACTCTTTCAGCAGGCGTTCAAATTAGTGCAAATTACTGTCGGAGCGCCCAATTTGCCGACGTCTTATGGGCGGCCGAGCCACTGCATGGCCTCTTCGACCGTGGCGAAGTAAGCGGTTTCGAGCAGCTTGCTGAGGGTCGCCTCTCTTGCCCTCAGGTTCATGGCCGCCAGCCCGCGCTCGGGGAGCACGACGGCAAAGCGCTTGAGCCCGACCCGGGCGGCCCTGGGCAGCCATTCGGCGTCGGCTTGAGCGCTGCTTGCAGCGCTGAGCACCCGCTCGCGCCGGCAGTCCGCGAGCCAGCGCGAGCCGCCATGGTCGATCAGCGCCTGCACGCCGGCCTCGAGCAGGGCGGCGAACTCCGTTTCGTCGGCCCAGCCCTCCCACTCCACGCGCACCATCGAGTGCTCGGCGTCCCACGAAACTGTCGCAACACCGGGTCGGCTGAAGTAGACGTCGCCGTCAGGAGGAGGCACGGGCTCCTAAAAGAATAGGAGCGTCAAGGCCGCCTCGTCACCCTCTCAACGCAGGGGCCCGACTACCATCCGCTTAACGGGCGCTCCCGGTTCGATTTAGGGCCAAGCTGAGGGCTGTGAAGAGCGCGCTAGCGACCCCGCGCCCCAGCCCCGCCCCGTACGACGTACAGCTGCGTCGCGGTCCACCGGCGATCCTGTGACCACGAGTCTGTTCCGCTGGCCTTCCTTGTCCCGGCAGGCGACCATCTTCCTGGTGGCGCTGGCCGTCGCCATCGTGACGGTGGCCGGCTTCGTTGCGTGGACGTGGCTCGTGATCGGTGGAGACACGGTGACCATCGCCGTCGACGACATCGGCGAAGCGGTCGCCGCCCTGGTCGGGGCTGCTTGCTGCGGCGTGGCTGCCCGGCGCGCATTCGGGCGCCAGCGGATCGGGTGGTGGCTGCTGGCCGCCTCAGCGGCGAGCTGGGGGGCCGGCGAGGTCGTCTGGAGCGTCTACCAGGTAGGGCTGGGGATCCCGGTCCCATTTCCCTCCGCCGCGGACATCGGGTTCCTGGGGGCCATCCCGCTTGCCGCGGCCGGCATCCTCATGTTCGTCTTTGTCAGCCCGACCGGCAACTCCACCCGGCTGCGCCTGTGGCTCGATGCGGGGATCGCCTGCCTTGCGTTGGTGTCGGTGAGCTGGAGCTTCGGCCTCAGGACCCTGTACAGCTACGCGGGAGACCCTCCGCTCGTCAGGCTCATCGGCCTCGCCTACCCGGTCAGCGACATCCTCATCGGCATCATCCTGTTGCTCGCCATCCGGCGGGCCAGCGTAGATGCGCGCGGCCGCCTGCTGCTGCTCCTGGGCGGACTGGCCTCCAACGCGGTCGCCGACAGCGCCTTCGCGTACATGAACGCCGCCGGGACCTACGGCGCCATCGGCAGCGTGCTTGACTCCGGTTGGGTCATCGGGTTCCTGATGATCGGCTTGGCGGCGCTCTGGCCGATGAAGCGGTCGGTGCCGGTAATCGCGGTCAAAGAAGAGATCGAGCAACCCGCTGACATGTGGCAGGTCGTCCTGCCCTGGGTGGCCATCCTGGCATCCGGCCTCAACGCGCTCCTGCTGCCCGCCACGGGCCACGCCCTCGACTCCTTTCTGATCATCCTGGCCGGCGGAATCGCGGTCCTCGTGATGGCGAGCTCGATCCACGGGCACACCGAGTCACTTGAGCTGCTGGCGAAGAGCCGCCTGTACGCCTCACGGCTCAACGACATCATCCGCTACGCCCCGTTGGGCGTGATCCGGATCGGGCCGGACATGAAGATCATCCAGGCGAACCCTCGCTTCGTGAAGGTCCTGCGACGCCCTGAGAGCGATGTGGTCGGCGGTCCGCTGAGCGCCATCCTGCCCCCCGAGGAGATGGTGCGCGCCACGGAGCAGTTTCGGGCGCTGTCGGAAGGGTCGATGGACGCCACCGACTCCGAATTCGAGGTTATGAGCATTGACGGCAAAGCGATGTGGCTGCACTGGACTGCGACGGAGGTGCGGGACGCCGACGACGATGTCGACTATTTCATCGCGATGTTCTGGGACACCACCGCCCGACACGAGGCCGAGGTCGCCGCCTTTTCAAACCTCGGCGTGCTGGAGCGGCTCGACCGGTTGAAGAGAGAGTTCCTGAGGATGGTGAGCCACGAGTTCCGCACGTCGCTGGTCGGGATCCAGGGGTTCAGCGAGCTGATTCGAGACACCGAGGACCTGGATCCGGCTGACGCCAAAACTTTCGCCACCGACATCTACAACGACGCAGAGAGACTCGACAAGATGCTGCGAAAGCTTCTTGCCAAGGACCAGGTGGAGGCGGACGCCATGGTCATGAGCTTCGAGCCGGTCGAGATGGGCGAAGCGGTTCGCGATGCAGTGGCGCGAGCAAGGGCGGCAGATCGCGCCCACCTGTTCGCAGTGGACCTCGACCCGGACCTCGGCCCCGTTTCGGGCGACGCAGCGCGACTGGCGACCGTCATGAACATCCTGTTGAGCAACGCGATCAAGTACTCGCCCAAATCGAGCAAGATCACGGTGTCGGCGCGAAGGCAGGTCGACGAGGACGTGGTGAGCGTAAGCGACCTCGGGATGGGCATGCCTGCGGACTTCGACGACCGACTCTTCGGCCCACACCGCTGGAACGCCAGTGACACGAACTCCGGCGTGATCGGATCGGGAATGGGCCTTCCGATGGCGCGGCAGATAGTTGAGATGCACGGCGGCCGCATCTGGTTCGAAACCACCAAGGGTCAGGGCTCCGTGTTCCATTTCTCGGTGCCCCGGCAAGCCGTTCATGCGCAGTCGAGCGAGCGCCACTCGGAAGTCCCGGTCCCGGTCCCGGTCCCGGTGCCGGTGCCGGTGAAGGCTTAGGCGTCGGGCGCCGGTTCGTCGGGCCTCTCTTCCAGCTGGCCCTTCTCCTCGTACGCTTGCCTGGTCCGAAGGAGGTTACGCACGCGTAGGACGAGCTCGGTGCGATCGTACGGCTTGGTGATGAACTCGTCGGCGCCAAGGATGAGAGCGGAAATCTTCGAGGTCCTAGCAGTCTCGCCGGTGACCACCAGCACGGGGAGATAGCCGAGGCTCTCGCGAGCGCTTCGCAGCCTCCGCAGAATCTCGAGGCCGTCGGGATCGTGCATGTGCAGGTCCAGCAGCACTATGTCCGGCTCGAACTGGGTGAACACTGATTCGACCTGCTTCGAATCGGAGAGCGCGTATATCTCGTCGCTCACCTCCGACAGAGCCGTCTTCAGGAGCAGTAGGTTTGTCTCGTCGTCCTCGACGATCAGGATCCGGTTCCTCACCGTGCTCGCATCGTAGCGACTGGCCACCGGTTTGTCGGCCGCACGGCGGCCTGCCAAGAGTGGGCCGAAAAGGCCCGTTTCCACGGCAGCATGCGCGCGCAGGATCAAGAGGGGATGTTTCTCAACCCCTCCGCCACGCAGCCACGAACAGCAGTCCGGCCACTTCCCGGGATCGCCCGAGCCGCCGTTGCGCTCGAGATCTTCCTGGGTGTCGGCGCCCTGTTCGGCGGTGGCCGCTCATCCTGGGGCCCGACGGCCACCTGCTCGGGATCGCCGTTTCCTTCCTACCTGGTACCTGGAATCGTCCTGTTCACGCTGGTGGGGATCGCTCCGCTGCTGGCCGCGGCCAGCACGGCCCGCCGTCAGGCGCTCGCTCCGATTGCCGCGGTGGCGGTCGGCGTGACGCTGATCGGTTGGGTCTGCGTCGAGATGGTCGTCCGCGCCGGAATCGGGAGCCTGGGGTGGGCGCACTACCTCGTGCTCGGCGTGTGCATCTCGGCGATCGGCATGGCCTGGGGGCGGTCGTCCCAGCCCGACCGCGCCAGCTGAGACCTGCCCGGGGTTCCGGTACCTTTCGAATCACGCGGGCGTAGCTCAATTGGCTTTGAGAAACCATTTGGATTCTCGCATCGGATTGAATCGCTCGCCATGAGACTCCGCAAGCGGGCCATAGCGGTGACTCGTTCTAGGGGGCTCTTCCAGCTCGAAGAGCTCGGATCGTCCAGCGGGACGCGATGCGCTCAATCGCCTGGATGGTCGGTGCGCGCTCCCAGAGCGCGATCGGCAGAGGCGGAATAGGCAGTCGCGGCAGCCGGCCGCTGTAGAACAACGACTTTCCAACCTCGACGAGAGCCACGTAAACGACGATCATCACGGCGAGGATTCCCAGGAACCCGAGGGGCAGCGCGGTGAAGCCGAAGAAGCCGGCGAGCGGCGTGTAGGGAATCACGACGCCGGCGGCCACCAGCGCGATCGTGGCTGACATCAGCCAACCTCCCGGCCGGCTCCTGAAGAAAGGCACCTTGCGCGTCCGGATGGCGAAGATGACCAGGCTCTGCGTGGATAGCGACTCGACGAACCAGGCGGTCTGAAAAAGGCTGTCGCGTGCGTGAAACAGAAAGATCATCACGCCGAAGGTCAGGAAGTCGAAGATCGAGCTGATCGGCCCGAAGAAGATCATGAAGCGGCGGATCATGCGGATGTCCCATTGCGCCGGGCGGCGCAGCAGGTCGGCGTCCACACGGTCCGTGGGGATGGTCATCTCCCCGGTGTCGTACATCAGGTTGTTGAGCAGGATCTGCGTCGGAGTCATGGGCAGGAAATTGAGAAAGAGCGATCCGCCAGCGGCGCTGAACATGTTCCCGAAGTTGGACGACGTGCCCATGAGGACGTACTTCATGGTGTTCGAGAAGATCCGCCTTCCTTCCAGCACGCCCCCGGCGAGGATGCCGAGGTCTTTGCCGAGCAGCACGATGTCTGCAGCATCCTTGGCGACCTCGCTGCCGGTGTCCACCGATATACCAACGTCGGCGTCGTGCAGCGCGACTGCGTCGTTGACCCCGTCGCCGAGGAACCCGACGTCCTTCTTGAGACTGCGCTGGGCCTTGATGATGCGTGATTTCTGCTCCGGAGAGACGCGCGCGAAGATTCCGGTCTTGGGCAGCCGCGCAAGGAGCTCCTGATCGCTCATCCCCTCCAGTTCCGGACCGCTGATCGCTTCTCCGAAGTCGAGGCCCAGCGACCTGCAGACGGTCTGCGCCACCAGCGCGTTGTCGCCGGTGACCAGCTTGACCTCGACCCCAAGCTGCCTGAGCTGCGCCAGAGACGCGGCGGCGTCCGCTTTCGCTTTGTCCTCGAAAGAAATGAAACCTGCCAGTTCGAGGCCGCGCTCGTCGGCGAGCGTGCATTTCGTACCGCCGTCCCACGGCCTGCTCCCGATCGCGATGACCCGAGATCCGGCGTTGAACAATTTCTCGACGGTGGGCTGAGCTGCTGGCGGGAGCGCCATGCAGATTGGGAGCAGCGACTCGGGCGCCCCTTTGGTGATCAGCATGGTCTTGCCTTCAGGGGTCTCGACCAGTACCGACATCAGCCTGCGCTCATGGTCGAAGGGGAGCTGATTGAGTCGCTGGAAGCCGGAAGGCGGAGTCCCGACCTGGAGAATGGCATCGTCCAGTGCGTTGCCTGACGCAGCGGGATCGGCGCTCGTTGCCATGGCGCACAGCAGCCCCAGGCGGAGAACCGCGTCTGAATGCGCGCCTTGCGCATCGATCGCGTCCTCGAACGAGATGCGGCCTTCGGTCAAGGTCCCCGTCTTGTCGGTGAACAGGACTTCGATGTTGCCGAGGTCTTCGATGCTGATCAATCGTTTCACCACCACCTGCCTTCGAGCCAGGTTGCGGGCTCCGGCCGCCATGCTGACGGTCACGATCGCTGGCAGCAGCTGAGGCGTCAGACCGACCGCTATGGCGAGAGCAAACAGCGCGGCCTCCAAGACTGGGCGATGCAGGATCAACCAGTTGGAGAGGAAGATCCCACCGGCCAGCACCGTGGTCACATAGACCAGCAGCAGCGAGAAGCCGCGCAGGCCACGCTGGAACGCGGTTTCAGGTTGGTGCTCACCCAGCCTCAACGCGATCTTGCCGAATACCGTGCCTGACCCTGTCTGCAGCACGACGCCTCGGCCCGCTCCGCCTCGAACCACGGTGCCCATGTAGGCGATCGGCCGGAGGCCGAGCTCGACCAGCTCCGTGTCCGTTTCGGGGTCGACCCGTTTGAATTTGGGCATCGCCTCCCCGGTCAGGACTGCCTCATCGCACTCCAGCTCCTTCGCCTCAATGAGGCGCAGGTCCGCCGGGATCAAGTCGCCTGTGCGAAACAGCACGACGTCGCCGGGCACGAGGTCGGTCACGTCGACGCTCACCTGCTGCCCGTCACGCATGGCGAGCGTGCGGTGTCGAATCGAGTCGTGAAGTGCCTCCACGACCCGGGCTGAGCGGTACTCGTTGAAGAAACCCAGTCCGACGCTCAATGCGACGATCGCCAGGATGATGACCGCGTCGGTGACCTCTCCGGTGAACAGGGCCACGAGGGTCGCCGCGGCCAGCAGGATCAGGAGCGGGTTACGCAGCTGCCTCCACAGGATGGCCAGCAGTCGGACGCCGTGGCTGCGGATCGCGTTCGGGCCGTAGACGGCCAGACGGCGTGTCACCTCTGTGGTGGAGAGTCCGCCGTCCGAGCTTTGCAGCTGCGCGACGACCTGGGTCGATTCCAGACGCGCGGCTTCGATCAGCCCGACGCCGTCGCGAACGGTCTTTTGCTCCACTGCCGATTCAGAGACTAGCGGCCCTGGTCCATCAAGGGGTCGGCCGTACTGCTGGTCGATGCCGGCTAGGAATCAGCTTGGCTGACCTGACGAACTACGCAGCCGAAGAACGTGAAGGTCAGGGTCGACGTGCCCGCTACCACGTAGGCGCAGCCAGGCCGGCTCAAACCCGCCGCCCAACCAATGACACCTTCGAAATCGCCGATCTCGCGAACCTCAACCAGCGCCTGGCCGTTGGCCGTGAAGTCCTTGGCTCCCGTGTAGTTCTGGATGTCCCGGCGAAAGCCGCGCAGAACGATCAGCACGCCGGCCGAACCGGACAGGTCGACCGGGCCTCCGCGGCCGTCGGTGGCGGTGAAGTGGGCGGTCGGTTGCGTC
Source organism: Candidatus Baltobacterales bacterium (assembly GCA_035533335.1). Taxonomy (GTDB): domain Bacteria; phylum Chloroflexota; class Dormibacteria; order Dormibacterales; family Dormibacteraceae; genus DATKSS01. Next base: position 26,430 of record DATLUC010000122.1, read on the forward strand.
GTCACCTCGAAGGCTGGAGTGCCCTGGTCGAAGGTCAGGGTCAGAGTGTCACCGGCGACTGTGGCGGACACGATCGGCGGCGTCGTGCCCATTCTCTGGTCCGGCGACTGCCACGACGGAGAAGCGGGCCCGGCGCCGGTGCAGTTGAGGGGTGAGGGGCTGGGAGTGGCTGAAACCGTTGGTGAGGTCTAGCGGTGGATGACTTCGGGCCGCAGACCGCGACCAGCGGCAGGCTGGCAATCGCCGCGAGCCCCACCAGTCCAGTCAGATGCCGTCCTTTCATCTCCTAGGGGCGCTTGGAGCGTTTGGCCGCGGCGCGCGTGGAGCCGACGGCTTGCCAGTACCCGATGTTCGGGCCCTGGGCGCCAGGATCCAAGTCGTGCTCGCCCGCAAGGCTCCGGCGGTGCGGCTCTTGTGTTGCTTTGGCTGATCGGCTCTCGCCACCCGCCCTGTTCGATCGTGTCAGCTTACCCATCTCGACCTGACAATGACGGAGAGGGTCGTCCAACGCCAGGGGCGATCGGCCCCCAAGGGCAAGGCCCTACCTACATCTCCGACATCAGGGGTTCACGCGCGGCATTCGTTTCCGGGATCTCGGTGATCATGGCCTCCGTGGTCAGGACCATGGCTGCAATCGATGCTGCGTTCTGCAAAGCGGCGCGAGTCACCTTGGCAGGGTCGACGATGCCGGCTTCGAACATGTTCACGAAGCGGTTGCTCAAAGCGTCGTAGCCGCCTCCGGGCTGCAGGAGCGGCTGGCAAAACTCGCGGGCGGCGTCGTCGCCAGCGTCTCTCCCTCGACATCCTCAGGGACGGTCAGCAGCGGCTTACCCTGCTGAATGACCTTCTCGAGCACGGGAAGGATGTCGGCGATGGCCATGATCTTCCGGTCGGTGATGAGGATTAGGGGCGCCTCCAGCACCGCCTCCATTCGGTCGGTGTTGGTCGCGAAGTAGGCCGAGATGTAGCCGCGGTCGAACTGCATGCCCACGACCACGTCGAGCTCGGTGGCCATCGTCTGGTTGTCCTCCACGGTGATGACTCCATCCTTACCGACCTTGTCCATGGCGTCTTCATGAGGTTGCCGATGGTGCGGTCCGCCGAGGAGGTTCCCGCCACGGGCGCAATGTCGTCATGTCCTTTGAGCGGCTTCGACAGCCTCTTGACCTCCACCACCACTGCCCGACCGCCATTTCGATGCCGACTTTCATCTGCATCGGATTCGAACCTGCTGCGAGGTTGCGGAAGCCTTCGTCGATCATCTTCTGCGCGAGAGCGTGGCCGTGGTCGAGCCGTCGCCCGCCACGTCATTTGTCTTGGTGGCCACCTCGCAGAGCAGTTTCGCGCCCATGTTCTCCCAGGGGTCTTGAAGCTCGATGTCCTTGGCGATGGTCACGCCGTCATTGATGACGAGAGGAAGCCCATACTTCCGACCCAGCACGACGTTGCGGCTTTTGGGCCCCAGCGTGACGCGAACGGCGTCTGCCAGCACGTCCATGCCGCTCTTCAATTTGTCTCTTGCTTCGATGTCGAGCAACACATCTTTCGCCATGGTCAACTCCTTCGCCGATCAGCCGGCAGGTTAGTGGCTGCGGCGCCTGGCGTCCCGCCGGATCACGGCGCAGGTGAACGGATGCTGCCGCTCGAAGTCCTCCTGCCGCCACACCTCGACCAGCAGCTCCTTGAGCTGAGATCCGAGGTCTGGCACGCTCGGCGCCCTTCTGAAAAGCTGTAGCGTCGCGGCCAGTCTCTGGCGCATAAGAGGAGATTGAGGCTCGATCTTGCCAAGGGTCAGGGCCGGGCGGCCGCCGCTGATCGGGCCGAATGGCCTGATGTGACGAGTTCCATCGCCGCCGCCAGCGATTCCGACGGCGCGACGCTGGTATCCACGTCCACAGAGCCGGGCCACTGGTCGAACTTCATCCAGTCGAGGACTTCGAGCGTGGCGTCGGACGACGCTGCGACGCGGCCTTTTCGACGCGCCAGCCGCCGCTGGAGTACAGAACGTGGGGCGGTGCAGCCAATTTCCACCAAGTCGGCGCAGGTCGCCTGCGCCAGAAGACGCGCAGCCTCTCGCATTTGTGCGTCGCGCCAGGTCGCATCGAGGATCACCGAAACGCCGCGCTCGAGGGCCAGGCGCGCGCGGCGGAACATCTCGTCGTAGGCGCCTTCGACCAGTTGGCGCCGGTAGAGCCCCTCACCTGCTGGGGCCGCGGCGGGGCTATCGTGCGCGAGCCCCGCAAGCTCCTTCCGCACCTCGTCGGATCGAACAAGGTCGTAACCGAGCCGGTCTGCGAGCTTGGACGCGAGCGTCGACTTCCCTGCGGCCGGCAACCCCCCGACCAGGATCAACCTGACACGCGCCTCCTCCAGATGCTGGAGGCAGATTCCCAGCAACTGTCTGGCTTCGGCCCCTGCTGAAGGGTCTCCCTGGTCTTCGCGGATGCACGCCACCTTCGCACGCACGTGGGCGCGGTACGCGATGTAGTGGTGAAGCAGCGATTCGGGATGCGATTCGGCTGAGAACTCCGCGTAACTGCTTAGGAATGCACGGGCCAAAGGTGGGGAACCCAGCCTCTCGAGGTCCATCGCCAGGAACGCCACGTCGTCGAGAACATCTCCGTGGCGGAAGCGGTCGTCGAACTCGATGCAGTCGAGGATGCGAGGTCCGTCCTCCAGGCAGAAGATGTCGTCGGCCTTCAAATCACCGTGGCCGTCGCGCGCCATCCCGCCTTCTACTCGATCGGTGAAAAGAGATGTGCGACCGGACAAGTACCTTCTGACGAGCAGCTCGACCCGTCCGGCTACCGCGGCGTCGAGGACGCGACCAACAGAGCCTCGCATCTCGGCGAAGTTGGCCTCCCAGTTGGCCCGAACCGACTCGATGCCGGCCGCAGTCGAGATCGCAGCCGATCTTGGAGCTAAGGAATGAAATCCAGCCATGAGGCGGGCGATCTTACGCACATCGTCGGCGACGTCCGCTCTCGCGCGGACAAGGCGGGAGAGGCTTCGCTCTGAGGGCATCCTCCGCATGACCACGAGCGAATCGCACGGCTGCCCGTGCTCATCCAGGATCGACGCCACGCCGAGGTATACGTCCGGGCTGAGCCGCCGGTTGAGCTCGACCTCGCGCTCGCAAGCCCAGAGTCGAGCCTCGCGCGACGAGTAATCGAGGAAGGGCGTCTTGATCGGCTTCTTCAGCTTGTAAGCCCGATCGCCGATCAAGAACACATACGAGATATGGGTTTCGATTACCTCGGCGCCGCGATTCATCTATTGATGCTGCCACTGGAGCGCCCCAGGGTCGACTGCCGAACGGCCCCGTGGCTGGGTGACGCCTGGACTGCAAACGTACCGGGACAGCTACGGGTGCGCCTTGACGCGCTCCTTTAATGTGGTCAGCTCACCATCGATCTTGTCCATCAGCAGGTCGACGGTGGCACGCAGATCGCGACCGGTCTCATGAGCGCGCAGGTCGGACAGGCGATGGCCGATCAGGTACAGCTGGACCTTCACCACGTAAAGCGGATGCGGCCTCTTCTTCAGGTCTCGATCGAACTCGAGCTCTGCCCTCGCAACCAAGTCGAAGCGGCCGGCGATCGTGCTGAGCTTGCCCTGCGCGTAGCTGATGTCTTCCGCCGGAACGTGGTGAGTTCGATCGTGAATGGCTACTTCCATGTCATTTCATTTTGGTTCCGAGTAACCGTGGGTTTCCGGCTCAAGCACCGCCTCCCTTGTCGGGGGCTTTACCCCGGCCGTTGCCCATCGGCTCCCGGAACCGAGACAAGCGTAAGCCGCAGCCGTCTACACATCGAGGGCCGAAGGGCCCGCCAGCTTGTGGACCGAATGGCACTGTGCCTCGATGGCCGGCAGGGATATGGTCGGATTTGACCAGGTCGTTGTCGGCGAGGTGAACCATGAGCCCCAGCGCTTCCGCAATCACCGAGGACAGTTCGGTTTTCATCCGGGTCGGCGAGGACGCCATCGCCGGTGATCTGGTCATGCCGCAGGGGATGGTGGGCATCGTGCTGTTCGCACACGGCAGCGGCAGCAGCAGGCACAGCCCCCGTAATCGCTTCGTGGCCCACGAGCTTCAACAGGCGGGCATGGCGACACTATTGATGGACCTGCTGACCGCGGACGAAGAACGGCTCGACGAAATCAGCGGCAGCGTCCGATTCGACATCGGCCTGCTGGCCGGACGGCTCGAAAAGTCTTCTGCCTGGGTGAGACACAACCCCTCCACGCACGCCCTCCCGATGGGTTACTTCGGAGCCAGCACGGGAGCGGCCGCGGCTCTGGTGGCAGCCGCGGACCGGCCGCAAGACGTCCGGGCAGTCGTCTCGCGCGGCGGCAGGCCAGACCTGGCCACAGGCTCGCTCGGGGTTGTCGCCGCACCAACTCTGCTGATCGTCGGCGGCGACGATCACGTCGTGATCGGGCTCAATCGCCAGGCGCTGGATCAGCTGACGTGCGAGAAGCGACTCGAGATCGTCCCCGGCGCTTCACACCTGTTCGAAGAACCCGGAACGCTGAAGCAGGTGGCTGCGCTGGCCGCGGACTGGTTCGGCCGCCATCTCGTGAACTCCTGATGGCTGCGGCCGAGCGCGTCATGGGGCACGATCGGTTGGGGAAGCCAGTTCACTTTCAAGATCGCCGGGACGCCGGTCGTCAGCTCGCACAGCGACTCGCCGATCTGGCCGGGCGTCCCGATACTTTGGTGTTGGGGATCCCGCGCGGCGGCGTGCCCGTCGCCTATGAGGTGGCCAAGGCACTTCACGCGCCGCTGGACGTGATCGTAGTGCGGAAGCTGGGCTACCCGGGCGTCGAGGAGCTCGCGATGGGGGCTATCGCCTCCGGCGGCGTTCGGGTGCTCAACGCCGATGTCCTCGATGAGATGTCGGTGCCCAAGCGGGTGATCGACCGGGTCGCCGCCCGAGAGGGCGTCGAGGTGATTCGCCGCGAACGGCTATATCGAGGCGACCGGCCTCCATTCGAACCTCGCGGGAAGACGGTGATCGTGGTTGACGACGGCCTTGCGACCGGCTCGACCATGCGCGCGGCTGTCATGGCTCTCAGGCAGCGCCGGCCGGCCGCCATTGTCGCGGCGGTCCCTGTCGGCGCAGCAGAAACCTGCCGGTCGCTCGCGCCACTCGTAGATCGCCTCGAGAGCGTAATCACTTCCGACGCCTTCTTTGCCGTGGGCGTTTGGTACGACGACTTCAGCCAGACGGGCGACGATCAGGTTCGTCAGCTGCTGGACGAGCTGGCGCCAGAGTCCGCTCAGGGCGATGCCATTCTTCTCTCCCCCGACAGGCACCCTGGCACTAGCCGGCGATCCCGCAGTCCGAGAGCCTGAATACATGGATGAGATCAGGCGCCGCCCAGCACCCGCAGCGCACCCGTCACGGGGCGGCGGGGTCGCAGTCAGACCCCCGAGCAATGACCATCGTGGTACTGCCGCCGCCCGGATCATCCTGTCGATGATCACCCAGGACGATCGGTCATGGTCGCATACGACCCCGACCGGCGACCATCGGCCCAGGAGCTTGGAATGATCTGGAGGCCGCCCGATGGGCTCCGACCGCCCACAACATGCAGAACTTCCAGAACGTCGTCATCGATGACCCGGCCCTCCTTGCAGGCGTTTCGGGACCTGGAGTCCAGCGTGTCGGAGGTCTTTCTTGAAGAGAACTACCGGCAGATGTCGTGCTCGGAGATCAACGAGGCCAACATCACAGAGATCCCGGGGCCTTAGTGGACGCTTGGCTTTGCTTCGGCTACACGTCGAGCGATGCGCGGGGCCCAAACGCCACAATTCGCCATGAGTGGTGGCTGCCGGTTCTGTTAGCCGGCGTTCGAGGAAGCGCTGTTCGGCGCCGTCGTCGGTGAGTTCCCTCTCACGTCTATAAGCGTCACGCGACTACTCGGATCAGCGCCTGGGGGTGGTCCGATGGCTCTCTCTTTGGCGCGTTGTGTCTACTCGCGCTGGAGCGAGAGTGCCAGGCTGGGAACGACGAACGACAAGAGAAAGATCGGCAAGATGCTCTTTCCGCTGCATCGGAAGCTGGCGACTTCGCCCTCCGCGACGTCGAAGGTCTTGGTTCGGCTCGAGTTTCGGCCACTGCGGACTTGCAGAGTGTGCCGTCCGGGTTCGAGCGGTATATCGATGGTCTGGTTCAGCTCGAGGGTCCCGGCATGCTTCCCGTCGACCACTGCGTCGTAGGTGCCGCGGCGGACTTCCACTCCGATGGTTCTGTGCGTCAGCTTCAGGGCTGCGGACATTGTTGATCTCCTTCTGGCTCCTGAAACGGTGTCTCGATAGTGCTCGGCGACGCCAGGTGCTGGAGGTTCATCGATGCCGGCCGGTTAGGAGCCGTTCGCGGCCGAACGTTGGAGTTCCCGTCGACCGCTACTGACTCAACGGTGCGAGCTGTATTTGCTGCGCCAGCGCGTACGCGGTCGGTTGATCGCTGTCGCTCTCGACGAATACACGGCCGATGACGAGCACGGAATTGTTTGGCGAAGAAATCTGCGTCATGCCTTTCGGTACGGTTCCCTTCCAGCCGGGCCCGTTGAGAAGATAGTCACCGGCCTTGGTTCCCGTCGTACGTTTGCCGACGTAGGCGAAGTTGGCGCTATTTGACGGATCAGTGAACTGCACGCTGTAATACCGTCCGGCCATATCTGGCGCGTGCAGGACTTGCGGCCCATTCCTCAAGTCGAGCCAGCCGGCAACGTAGAGCACGTCGTCGGTCCCGGTTCCCAGCAGGCTCGCGTTCGACGCCGACGAGGAAGAGATGTTGGGCTCGGCGTAAAGCGTGTTGACGGGGATCGGGGCGCCGCCGAAACCGCCCTTGACAATCGCCCTTTTGAAACCCATGACCGTGATGCGCGGCCAAAAGTAAATGAAAGCCGGCGTGCCAGCCGCCCACACGATGACCGCCGCTACGGCGAGTGTAATGACCTCGCTCCACCCGCGAGATATCCGCTGATAGATGACCCACACGTAAAGCGCCAGTATCGCGCCTGTAATGGGATATCCGTATTTCAAAATAAGCCGGTTCATCTCACTGCGCCTTAACGACTTGCGGCACGCGGTAGGTGCCATTGAGAATGGCCGCGCCGGGCAGATACGCGCGGAGCATCAGCTTGAAGTTGCCGGACGGGGTCGGCAGCCAGTTGTGCTCGTGCCCGGTCGGAGCCTGTTGCTGAAAATAAACATCGATTGAACCGTCGGCGTTCTTGGCGAGATTCGAACGATCGTCAAAGCTAGAGCGATTGATCTCATTGTTGACCATATATCCGACGATATCGGTCACGGTCAGCGACCAGAATGCGTCATTCGGCGGGAGTTGCCCGGCCGGAAAATTCAGGACATATTCATGCTGGCCGGTGAGCGTTCGCCCAGAGCCATCCCTGGTGGTCGTCCAGTACGCAGCCTCTTCAAACACGTTGACAACGGGCAATGCTTTCGCGCAGGCGGCCCGCACGAGGATCCCGTTGCTGGGCTGGCCGCATTTGCGGATGCTGCTCCAGCCGTTGACGGTCGTTGTTATGGACCTGACCACGACGTTCAAGATGAGAATCGCCGTTAAGAACGCCAGGGTGGCGCCGATGATTATCCCCTGCACGACACCGGAGCCTGAGACCCACGACAGGACACTTGCCACGTCCGCACGGTAACACTCGACATCTTGACTGTCGCTTCAGGACGTGCAGATTCATTGGCCAGGTTCTACCCTTCAGAGCACGCTGGCGTAGCTCAATTGGCAGAGCAGCTGTTTTGTAAACAGGTGGTCTGTCTCTGAGAGCGAAATCGGCCAAAAAGGCCTTATGACCAGCTGTTTAAAAACAACTGAACATCGCTTTTGGACGATGCGAACCGAAGCTTACTACAAGCTCTGAATGCGCCGAGCCGCGCCGAGGCTCGTCGATGTAGGCGACGGGATTCTCCATGTGCTCATCCCAGGTTCTGATGTGATGGCCGCATCCGCGTACGCCCTCGCCTTTCGGTAGGTGTTAGTGACAAATGCTAGTGGCGAAGTTCTCTATAAGATCGGACCAAGTTCAGCAGGCCTCACACGGGAGTCAACAATCACCCCGATCGGACACCACTAGGAGTCCGTGTGACTAACGGTTTTGGCGACGTCTGGGCAGTCATGAAGCCGAACTGATCCGATCCGGACCATCGAGTCGGCGCAGACGACGTGAGTGCGCACCGTGAAGTCGCCGGGGACACATACGATCACGCTGTAGCGACCCATCCCAGGCCCCCACCGGAGCCCTGCAGCCGCCCGCTGTCGTGCAGGCGGCGCAGGTTGTAGGCGAGAGCAACGAGGTCAAATTCGGCGGGCACCTTTTCGAGTCCTCGGAGCAAGAACTGACGGAAGCCGAGGGCCTGTTTGATGATGCCGAAGACCGGTTCCACGACGTGCTTGCGGCGGGCGTAGGCCTGGCGCCCCCTCTTCGTGCGTGTCTTGCGACGCATCCGTTCGCGCAGTCCGGCCGCTTTCGGTATGCGGCCTCGCGGCGCCGGTTGGTTGCGGCTGTGCTTGTCCTTGTCGACGGCGACGTAAGCGTCGATCGGCAGCTTGTCGAGCAGGTAGAGATTGGTCTCCCCGGCGTAGCCGGCGTCGGCCGTGATCTGCTTCGGTATCGCGCCTGTGTTCCGCTCTGTCTCCACCAGCATCTTGAGCAGGTGCGGGTTGTCTGCCGCCTGGTTGCTGACGTCGGTCGCGACCACGATGTGGTGCTCGGTGTCGTCCACCACCAGCTGGCAGTTGTAAGCCTGGACGAAGGCCTTGTCGGAGTTGAGCATGATCCGCGAGTCGGGGTCGGTGAAGTTGTGCTGGTCTTTGTCTTCGGGCTCCGCCTCACCCTTCGCCTTGGCCCGCTTCTCAATCGCTGCTTTCGCCTCCCGCAGCTTCCGGAGTCGCGTCTCCGCCCGCTGCAGCTCTTCCGGCAACTCATCTCCGCGACGGTCCTGGCCGAACTCAGCGTCCTCGGCTTGGTCGATCTCCTCCGCCCGCTGCAGCCAGCCCTCGACGATCTTCTCGTACTCCGACTCCCGCTCCCGCACCCGGCCGTAGCTCATCGCCTTGTGCTTGCTCGCGTTGGCCTTGATCTTGGTCCCGTCCAGGGCCACGTGGCCGAGCTTGACCAGCCCCGCTTCCTGACAGACCTCGAGCACCTGCCCGAACAGATCCTTCACCGTCCCCAGATGTCGGCGCCGGAACTCGCTGATGGTCCAGTGGTCGGGTTGCTGGTCGGCGGTCAGATAGCGACAGGGCACCAGCTCCTGAGCCGCCCGCTCCATCCGTCGTGAGCTGAAGATGCCGACCGCGTAGCCGTAGAGCAGCAGCTTCAAGAGCAGCTTGGGGTGGTATGGCGGCGCCCCGCGCGACTCTTTATACGAGGCGTAGATCAAGCTCAGGTCGAGCGTGTGCTCGACTAGGTCGTCCACCAGTCGAGCCAGATGTCCCGCCGGCAGCCAACTCGCCAAGTCGGGGGGCAGCAACAGGATCTGCTTGGGGTCGTAGGCCCGGAACACTTTCTGCGCACCGACCGCCTCCCCAGACTCCGCCCGTTCGGGCGGCGTCTTCGCTTTCGGCAGCCGCGTCGGGATCGTCAACTGCTTCGATGGGCGCGGCGTGCTCATGGGCTCTTACCTCAACGTGGGCTGGATCGATGCTGGACGACGCCTGCTTATTGTCTCAGGCTTTCGTCCGATTACCCACACAGACTCCTAGCTGTTGACAGATGGATGCCGGATTATCCGTATGCCCTGGCCATTTCCATTTGTCTTTTGAGGCGCCATTAGCCATTTTCCTGCTGGTAGATACGGTATCCCGGCTTGAGCGGTGCGGTAAGGCGTCGTAGAAACTCGTCGACTCCTCTTCGGAAAGGAGGTCGATCCTCTCCAGGCGGGAACGGGCAAAAAGCTCTTCAATCAGCCATCTCGCGATTCCTTGTCGGCGCGCGTCCGGTGCGACAATCAGCAGTCCGAGGTACGCCATGACGTGTCCGTCCGACAGCAGCTCGCCTGCTCCGATGACCTTGTCGCCTTCGAGCGCTACAGCCGCGATAACTCGTGGAGCCGAAAATGCCGCGGCCACTTTGTCGGCAGTCCACGACTTCCATCCTTCCGCCACGCACAGATGCGCAATGGCCTCGGCATGTTCTGGTTCGAAGGCCGCGACTACAGGCGCCACCCTCGGAGTGTCTCACAGCCGGTCCGGCCACAACGCAGTGCAATCTTGCTTCGCATTTCCCAGACATCGCGGGAAGAAAACAACGATGGCGATGCAGCCACCGAACAGTACGAGAGAACCGATGACCGCGATCTGATCGACCATGCGCTGAACCTACTGAATCGGCCGGCGAAGCTGTGCCCAGGCCAGGGCACGGCACCGTCGGCGCTCCCATAGTCGTCACCTCGCAGAAGCGGTGGACGCCGAACTCTTGGACCTAACTGTCTCGGTGACCTTCCCGTCGCCCAGCAAGGTGACCACTTCGTCGGGAAAGATGGCGCGCACCTCGATCTGACCGCCGAGCGCCGCGATGTACTTGCTCAGAGTGGATAGAAAGATGTCCTGGGTACGCTCGATCTGCGACACGTTCGCCTGGCTGACATCCCACGCCTCAGCGATCTGCCGCTGGGTAGCGCCGCGTGCTTTACGCATGGCCGTGAGCCCCAGGATGGTGCGGACGAACTGGCGCTCCCGATCGAGTCGTGCCCGGCGCTCAGGAGTCGCCTCGACTTGCCGCTTCAGGTTTGTGAAGCTCTTTCGTCCACTCATTCTCTTGCTCCTTCTTTCTCGATCGCCCGAAGATGCTCGTCGTAGAGCCTGTCCGCGATCGGGATCATTTCTTCGTACCAGGACTCCCATTGCCCGGTTTTGTCGCCCCCGATCAGCAGGATCGCGGTGCGCCGGGGATCGAACGCGAACATCACCCGGATATGGCCACCTCGAGGGCGCAGATCCTTCATGTTTGCGTGTCGTGACGCTTGGATCACATCCACAAAGGGCCTGCTCAGAGCGGGACCCCGTTCCTCCAGCGCCTCGACAGCAGCGGTCACGGCTTCCTGCTCTTGCTCTGAGAGCGTGAACCACCAGTCCTCGAACTGGTCGGTGTACTCGACTTTCCACATACCCGCTTCATAACCTCTATCTTATATAAGTTGACGGTTATGTCAAGAGGCTCTCAGGGCAACGACCCAGAAGCAGGCCATTGAAATCCGCGAGTCTCTTGGAGCGGATCCTCTCGATGCGATTTGCGTGACCACCTGTATTTCAAAACGACCAGCTGTTTCGGGGCATATTGCCTCCTGCTTTGCGCCCGATCGGCTGATGCGTTCGGACCCTTGGAGGACTCCGATACCAGCCCTGACCAGGCTCGCCGTGAATTCAGATTAGGGGCGCCGACCCTATCGGAAAAGTTCCTTTACCCTTCAGAGGACGCCGGCGTAGCTCAATTGGCAGAGCAGCTGTTTTGTAAACAGGTGGGCTGCCGCTGAGATCGAAATCGACCCAAGAAGGCCCTGTGACCAGCTGTTTAAAGACAACTGAACAGCAACTTTTGCCGCTACGAAAGGATAACCTCCCTGCATGGATCGACTTGCGCACTTTCGATCCTAGGGTGGGCGTGCGGCGTACGCGATTTCCTTGGCGATACGCGAGGTTGGCATAGTTTGACGGCCACCACCGGGCAGAACGACCGGCACCCTGCCGCAGGCCTCAGCAGCCCTTCTGGGATCAGAGCGCAGTTCACGACAAGCGGAGCCCTGCGCCGGCTGGAAGTGGCTGGTCGGAGCATCCTGATGTACCCGGCCGACGACCTCGAGGCAGGACCGGCAAACCTCTATCTGCGGCTCAAGGGCCCGGTCGTCGAGACCATACCGATGCTCGGACCGCAGGCGGGCGGCAGCCTGCAATGGACCGCAGCAGGTCCCGTAGTGACAGGCCTATGGCGCGATCTGGAGTACCGGGTGACTTTTTGTCTGGCCGCCGCCGTGACGGCCTGGTTCTGGCACGTCGAGGTGACCAACCGCGGACCTGATGCCAGAGACGTCGACATCCTTCACACGCAAGACGTCGCCCTCGCTCCGTACGTCGCGGTGCGGACGAACGAGTACTACGTAAGCCAGTATCTCGACCTCACCCCGGTGCAAACGCAAGTGGTTGGGATGGCGGTCGCGGTGCGGCAGAACATGCCAGGTCCCGCCGCCCCCTGGGTGCTCCTAGGCTGCCTGCGTGAGGGGGTCGGCTGGGGAACGGACGCCCTCCAGCTCGGACGTGCGCACTGGGCGGGGGATCCGCCTCCGGGCCTACTCGCCGACCGGCTGCCCAACACCCGCCTGCAGCACGAGCACACCCTCGTCCTGTTGCAGGATCGGAGCACCCGGCTGCGCCCGGGCGAGCGGCTGACGTCCGGCTTCTTCGGGATCTTCAAAGCCAACCATCCGAGCGCGACGTCCGCCGCCGACGCTGTCGAGGCCGCCGAGGCTCAGCGTCAGCCCGAAGCCCGACCGCCAGAGCCTGCGGGAGCCGATGGTGCGGTTTCGGTGGTGGGGTCGCTGTTCTCATCCTCTCCAGTCCTCCACTGCCGCGACCTCACCGACGGCGAGATCGGAGCCCTGGTGGGTCCCGGTCAGCGCCACGCGGAGCGCGATGGCCGGGACCTGCTCAGTTTCTTCACCGACGACGGCACTCACGTCGTGCTGCAGACGAAGGAGCGTGCGGTGCTGCGGCCTCACGGGCACATCCTGCGCACGGGGAACGGCCTGGTGCCGGATGAGGGCAGCTTGACCTCTACGCCATGGATGGCTGGTGTCTTCCACTCGCAGGTCACCCAGGGGCACGTGAGCCTCAACCGGATGCTGTCCACGAGACGGGGCTACGTCGGGCTGCGGCGCGCCTACGGGCTGCGGGTGTTCGTGGAGGCGACTGCAGCGCCCGGGGGCTGGGTCCTGCTCGACGCGCCGAGCGCATGGGCGGTCGCCCTGGATTCCTGCCGGTGGTGGTACCGGCATGCTCAGGGGTTGATCGAGGTGGTCGTCACCGCACCCGCGGCGAACCACGAGCTCACCCTCCAGGTTCGGGTGCGGGAGGGTGCCTCGTGCCGCCTCCTCGTCTGCGTCAATGTGGCACTCGGCGATGACGACGGCCAGGACCCTGACCCTCCCCCCCTATCAATCGACGCAAGCGGTGTCACGGTCCGACCTCCGACGGGCTCGGCGACCGCGAGTCGCTTTCCAAGCGGCAACTTCCGGCTCTCCTGGCGAGCGGGTGCCGTTGAGCAGGTGCAGCGCGACGAGGCCCTGTTTTTGGACGGGCGATCGCGCAACCTGCCTTGGCTGACAATGCGGACTCCTCCGACCGATGACCTGAAGCTCACGCTGACCGCCCATCTGGTGCCGGACGCTGATTGCGCTGCCCAGGCTCTCGGCGAGCCGGCTTGGTCCGAGTTCTGGCCTGCGCTGGGCGGATCGTTACGGCTGGTCCCGCCGTCGGGCTCGCCGCTAGCTGAGGAGATCGAGCGGCTGGATGCCGTCCTACCCTGGTTCGCCCACAACGCGCTCGTGCACTACCTGTCCCCCCGCGGCCTAGAGCAGTACACGGGCGGAGGTTGGGGCACCCGTGACGTCTGCCAGGGCCCAGTCGGCCTGCTTCTCGCCCTCGATCAGATGGCGCCCCTTCGCGACCTGCTCACGCGCTTGTTCCGGGCTCAGAACGAACGGGGCGACTGGCCCCAATGGTTCGAGTTCTACCCCCGGGAGGTGGCGCCCGGGCAGCGCGACGCCCACGGCGACGTGGTTTTCTGGCCGCTTTTGGCGCTCGGGGAGTACCTCGCAGCCAGCGGTGACCGTAGTCTCCTGGAGGAGCGCCTCTCCTACGTCGGCGACGACGGCGCAACCGCGGGCGAGCCGGTACTCGAGCACGTGCGCCGGGCGCTGGACCGGATCGCGGCCGACACCGTCCCGGGCACACCCCTGCCGGCGTATGGCAATGGGGACTGGAACGATTCGCTGCAGCCTGCGGATCCCGCGTTGGCCGCCCGGCTCTGCTCCACCTGGACCGTGACCCTTCAGATCCACGCGTTGCGCACGCTGGCAGACGCCCTCCGCGCCGTCGGCGCGCCTGATGCCCCCGACGGAGGGACCGCTCCCACGGCGGCTGCCGCCGAGCACAGGGCCGCGGAGTCCGCCAAGGCGATGCGTGATCTGCTCGTACGCGACGGCGTTCTCGCCGGCTATGGGCTCTTCCGCGACGACGGCTCGGTCGAGCACCTGGTACACCCCTCCGATCGCCGCACCGGACTGCGCTACGGCCTGTTGCAAGTCATCCACGCCATCTCCGGCGACCTGCTGTCGCCCGAAGATGCCGAGGCGCACTTGGCGCTTCTGCACGAGCACCTGCTTGGTCCTGACGGCGCCCGATTGTTCGACCGTCCCCCGCGGTACCACGGCGGTCCGATGGAGGTCTTCCAGCGGGCCGAGGCCGCCACTTTCTTCGGCCGAGAGATCGGGCTCATGTACACACACGCCCACCTGCGCTACGCCGAGGCGCTCGCCCGTCACGGCGACGCCCAGCGGTTGCTTGGGGCGCTGGCCCTCGCGAACCCCATTGGCATGACCGCGCGGGTGCCGTCCGCGCGGCCCCGCCAGTCGAACTGCTACTACTCGTCCTCCGACGCAGTGATCGCCGACCGGTATAAGGCGGCGGAGCAGTACGATCGCGTGCTCCGGGGGGACGTTCCACTCGAGGGTGGATGGCGGGTGTACTCGTCGGGCCCTGGCATCTTCCTGCGGCTCGTCGTGGAGTGTCTGCTCGGTCTGCGCCGCCGCTCGCACGTTCTAGAGGTCGATCCGGTGCTCGCCCCGGACCTCGACGGCCTGCGGGCGCGAGTGCCGGTTGCGGGTGTACAGATGGACGTGATGTTCCGCGTCGGCGCGCGCGGCGTCGGACCGGTCGGCGTCAGCCTAAACGGCGTCCCGCTCGAGACCGAGGCGTTGTCAAACCCCTACCGCCCACCCGGCGTCGCGGTCGACATGGCGCAGCTGCGCGCCCTTTTGCGGACCAAGGGCAACACTCTGGCTGTGGAGGTGTCCTGAGACTCAGCTCCGCGATGAGCAGCGGTTCTTGGTCGCGATGGGGACGCTTGGTGTCGGCCGCCCGCCAACTCGACAAGTCAATCTTGGGGAGTTCGGCAACCCGATTGGAGCCAAACTCCCCAAGCTCTCATCACTGCCTTATTGAATCGACATCGTCTCCATGGAGAGGTAAGTCTGGGCCGCCCAGGAGACCGGGTCCCGCGCAAAGTGCTGCTGCATCGCACCGTCGCGAAGTGCATTGTCCAGTGCGGCCATGATCATGGACTGGTCCAGGACCAGATACCGGTGGCCGACCGACCCCGTGATGGGGTTGACCGCGTCGAAGAAACCGGCGGACCCGTACACCCCGGGGTAGAGCGCACGCAACGCCTGGATGTTGGCGTAGGCCTGCTGCGGCGCGACCTGTAGGGCGATGAACGACGCGTGCGGAGTCACCACGTCCTCAGTTGCGCACCCACGGCATTCCGACAACGACAACCCTTGGTTCGGGTGGCTGGCGTCGGCCCCGAACCCGTAGTACGGGAACGTCAGGCCCTCGACCCCGAAGCCGCCATATCCGCCACTGTCGTCGGCAGTGCTGGACGGCGACATGCCCCAGACCGGGTAGTGGAGCTGTTCGGTGGCGTACTTGATCTGAACCTGGGCGGTACGCACGTCAGCGAGACCGAAGCTGTGCGGCCCCCAGGTGGTCTCCGGCACGACCTCGTTTGCCATCAGGCCTTCGAACATCCCGCCGGCGTACGTCGGCACGAACGTGAGCCCGGAGCCGGTGTAGACGTAGTGCCCTTCCCACACGTTGAACTGCTGGCCCGACTGCGGGTCGGTGTAGGTCTGCCAGGAGCCGGATGGCGGCCACTGTCCCTGCCAGGAGAAGTCGGGATCAGTGCTCAGGCAGTCGGCATACGGAGCCGGTGGTGGAAGCGTCCGCCAGCTGCGCCACCACACGTTGCCCGGCATCTGGTGCAGCCCCATGCCTATGTAGGCGGATATACGCGGATCGCTGTACAGAGCGCCGTTGTGGTAGTAGTGCTGCCAGTTGTCGCCCTGGTCGGGGGGCAGGCCGTCGTAATAACCCCCGTACATCTGGCCGGTGGGCTGGTTGCCCGCGATTGCCGGGTTGACGTTGCAGTGAGTCTCGGCTCGCGCATCGTAGAAGAGGCCGAAGTTCATCGGGGACATCAGGCTGCCGACCAGGCCCCTGAGCTCTGGCATGGCCTGCCGCACTACGATCAAACCCGAGGCATACCACCCGTTGTCGACGTTGGAGATGAAGTAGCAGTTGTCGAAGGTCGGCGTCGTCTCGGTGGTGCAGTCGATGTCGCCCGGGTTTCGGATGACGTGACCGGTCGTGGTGTCGTACCACTGGTACAGGAACCCATTGGAACGCTTCAGGCTCGCCACCTCGGTAAGCGTCGCGGCTAGCATGGCTCGCGCTTGGGGCCTGCTGACGAGACCGAGGTCGTTGGCGGCGACCACCGCCCAGAGGTACACGCCGATGTTGGCGGCCGAGGTGTATCTGCCATACGAAGTGGGTGTGGCGGAACCACCGGCAAAACTGACGTTGTCCAATGGCAGATGGGTGTTGGGGTCGACGTCCGTCCCGTAGAACCTCCACGTGTCCCGGGCGATTTGCAGCAGGCTCGCCCGTTGCCCATCAGACAGGCTGCCCCTGGGGGATGCGCCGATGCCATCCGCCGCGCCCACCCCCTGCATCGGCAGCAGCATCAACGCGATGACGCCCAATACCGCAAGCGGCCAGCGCCGCGTCCCGATCGGCCGAAACAGTCCTTCTCTTCTCATCTGTGGCAGCTCCTCCTCTGAGAACTCAACCGGTCGGGGCCGTACCAGCCGTCGCGAACGGGGTGGCCACTGCGTCGAGCAGTTGCACGGTGTACTCGTCCTTTGGGTGCTGCAGAACCTGTTTGGTCGGGCCTTGCTCGACCACCTTTCCTTTGTTGAGGACGAGTATTTCGTCGCTGACAACGCGCGCGCCGAGCAGGTCGTGGGTGATGTAGAGCAGGCTCAGGCCTCGTTTCGCGCGCAGGCTGGCCAGCAGCCGGAGCACGTCGGCCCGCAGTGACACGTCGAGCATCGAGACCGGCTCGTCGGCCACGATCAGCTCCGGGTCACACGCCAGCGCACGAGCGATTACGACGCGCTGCCGCTGGCCGCCGGAGAGCTGATGCGGCAACTTGCCCGCGAACTGCGCCGGCGGCGTCAGCCCCACCGTCTCGAGCAGCTCGTAGACCCGCTCTCTGGCTCGGGCAGGGGACATGCGCAGGAAGTTCTGGCAGGGACGCATGACCGTGTATTCGACGGTGTGCAGCGGGTTGAGCGCCGCGTACGGATCCTGGAACACCATCTGCACCCGGCTGTGGTATTTGCGCAGCCCGCCGGCGTGCAGGCGTTCCACGGCGAGCTCGCCGAACCTGATCGATCCCGAGGTGGGCCGCTCCGAGCCGGTGATCATTTTGGCGATCGTGCTCTTGCCGCTTCCGCTCGCCCCGACCAGGCTGACGGCCGCGCCGGGCGCGATCGTGAACGACACGTCATTCACCGCGGTGAATTTCCCCCTGCCGCGCCCACGTACGGTGTAGATCTTCGAAACGCCGCTGACGACGAGTGGCGCCACAGTAGTGGCCTGATCAGCCGCCGATCGCACATTAGTGGACAGGTTTCACTCCCTCCCCGGCGACCGCCGCGGATGGGGCCCTGACATGGCACGCGGCCGAGCCGTGCCCCAGTGGTGACAGTGGCGGGTCCAGCGTCCGGCAGATGTCCTGCACCAGCGGGCACCGTGGCGTGAAGGAACACCCGGCTTGCGGCAGTGACAGGTCAGGTGGGGTGCCGGGAATCCCACCAAGATGGATCTCGTCCGCGCGCGGGTCTGCATAGCACTTCAGCAACGCTTCGGTGTACGGGTGGTGCGGCCCGCTTACAAGGTCTTTCGATGGTTGGTCCTCGACGATCCGGCCGGCGTACATCACCATGACTCGGTCGGTGGCCTCGAGGACGATGCCGAGGTCGTGGCTGATGAGGATCGCACTGAACCCGTTCTCGCGCTGCAGGTCTTTGATGGTCTGAATCACTGCCTTCTGCACGATGACGTCCAGAGCGGTTGTCGGCTCATCGAAGATGATCATCCGGGGTTCGAGCGAGAGCGCGAGAGCGATCGAGACCCGCTGACGCATGCCACCGGACAGCTCGTGCGGGAATCTGCTCAGCACCGTGGCGTCGAGCCCAACCTTGCCGAGCAGCTCGGCACCGCGGCGCCTGACGGTCGCACCCGGGTAATGCTCGCCCGCGTGGGCGTGAGCCTTGAGGATGTCACCAAAGTGGTGCTCAACGTTGCGCACCGGGTTCAGAGCGTTCATGCCGCTCTGCAGCACGATCGCGAAACCGTTGCGCCGCTGCCGGCGCAACCTCTCGCCCTTCAGGGTGCTGATGTCGACGCCGTCGAACCGGATCACGCCGTTCTCCAGCCGGGCCGGCGGGCGCAGCATCCGGGTCAGCGCGAACCCCAGCGTCGACTTTCCGCACCCCGACTCACCGACCAGCCCGACGAACTCGCCCTGCTCCAGGACGAGGTCCACGTCGCGCACCGACCAGATCCGCTGCCCGCGTGTGGGCTCGTACACGACATTGACGCCTTGTACTTCCAGCAGCGCCATCACTTCTCCCGAAGGCGCGGGTTGGATAGGGCGTCGACACCGAAATTGATCAGGGTGAACGACACCGCCAGCAGGGCGATGGCCAGGCCGGGGGCGAAGACCAGAACCCACTGCCCGGTCAGTAGCGAGTTCTGTTGCTGGGCGTAGTAGAGGATGGTTCCCCAGCTGACTGTGTTGGGGTCGCCCAGGCCGAGGAACTCCAGACTCGCCTCGGCCATCACGGCTGCGGTTGCCGCACTGAAGAAGCTGCCTGCGACCAGCGAGGTCATGTTCGGGAGGATCTCGCGGAACACCACCCGGAAGAGTCCTTCACCGGAGAACACCGCCGAGGTCACGAACTCACGGGTGCGCAGCGTGGAGGCCTGGCTGCGAATGACCCGCGCGCCAGTGGCCCAGCTGGTGAACGCAACGACCAAGACGATCGTCCACACCGACCGCTTCTGGAGGTAGGCGGCCAGGATAAACATCAGCGGCAAGCCGGGAATCACCAGCACGAGGTTGGTCATGAAGCTGAGCAGTTCGTCGATCACACCCGGCCGGTACCCGGCGATGAGGCCGATCGTCACCGCCACGAGAGTCGCCATCGCTCCCGCCGCAATCCCGACCAGCAAGGAGATCCGCGCGCCGTAGACCATCTGGGAGAAGACGTCCTGGCCGTTGCCGGTGGTGCCGAACCAGTTGGTGGTACTGGGGTTCTGGTACGGGACGAACGTGGTCGCCGTCGGCGAGTGCGGCGCGATCAGCGGCGCGAACACGGCCACCAAGATGACCAGGCCGAGGATGACCAGACCGATGCTCGCCTTGCGGTTGCTCCAGAGCGTCCGCAGCGCGCGGCCGAAAAAGCGCAGCGGTCCCGGCATCGGGCCGGCCGGACCGACCCGAATCTCGACCCCCGCGCCGGGAACCTCGGGCGGCGGGACGGGACTGACAATACTCATTGTCGTACCCGGGGGTCAAGGCGCACGTAGAGCAGGTCGACGATGAAGATCGCGACCAGCATGGCTACCGTGATGACCAGGAACAACGCCTGCATCAGAGGGAAGTCGTGGTTGACGACGGCGATGTAGAGCAGGTTGCCCAGGCCTGGATAGCTGAACACGCCCTCGACCAGGACCGATCCGCCGACAACAGCTCCCAACGAGAGCCCGAAAGCGGTGACGTTGGGCAGCAGTGCGTTCCGGGCGGCGTAGAGCAACGCGACAGTGCGGGTACGCAGTCCATTTGCCTCCGCAAACGTCACGTAGTCCTCGCCCAGGGTGTTGATCATGTTGTTGCGCATGCCGAAGACCCAGCCGGACAGACTGGTGATGGCCAGCGTCAGCGCTGGAATGATGCTGTGGTAGGCCGCGCTACTGAGGAACGACAGGCTCAGGTTAGGGGTCTCGCCGGGGTTGTACCCACCTTTGATCGGGAACCAGCCGTACGTGAAGGCGAACACGTAGAGCAGCAAAAGTCCGAGCCAGAAAGGCGGGAAGGCGGCGAAGAAGGTCGCGCCGAGCGTGACCGATGTGTCTGCCGTCTTGCCGCGCCGCCAGCCCGCATAGACGCCCAGCAGGGTCCCGATGATGAACGCGAGAATCGTCGTCACGCCGACCAGCGCGAGCGTCCACGGGGCTGCCTTGCCGATGGTCTGCGCGACAGTCTCGCTCGGGAACGAGTATGAGGTGCCAAAATTGAGATGCACGATGCTCGTCCAGTAGTCCCAGTACTGGGTTATCAGGCTGGTGTGCGGCACGCCCAGCTGGATCTCGACGGCCCTCCGCTCGGCGTTGGTGATGGGTTGCCCGCTGGAAGCGAGCTTGGCCAGCGCCGCGTCCACCGGAGAACCGGGCATTAGCCTCGGCAGGATGAAGTTCAGGGTGATCGCCGCCCACAGGGTGATCAGGAACAGCACCACCTTGCGGGCCACATATCTCATGGGACGCAACCGCATGGCACTGGTGGACAGATTCCACCAGTGCCTCGCATTTCGCCGGAACTCACCTCAGGCCTTGGTGATGTGCGTCAGAACCGTCAACAAAGAGTTGTTGTAGCTGGTTGGCAGGGTGTACGGGTTGGCGGCGGATGGCCAACCGGTGAAGCGCTTCGTCGAGAACAGGCCCCAGCTGCCGCCGTAGTACATGAGAACGACCGGAACCTTGTTGTACATGGCTTGCTCGAGCGCGTATGTCGCCTGCATCTGTGCCGACGAGTCGGTGGCCGAGGCCAGCGTGGACAACGCCTGGTCGACCGACGAGTCCTTGAACCGCTCGAAGTTGTTCGCCGTGGGCGTGTTGACCGGTGTGGCGAAGCTGCTGCTGAGCGCGAGGCTGAAGTCGGTGTAGGGATCACCGTTGCCGCCAAAGCCGCCGATCGCCGCGTCGAACGTCCCGGCTTGGATCGACTGCGAGTACTGCGCATACTGCGGCAGGTCCAAACTGGCGTTGATGCCTACGCTGCCCAGCTGGTTGACGACCTCCTTGGCCGCCGCCACCCAGTCGCTGAAGTTGCCCGGCATCACGATGGTCATGCTGGCCTGCTTACCGTCCTTGACCAGCTTTCCGCCTTGCAATGCGTAACCGGCTTGCGCGAAGGCCGCCTGCGCGGCCGACGTGTCCTGCTTGACGAGACCCTGGTTCGGCAGGCTCGGGTCGAGCCACTTACTCAGGTTGGGCAAGATCAGCCCCGACATGCTGGCCTGGTCGAGGTAGCCGTTGACCGCCTTCAGGGCGATCGTCGGACGGTCGAGGGCCAGCGATAGTCCCTTGCGGAAGTTGACATCGCTGTACGGCTGCTTCGTCAGGTTGAGGTACAGGGCGATCGTGCCGCCCGGCGGGAACCAGTACTGGTTGTGTGCCGGGTCCTTGGCGACGTAGGTCGTCTTGACGTCGGGCAGAAAGTTGTATGACCAGTCGAACTTGCCGCTGACCACGTCGAACTGGTTGGTGCTCTGGTTGCTGGCCTGCGCGGGGAACAGCACCTCGGCGGGCGCGATCTTGTCGGCCTGCCAGTAAGTCGGGTTCTTCTTCAGCGAGTACTGGGTTGGCGCGAAGGCGTCCAGCATGAAGGGCCCTGTCCCGACCGGGCTGATGTTGGGGTCCTTGGTCGGATCAACCA
The DNA here is from genome assembly GCA_035533335.1 of Candidatus Baltobacterales bacterium. Lineage (GTDB taxonomy): Bacteria > Chloroflexota > Dormibacteria > Dormibacterales > Dormibacteraceae > DATKSS01. Next base: position 48,315 of record DATLUC010000122.1, read on the forward strand.
TGTTGGTCCACAGGTGCTCGGGCACGATCTCCGTCTGCGCGATGGAGGCGGCGAACGGAACATTGGGGGCGGAGAACGTCATCGTGACGTCGTTGCCGTTGGCAGAAACCGCGTTGATCTGCTGCCAGACCCCCTTACCGTCCAGCGCGGGGTACTTCTTAAGCAGGTTGAAGGTGAACACCACATCGGCGGGGGTGAAGTCCTTGCCGTCGCTCCACTTCACACCTTGCCGGATCGTGTAGACGAGCGTCTTCGGGTCAGTGAACTTGTATCCGGTGGCGAGAAACGATGTGTAGGTGCCGTCGATCGGGCTCGGGATCTCCAGCGGCTCGTAGATGAGATTCGTCCCATGCAGCTGGGAGCCCTGGAAGGGGTTGAAGTTCTCGACCAGCGTGGGATTGCCCGCGTCGCCCTGGATCGTCAGCGTGCCGCTGCCGGCTGCGCTGTTGTTAGAACTGCTCGAACAGCTCACGCCGACCAGGGCTAGCGCCACGGCGGCCGCCCCGATCGTCATCGATTTGGCATGTGAGAGTCGTCTCATGGTTGGTTCTCCTTGTTGTCTACGGTCGGTCGAAGGTGTAGTGCGGGCAAAAGGCGAATCCGAGCCACGCCCGGCATGGGCAATGCGAAGTTGAGCTCGGCCACGCGCTGCTGGGCTGCGATGTCCGGCATGCCCTCCTCGTGCAGTTCGTCGTGCGCGCGCAAGTGAGCCCAAAGGGCCTCATCCGGCCATAGCACCTCGGGTGGGCATTGCGCCACCACGTTGGAGTGCTGCTCGTCGATTCGAGCCAGCCTCACTTTGTATTCTGTGTCACCAAGTCCGGTGATGATGAGCCGGACGTTGCGGTCCAGCCGACGGTCGCCACTCATCAGCTCGGCATTGATCGTGCCGTTCCACACAAGCACGTCGACAGTGCCGTCGTCATGGCGGGCGGCCCAGGCCTGCACGAGAACGTCGGCACCGTCTCCTTCGACGTGGCTTTCCAGCACGTGGTCGCCGAGATGCGCTGCGAGGTGTACCGCCCAGTACCGCGGCTTGCGCAGGTTTCCGACGCTGAGCAAACCGAAGCCGTTGTGGAACAACCGGGGCGGCCGCCCCAGCTCCTCGAAGTGGTCGCTGACCACCCAATACGCCAGCGCATCCAGCCTGCCCTGCACAGCGGCAAAGCCGCTGAGCACGAACGGCGCGCCGAACACGCCGTCGTGGATCGGGCCGAAGTGCGTCGAACCCACTCCCCACTCCGTCCACCAGATCGGGACGCGGTCTAGGCCGTTGTGATGCATAAGCGCACGCGCATCCAGCGGAAGGTTGCCGTAAGTGTGCGTGGAGATGAAGTCGAGCGGTACACGGTCTCTCACGGAATGTGCGACCAGCGACTCAACCCACTCGCCTGCCGCTGTGGACGGTCCGCCCACCCGAAGCCGCGGATCGACGCTCTTGATGGCGCGGACCGACTCGTCATAGAGGCGCAGGTACTCCTCTCGCGTGCCGGACCAGAAGACCTCAAGGTTAGGCTCGTTCCACACCTCGAATGCCCATTCGGCGACCTCGTCGATGCCGTTCCGCTGCACCAGGTGGGTGGCGAGAGAGGTGACGAACTCGCGCCACTCGTCCCAGTGCGCCGGCGGCGAGATGATGCCTCGATAGCTGAACACGCTCTGCTCGGGGTCGCGGGCCAGCGCCGCCGGCATGAACGACAGCTCGACGATCGGGCGGATGCCCATGTCGAGCAGCTGGTCATAGATCGCGTCGATGCGATCGAACTTGTACTCCAACCTTCCGGCCTCATCGCGGTGTACCACGTCGTTGTCGTCATGCAGGATTGCGTGCGCCCGAACATGGGTGACGCCAAGGTCGTCGTGTGCCTGTCTCAGGGCGGCTGCGAACTCGGTTCCGATCCACTGCTGGCTCCCCCCAAGGCACAGCTGCGAGAGCCGCTCGGAGCCAACCATGTGCCAGACCCTGCTCAGGCGGCCCGAGACCTGCGACGCGTCGACGCGGACCTCGAGGGGCCCTGCCGGACCAGACAGCGTTCGCGCCGAGACCGGCTCCGACCACGCCCACGCCGGGTACTCGGCGCCGGCAACCGCGCCGATGCGATAGCTGTAGTCGACGTCTTGACGCACGCCGGTGTCAGCGAACTCGTGGGTGGACACAGCGGGAACGTCGCTGCCGCCGTGGTCGAGGATGCGCGACCGGCCGTTCTGGCCGTCGGTCCGCTCGATCAAGTACCCGACCGCATCAGGAACCGGGTCCCAACCCAGCCGGATGTGTCCCACGGCGCCAATCGCTCGCACACCGGTCGGTGCAGGCAGTGCCATCCGTCGATCGGCACCGCTGGTGTCTGTGCTCCTGCGGTAGATCCGCCGCTCAAAGTCGGCACGCGCGTCGGATGCGCGCACCTCGTCCGCCTGATCCGCCCCGGCGGCGGACAGGTCCCGGTCGGTGGCCACCTGCCTTGTCATACCGAGCTCCTCACCGACTTGCATACAGCCCGACGGCGGCAACCCCACGGAAGCCCGACAGGGCACATCGCAATACTTAAGAGTGTCGAGAAAGAAAGTCAGTAACTTTTCCGGGCTGCGTCGGCCTGCCGATCGTCCATCGGCAGGCAGAGATCATCAGCCCTGGACCTAGGTCAATCACGACGTCGCCGGTTTGGTTCCGTGCGGAGCGCTGATGATCCTGATGAGCATCACCAGGCCCCAGCCGATCACCGCGTAGACGACGATCGCCACGAGGTCCGCAGTCTCAAAGCTGTTTGCGGTCGATCCGCCGTTTCCAAAAATGCCCTGGAAGGGGGCCACCAGCGGTGCACTCGCCTGGTAGATGAAGTTGACGAAGGCCGACTGTCCAGACGCGCCGAACAGCTTGCCCAAGAATCGAGCGGCGATGAGGATGTCGACGACGCCGACGATAAAACCGACGACGGCTGCAGCGCGAAAGTTGTAGCGGCCCTTCTCGGTTATCGAAACAGGTGCAGGTGCGGAAGCCTGCACCGGAGCCGATGCGGGGGCATAAGCCGGTGCGGGCGAAGGAGCCGGAGCCGATTGCTGATCTGCCATTTGCGTAGTTACCTCCTGGCGTGCATTGTCCGAACCGCGGGCAGCCTCAGGTAGAGGCTAGGGACCCGCGTCGCTGTGGCCAGTCGGCCCTTCGTTATCAAGCGCGGGTGAATCACAATGTCGCCGGCAGGCTGCCGGTCGGCGCGGTGGCGGCGACCGTCGGCTGCTGATGCCAGCCCCCAGCCCCCCCATTCAGAAAGGGTTCCCTTACCCTTCAGAGGACGCTGGCGTAGCTCAATTGGCAGAGCAGCTGTTTTGTAAACAGGTGCTCTGTCTCTGAGATCGCAATCGGCCCAAAAGGACCCTATGACCAGCTGTTTAAAAACAGCTGTACAGCACTTTGTGCCGATCCGACAAGGATACCGTTAGCTGAGTGAGCTAGGCCTAAGTGCACGGCAAGTTCTTGAGGTGCCTCCGACTGGATATATAGGGAGTTTGAACTCGGGCCCAACACCCTAGTCCCGGCGGCGGGCTAACAGTCGGCGGTCCGCCTCTACGTGTCGGGGTCACGGTCTCGCAGCCGCTTCCGACCGCCGCCTGGCTCTCGGCCAGCGTTGGCGTATCCAACTCCGCCCTCGGCTGGATCTTCCGGAGTTTGCTGACAGCCAAGTAGCCCAGGAATCGAATCTGGTGAGGCCGCCTCAGTCCAAGGTCACGTGCGTCTGATTCGGGTCTAGGTGCGAGACTAAGGTGGTGAATCGCCCGTTTCGGTTCATGGTGTCGGGTATCAGCTGTGAGTCGGCTGACCAGCTCGTGTCCATGGCGAGGAGAGCGGAGCAACTCGGATACGACTGCATGGTCTTCTCCGACCACCGTTGGGATGAACCGGCTCCAATTCCCTCCATGGTGATGGCAGCCACCGCGACCCACAGGCTTCGCGTGGGGACGTACGTGTTGAACAATGACTTTCGGCACCCTGTTCTGCTCGGGCAAGAGCTGTCGACCGTGGACGTCTGGAGCAGAGGGCGGCTGCTCGTAGGTCTCGGCGCGGGCTGGAATGCGGAGGAGTACGAACTTTGCGGGCTCCCCTTCGATCCGGGGGCCGTCCGGGTCCGCCGTCTCAACGAGTCGATCCAGATCCTTAAGCGCTTCTTCGCTGGGAAGCCATTTGATTTTGAGGGCGACTTCTATCACGTACGAGGAGTGGAAGGCAGGCCACTGCCGCTTCAGCAGCCTCATCCCCCTTTGCTCATCGGTGGCAGCGGTAGAGCCATCCTATCCCTGGCGGCAAGGGAGGCGGACGTAGTCGGGCTTGCTCCCCGTGTCATCGCTGCAGGCCGTCCTGACATCCTCAACATGTTGGCACCGGCAACCGATCAAAAGCTGGGCTGGATCCGGCAAGCTGCGGGGGCACGCTTTGAGGAACTAGAGATCGGTACTTACAGGTTCTTCAAACCGCTGGAGATCACCGAGCATGCCTCCCGTCGAGCCCGAGAAGTAGCGGATGAATTTGGAGAGCGCTTTGGCGCGCAGGTGACGCCCGAGGAGATATTGGATTCGCCGCATCTTTTTTTCGGCACGGTGGAACAGCTCGTCGACAAGTGCCTCGCCATGCGCGAGCGCTGGCAGATCTCGAACATCATGATCTGGAACGAACTGGAGGAGTTTGCTCCGGTGGTCGAGCGTCTGGCCGGTCGCTGACAGCTTGCGCCGGACGAGCTTCGATGAACTCGGTGGGGGCCGACGCCACCATCGGCTTCTACCGGGATGTGCTGGGTATGGAGGTCATCTTCATCTGCAATGCGCGCCATGAGTGCTCGCTTTTCAAGACCAATCATTAGCCTTGCGGCACACGAAGATTCCATCACCCACGATCAGCGTTCAAGATCGCCCACGCCCTGTCGCGCGGGATGCATATGTCAATCTGATCGCACCCCCTCCCGGCCACTGGAACCTGCGCGATTCGACTCTCAGTCCAGAGAATCGAGCAGGTCTGCAACCGACCAGTCTTCAGCGCCACCAGGTGGTGAACCGCCGGTGAGTTGCCTCACAAGCCCGACCAACGCGGGGAGAATGACAGACACAGCGTCGAGGATTTCGCGAAGGTCTGCAGCGGTCGTAACACCAGGACGCTGATATTCGGCCTCGTTGCGAGCGCTACGAACTGGCTCGCGAATCGTCTCCAAGAGCGTTCCCGCCTTCGGGCTGGAGGCCACCAGACCCAGGGCGGCGAGGCGCAGGGTCTCAAAGTGCGAACCATCCCCACCACGAATGCGGTAACCGTACGCGGCCAGCATCGCGTTGCAGCCGCTGACAAGCGACCGATAAGCGCTCAGGTAGGGCTCGTCGAAGTCGCCGGCCTGGATAGCGCCCAGCATCTCGCGCCTGGATCTGTTGAGCTGGACGCGGGCAAGGCTTATCGCTTGGAGTGCAACCGGTCCGGACCGTGCAAGCGGCTGGAGCAGTGAGCGATCCTTCGATGCCTCGTCCACCAGAAGGCGCCGAAATGCCTGCTGCTCGGCTTCGGGACTCACCGGTGTCTTGGTGTACCGGTCTTCGGCCGGGGTAGATCGCTCTCCTCGCCGATCAGCATCACTTTGGGTTGAGCCCAAACCTCGGCGAAAAAGGCGTCGTGAGCAGTTAAGCGCTGCAAGACTTCTTCGCGTCTATAGGCGATGGCGTTGATCCGACGGCGGAGTGACTCCTGGGCCGCTCGTACCTTCCGGGCAAGTTGGACTCTAGTGATATCACCTATGACCAGGACGTCAATGTCGCTGTCGGCGTGTTCGCTTCCCGAGGCGGTCGAACCGTAGACGAACGCCACCTCTATCGCGGGCGGCCCCACAGCTTTCAATGTCTTAGCAATCAGGGCATTGGCGCCGTGGGTCTTCGCAACCAGCGCCTTTAGTTCCGGATACACGGCACTTGCCGAGTTCGCCGAATAGACGAACTGGTTGCCGACCCCGCGGCGCCTGATGATCCCTGCATCGACACCACGTAGCAGGGCGCGGTGAACGCTTTCACGGCTGGCTCCGGCGCGCTCAAGCAACTCCGAGAAAGTGAACTCGCGATCAGGCGCATCGAGCACTACCGCCAGAACACGTGGGAATGTCGCGGAGCCCCACAGGGCGGGAAGAGCTGCTGCCACAGGCGAATGATATCACAACGTATGGTTATCCCATACGATTGTATGGGTTCCCCAGATTGTCGACATTAAGGCCACTGACGCGACCACCTGTTTCGATAAGACCAGCTGTTCTTGGCTTTCTCCACGGTGCTTTCATCTTTCCTGGCTCCCGGTTGGCCCCTGCGTTCATCTCCCCTTACGATCCCAGGCATACTCTCGACAGCCCTACCTCCGTGGATGACCAGCTGTTTTTCGGACAGGTGGTGTTTTCCTGGAGACAAAATCGCCATGCCACAGTCTTGGCCGTTTCTGGCGCGGCCTCCAATTCAGAGTCGGTCGGGTTCAGGCTTGCGATACCCTCTGGAGAACGCCGGCGTAGCTCAATTGGCAGAGCAGCTGTTTTGTAAACAGATGCGAATCGAAGCCTCCTGCGCGTACCTGGAAAGTAGTTCTTGCCCCGGTTTGCACGCGGCTCTGCATTCGACCAATCACGACGCGGAGCGCGGCTCCCGGTCTCCTGAAAAGGTCAGCTCGTGAAGGGCCGCCAGGTCGTCAGCCGCCGCCGCCATCCGCTCCAGGGCACGCCGTATCAGGATCTTCCCTAGTGCGTCTGACGTTATGTGCTCCAGATTCCGCGTCGACCATCCTGCCTGATCCAGACTCAGGAGCGCCTCGGCGATCAATGTGGGAAGCCTGCTGGGATGGATCTCGGATCGCCGCTCGGGTGAGCCAAGGGTTGGCATCTCGAGGGTGTTCTGCCCCTCCATTCGCCAGCCATCCCCGTCACGACTGGCCACGGGTTGGACGATGTTGGCTTCCAACTCCATTTCAACGACCTCCTTCATGTTCGATACGCGGTGAGCCCAACTAGCCCCAATGGACTTGATTCGGGCGCCGTCCGCACAAAGAATCCCCATCGCCTCGAATCCCGTGAGTGTTCAGGAAAGCAAGTTCGGCCGATAGGGAAAGGAGTCCTGGCATCGACAGTCCGATGGTCCTCGGGCAATCGTGGTCCGCCGGCTCCATGGGCTGGAAACTAAGATCGCGCGCTCGGCGATCATCTCCCGCGTAACCTGTTCACGCTCTGCACGCTGTCTGCGCGTCTCAGCGAGCTTTGGCCAGAAACTCTGCCTACACGTCGGTGGGAGTAGCCGACCGGTCAAGGGCCGGCCCTGTCTTGCCGATCCGATTTCCAACTCGAGTTGGAACCGCTGGTTGCCGACAGCCGTTTCGTGTGCCCGGAGAACGTCGCATTGACTGAGGGGCGACCGGCCCTATTGCGCCTCGACCAGCAACCACAAAATTGAGGTGGAGGTGAGAATGGCAGTGTTGAAGACAATGCCCAAGGAGGGCATCGAGGTCTTGTCGAACGACGAGTGTGAGCAGCTGTTGCGCAGCTCCAACCTTGGAAGGCTTGCCCTGGTCGTCAATGGCCAGCCCGAGGTCTTTCCGGTCAACTACGCATTTGCTGAGGGGGTTGTCGTATTTCGCACGGCACCCGGGCTGAAACTGGAAAAGGCTCCCGTGACCCAGGTTGCGTTCGAGGTCGATCGAGTGGACACGGCTCACAGAATTGCATGGAGCGTCGTGGTCAAAGGCACGGCGCATAACATCAGCACTGCGGTGGATCGCCTTCCTGAGCGTCTCCGCAGCCTTGCCGTCCGCCCGCAAGCACCCGGCGCGCATGAAGCATGGATGGCGATTCATGAAGAGAGCATCTCAGGCCGCCGATTTGGCTTGCCGCCTGTGGGAGAAACCCCGTGGTTGCATCTGCCCTGACAGCTCGCAGCAGGGCCGTCGAGCCCACGCGAGGGGGTCGTCCGGCCCTGTTCCTGTAGGACCCACATATGGACACTGCAGTCATGGCAAGGCTTAGCCGGCCCTGTCCGAAGCTTCGCGTCGCCCAGTTGGCGCCACTCTGGGTTCAGGTGCCACCACCTCGATACGGCGGGACGGAGAGGGTGGTGCACGCCCTGACTGAGGAGTTGGTGGCGAGAGGGCATGACGTGACGCTGTTTGCCGCAGGCGGCTCGATCACGTCCGCCCATCTGAGGACTGGTTCGCCAGGCGCGCTCTGGGAGCTCGATCACGCCGATACGGACATCGTCCAACAGCTCCAAATCGAAGACGTCGTGCGCCAATCCTCGAACTTCGACATCATCCATTCACACATCAACGGCCTACCGTGGTTGGCGTCAGAGCGACTCAACGCACCGCTCGTGACCACGCTCCACGGACGCCTCGACCTGCCACTCGAGCGCAAGCTGCTTGCCACTTACGCTGGACAGGCCCTCATCTCGATCAGCCATACACAGCGACGTACAGCCGACGACCTCCACCTCAACTGGATTGCGACAATCCACCACGGCCTGGACCTCGAACACATTTACCGTCTCGGTGAAGGCGAGGGGGGCTACCTTGCGTTCGTAGGGCGGATATCTCCAGAGAAGGACCCTGTGACCGCAATCCGCGTCGCCATTCGAGCCGGTTACCCGTTGAAGATCGCAGCCCGTGTCGACCCTGCCGACGAGGTGTACTTCAGACAGAAAGTCGAGCCATATCTGAAACATCCCTTCGTCGAATGGTTGGGTCAGATCAACGAACAGGCGAAGGTCGAGCTGCTGGCCGGAGCGCGCGCGCTGTTGATGCCGATCGACTGGGACGAGCCGTTCGGGCTGTCCTTCATCGAGGCTCTGGCCTCCGGTACACCGGTGATCGCCCGACCGCGCGGTTCGCTGCCGGAAATCGTCGCTCACGGTATTCATGGGTTTCTTGTCGAGACGGAAGATCAGCTGGTCGCGTCAGTTCTGCAGGTGGATTCAATCGATCGGACCACCTGCCGTAAGTGGGCGCTCGAGCGCTTCTCGGCCAAACGCATGGCGAGCGACTATGAGGACGCGTATATGCAGGTCGTCGAGGCCAATCGCGGCCCGCGGCAGTCAAGATCGGCGGCCCCGGCGCTGGCCATCCGTTGAACACGCGGCTTCAAGCCACGAACAACTCTGCTTCCATCCATCGGCTTGGTCCGCCGCTCAACCGGAGATTCGAGGGCATCCTCTTCGACTGGCATGGCACGGCCGTCACCAATGAGCGCACAGACGCCAGTCGTCTCCGAACCCTGGTCGAAGCTCTCTGTGCGGCGGGCATGTACATGGCAGTGATCAGCGACGCGGGCATCGATGAAGTCGACGGCCAACTTCGAGCCCGGCCATCGGGGCCAGGACGACTCTATATATGCGCTGATCGCGGCTCGAATGCCTGTGTCGTAGTCGGCGATGTCGAGTCCAGGATCCCGAGCCTCAAACCCAGGCATGCGGGTTCAGAACCAACCGACAGGTCGAACAGTGTCAGCTGGATGCTGGATGAGCTGTGGAGCATCGGCCTGGGGCCTGGTTTGGTCCTGATAGTCGGAGATGACTTTGGCACCAGGTGGGGCCTGGCCGGCAGGGATGCCTCGATGCTGGTGCCGCAAGCCGCGCGGGTGACAGCGGCATCGGTCGGGCTCGAACCGGACGGGGTGCCGCCAGGAGTGATCCGGCTCGGAGGAGGACCCGATACGTTCCTCCGGCTGCTGCAGGACCAGCTGCACCGCCGTCGCGAGCGCTCCGTGCCCGAAATCGACCTCGATCCGGCCTGGATCTATCAGGTCAGGGAGTTCGATCACGAATCTGAAGGCGCTCAAGAGGCGCTGCTCAGCATCGCTGACGGTCTTTTTGGCACGTCGGGAGCTCCGCTGGATTCTGTGGCCGGTACAGCTCCGCGCGTGCTCGCCGCAGGCGTCTACCAGGGAAAAGGAGGAGTCACCGAGCTCCTTCCGTGCCCCTCCTGGGACCGATCGGGCTATGAACTCGTGGAGGGAAGCCGGATCTCCCGGACGTTGGACCTGCGCGCTGGCATCCTGATCGAAGAGACTGCGATTCGAGGCGCAGTCCGCCGTGCATTCCGCTTCTCCTCGTTCAGCCAGCCTGGAACGATGGTGCTGAGGGCAGAAGGATCCGGGCGCATGCTGCCGAAGTCGCCTCCGTTAGCCGCCCCGCAAGACGGACAGCGTCCGGAAACAGGTGGCTCAGACAGCCATCCCTGGATGAGAGTCCGGGCGACTCCCGGAGGCGTGGTAGCCGCGGCCAGCGAGGTCCGATCCGTGAAACGCGGCCACAGCCGGCTCGAGCGGCTGTCAGTCTACGTTTCAGGTCCGCGCCGGTGCCCTCGAGTGGAGACGGCGGTCAGGTCCCTGGCCGAGGTGGAAGCCACAGGTTTCGACAGCCTCTTGGCGGCGCACCGAGCCAGCTGGGCCCGGCGCTGGGCAGACGCCGACATTCGGATCGAAGGCGATCCGGAGCTGGAGCTTGCAATCCGGTTCGCTCTGTTCCATCTGATGTGCTCCGTCGCCAGCATCGGTGAAGCAGCGGTGGGCGCAAGAGGCCTAAGCGGTAGGGCTTATCGGGGGCACGTCTTCTGGGACAGCGATGTCTACGTCCTGCCCTTCCTGGCGGCCACTCATCCGCCGGCAGCCAGGGCAATGCTGGAGTATCGGGCGCAACGGCTGCCCGCCGCGCGAGCATCCGCCAGAGGCCTGGGAAGAAAGGGCGCAAGGTTTCCTTGGGAGTCCGCGCTGACAGGGTCAGACGTCACCCCGCGACTCGCACGAGGAGCGGACGGAAGAGAAATCGAGGTCCGAACCGGGTTCCTGGAGGAGCACATCGTCGCGGACGTTGCGTGGGCGGCGCAGATCTACGCCGACTGGTCGAACGATCGCTCATTCTCCGCCGGCCCGGGTAGGACCATCATCCTCGAGACTGCCAGATACTGGGGATCGAGAATCCGCGTTGGCGAGGACGGCCGCGCCCACATCTACGGGGTCATCGGGCCGGACGAGTACCACGAAGCGGTGGACGATAACGCCCTCACCAACGTGATGGCTCGTTGGAATCTAAGGCGGGCCTTGCAGCAGGCGGATGTCAGCGCGAAGGATCGCGCCCGATGGCGTGAACTGGCCCGGCTCTTGGTTGACGGCTACGACCGCCGGTCCGGTCTTTACGAGCAGTTCACTGGCTTCTGGAAGCTCGAACCGCTCATCATCAAGGACCTGGCGCCGAGGAGGCCGGTCGCAGCAGACCTACTTCTGGGCGCGGAACGGGTCCGCGCAGCGCAAGTCATCAAGCAGGCCGACGTGCTGATGCTTCACATAATGGTTCCCGACTCCACCGCGCGCGGATCGCTGGCCGCGAATCTCGACTTCTACGAGCCACGCACTGCGCACGGCAGTTCGCTTTCGCCCGGGGTGCATGCGGCACTCCTGGCCAGAGCCGGTCGTATGAGCGACGCGTTGGAGACGCTCCGGATGACTGCCCGCCTCGACCTGGACGACATCACGGGGACCTCCGCCGGAGGCCTACACCTCGCGACCATGGGCGGCTTGTGGCAGGCGCTCGTCTACGGATTCGCCGGAGTGAGGCCGACGCGAAGCTGCCTGCTCGTGGATCCGCATCTACCACCCTCATGGCAGGCGTTGGAGATCCCTCTGCACTTCCACGGGGCCCGTCTTCGCCTTCGAATCGAGCCGGAGGTCCTCAAACTGTGGGCAGAGCGGCCGCTGACGGTCAGGTTCTCTGGCGCGAAGCCGAGGCGGGTTCCGGCTGGAACTTCCACGTACACGCGCGATGGGTCTGGCTGGAACGAGGTAAGACCATGAGACGAGTTATCGCCGCCGTCGACAACAGCGCGGCGGCGATGCCCGTTGTTTCCACGGCCGCGGCGGCAGCTCTGCTCTTCCGTGCAGAGCTCCGCGCCATCCACGTGGAGGAGGCCGCCGATCCGACTGCCGCTCGCGCCGCTGCAAAAACTGCCGGAACCAGACTGCTGGTGGTCAAGGGGCCGACCGTGGCCGCAGCTGTAATCAGAGTCGCTCTTCAAGAAGACGTGGTGGCCGTCGTGCTCGGAGTACGGAGCAGACCAAGCGGGCGACGCCCTGCCGGTCACGTGGCCGTCAAGGTTGCGACGTCGGTGCCAAAACCGATCGTCGTCGTGCCGCCAGACTGCGTGCTTCCGGTCCATTTCAGGCGCGTGTTGATCCCACTCGAACGGGATATGGTCACCGCCTCCGCGCTCCGGGAGACCATCGAGGCGCTCCAGGGAGCCCGTGCCGAGATCGTCCTACTCCACATATTTGAAGAGCGTGACTTGCCCCTTGTCACAGATCAGCCCCAGCACGAAACCGATGCCTGGATCAGCGAGTTCCTGCGCCGCTATTGTCCATATGTCGACGAAAAGCGGGTTGAACTACGAGCCGGCATGCCGGCTGAGCATCTCCTAACAGTTGCAGGCGAGATGGGCGCCGACGCCCTGGTCTTGGCCTGGGGCCAGCGACTCTTGCCTGGACGAGCCGTACTCGTCCGGACTGCACTCGAGCACAGTCGAGTCCCCGTCATCCTGGTACCGGTTCAGCGTCGATCTGCCGGCTCACCGGCTGACGACCGTATTGGCCAAAGCTAACAGCGCTGTAGTCAGGCAGACGAGAGGTTCCATTACCCTTCAGACGATGCCGGCGTAGCTCAATTGGCAGAGCAGCTGTTTTGTAAACAGGTGGGCTGCCTCTGAGATCGCAATCGGCCCGAAAATGGCCTTTGACCAGCTGTCTATAAACCACTGAGCATCGCTTCTTGACGACGCGAATCGAAGATTACTACACGGTCTCAATGGTCGAATGAGGCGGATGCGAGCTGTGGTTGCCCAAGGCATGGCGGCCGAGCAGCGAATAGGCGGGCTGACAACCGTCGCCACTCAGCAGGTCTTCGGTTCGAGTCGCCTTGATGGGCCGTAGCCTGCCCTTGTCGGCTCCCAGGGTGCCCGTTTTCCCCGGCTCTGGCAACCTGATTGTTCGACCGCCGTCCGTGCGCAGGGCTGCGATCGGAACATGATCGAGCGAAGGCGGTCAAAGCACTCCGCCTCTATCGAGGACCGAGATGGCGTCCCGATTCCAGCCTCAGGTACACGCCGATTGCCAGCAACGCGATCGCGGCCGCGCCTACGACCGCCAGCTCAGACTCTTGGTGGACCGGTTCGACCACGACGTCAAGTGCAGTCACGGCGAGGATCACCGCCACAGTCTGGACAACACGACGCTCGAGATCCCAGATATCGCGCACGACCAGCGCCGGCGCGAGTGGCCACTCGAAGGTTCCCAAGAAAAGCTCATAGATGCCGAAGGCCAAGATCGACATCAGCATGCCCACGAGGCTGAGGTCGACCAGCCGCACCAACTCCACGATTCTCGACGGCAGGTCCTGGAGCCCGGACATCACCGCGACAACAATCCCGACGAGCTCGAGCAGCGCGATCCCGTAACTGACAACGGCGCCAACGCCCATGAGTGCAATTGGGAGGATCGCCGTGGCGCGAATCAACCGAAGTCCGACGGGAAGCCTGTTGGTGCGGGGAGGTCCAACCTCGTCTGGTTGGCTCGCCGTCGATGAATTGCCTGCGGTGGGCAAAGCCCTTCCGCCGTCGGCGTGGGTCTCCGCAGCGCGGCTGCGAGCATCAGCGTCGCCTTTACGTGAAGGACCATGCGGGCTCTTCATAGTGATTCAGGCACATTCTTGCCTGGCTCCGTCATCGGGCTTGGACCGAGGATGCCCCCCGCGTCGATGACGACCTTCGCCGCCGCCGCCAGCGGAATGGCGAGAAAGGCTCCGATGATTCCTGCCAGGCTCGCGCCAACCAGAACGCTGACGATGACGACAGGAGGCGACAGCTGCGCCGCACGGCCGACGACGTTCGGGGCGATGAGATGGTTTTCCAACTGTTGATAGATGATGAAGAACAGCGCGGTGAACCCTCCGGCGCCGAGGGACTCGAGCGAAGCGACCACGATCGCGACAACAGCGCCGATTGTTGCACCGACGGACGGAATCAAGTCCGTGATCACAATGAATGTCGCCAGAAGCGCCGCAAACGGGACCCCAATAATCGACAGCGCGATGTAAGCGGCCACGCCTGCGATCAATGCGACGAGGAAGCTTCCCAGGAGGGACGCTGAAATCCGGTCGAGGGCCGATTTATAGACTGGCAACCTGCCTGGACCGGCAAGCCGTATGACCAGGTTGGCGCCAAGCACCCGCAGCCTCGGCATTGCCAGCATCAGGTACATGGTCAAGATCGTCACAGTCACGGCGCCAAAGACCGCCAGCGTCACGCCACGCGTCAATGAAAGGAGGAAGCTCGCCGACGACCTCAGGATCGAAGGTAGGTCGGCGAGCAAGGCCTGAAGCTGATCCACGATCCCGAACTGGCGGTTCAGGCGACCAAGCCAGTTATCCGACGTTCGCAGCCGATCGAGATAGTCAGGTAGCAACGCCGGCAGCTGACCAAGCTCCTTGATCAAGGGTGGAACCAGGACGCCGGCGACGACACCGACAAGCGCTACCACCAGGACCGCGACCAGAGGACACGGCACCCCACCGCGGGACACCGAACCGCTCAACGCGCCGGACCAATGGATCGAGACCCAGGGCCAGCACGACGGAGACAAGCAGCATCAGGAGCGCGGTCCTCGACTGCCAGGCTGCGGCGAGGAGAATGCCAATGCCGACGAGGGCCAACGCGGAGCGGACGACCAATCCGACCGACGCCCTGCTGCTGCGAATGTCGCCCGTTGTCATGCCGACCGATGCCGCAGCGGGAACACCGGCATCCGATGCGCTGCGAGCACGGCGACGAGTGTCAACGCGATTAGCACCATCCAGTCTGCGACCGTGAGAGGGACTGTGTGGAGCAGGTGCTGGCCGGGTGGCAGGATGACGACGGCAACCTGGAGCACCAACGAAGACACGACCGCCCACAGCAAGAGGCCGGATCCTCTCAGCGGATGCCGTCGACCTTCGACGCGGATCGCGAGCGAATACCCGAGCTGGACTCCAACCAGAGTGGTGAAGACGATCGTCTGCACCCTGGCCCACGGTGCGTCCGCAATGTAGTGGCCGTAGACCAGCCCGCCCAGAGCCGCCGCAGCTAGGATCGCCGCCCTCCACAGCAGCGCCCACCCTTCCCGCGCATCGAGAAGGGCTCGCCTTCGTACCGGCTGCCGCCGCATGACGTCGTGGCGGGGCGTGTCTGCCGCCAGCGCGAGCACAGGAAGGCCGTCGCTCACGAGGTTGATCCACAGGATCTGGGTCGGAAGCAGGGGTTCGCCCAGGTAGCCAAACGCGATGAAACCCACCGCCATCACGATCACCTCGCTGGCATTCGTGGTGAGCAGGAACCTGATCACATTCTGAAGGTTTTCGAATATGCCTCGACCCTCACGGACTGCGGCGACCAGGGTCGCGAAATTGTCGTCCGCGAGAACGATCGCCGCCGCTTCCCGGCTGACATCACTTCCGCTGCCCATCGCCACGCCGATGTCAGCGGTCCGAAGCGCCGGCGCGTCGTTGACACCATCTCCTGTCATCGCCACGATCTCGCCCTGCCGCTGCCAGGCCTGGACGATCTTCACCTTGTCGGCCGGATCGACTCTCGAATACGCCGTGTAACGCCGGACCTCCCCGGCCAGCTGGTCGCTCGTGAGCCTTGAGAGACGCTCACCCGGAAGGACCTCGTGGCCCGGAGCCATGATCTCGAGCTCCCTGCCCACGGCGGCGGCCGTTTCGGCGTGGTCACCGGTGATCATCACGACCTGGATTCCCGCCCGCTGAGCAGCGGCCACCGCCCGGGCGGCCTCGGGTCGGATCTCGTCGCTGAAGCCGACTATCGCGACCAAGGTGAGCTCGTGCTCGGCCGAGCTCAAAGCGCCGTTCGCCCGTCCCGGAAGGAGCCGGTAGGCGATCCCAAGAGTTCGCAGCCCTCGCCGGGCCAGGTCCTCGGTTGTGGTCATGAGGCGCTGACGGCCGGCGGCGTCGAGCGCCAGCGCACCGTGCGCCGTCTCGATCGAGACCGACCTGCTTATCACCACCTCGGCCGCCCCCTTGACGGCAAGCAGCAGCCGGCCCTTGGCTTCCGAAACATGCAGCGTGCTCATCAGCTTGCGTCGCGAGTCGAATGCGGCCTCATCAAGGCGAGGGTGGTCCGCTCTGATCGCCGAGACGTCGAGGGCGAGGGGGCTCAGCGACTCGAGGAGGGCGGTTTCGACCGGATCGCCTCCGGCCACGCCAGGCACCGCATCGTTGCAGAGAGCTGCAACGTGGGCGAATCGCTTGATCCTGGAATCTTCCGCATCGAGTTCTGGCGGCCAGCCCTGCGCGCCTTGAAAAGCCACTTCCTGAACGGCGATCCGGTTGCGTGTCAGTGTTCCCGTCTTGTCCGTGCAGATCACCGTGGCAGCGCCCAGAGTTTCCACGGCCTGAAGGCGACGCACGATGGCGGATTGCGCCGCCAGGCGCTGCACCCCACGAGCGAGCGTGATCGTGACGACCGCCGGCAGACTCTCAGGCACGGCCGCAACAGCCAGGGCAACCGAGGTCATGAACATCTCATGCCACACGAAGCCCTGCAACCAGCCGACTGCGAAGAGAACGGCGACGATGCCGAGCGCCGCAACGCTGAGCAGCCTGCCGAGCCGCGTAAGCTCGCGCTGAAGCGGAGTCGGCGGCCGACGGACAGCCAGAAGGCCGGCGATCTGGCCCATCGCGGTCTGGGCGGCGGTGCCGGTCACCATGGCCATACCTCTGCCGGTGGCGACCGTCGTACCCATGTAGATCATCGACGTGCGGTCGGCAAGAGGCGCGTCCACAGGCGCGGACACGGCTCCCTTGTCTTCCGGAAATGGCTCACCCGTGAGCATCGACTCGGCCGTCGAGAGGTGGTGGGCCTCGAAGACGCGTGCGTCTGCCGGCACCCGGTCTCCGGCATGCACCTCGATCAGGTCTCCGGGCACGAGCTCTGCGGCCGCGATCCGCCTGGGCGAGCCCTCCCGGATAACGGCCGCAGCCGGCGCGGCCAGCTCTCGCAGCCGGTCGAGCGCACGTTCTGCCCGGAACTGCTGCACGAGACCGAGCGTACCGTTCAAGACCACGATCGCGACGATCACCACAGCGTCGACCCGCTGGCCCAGCAAGATTCCGCTGATCGCCGCGGCAAGCACGAGCAGGATGACGAGCGGGTCGGTGAGCTGCTCAACCAGCTGCCTCAGAAAGCTACCCCTGCCGCGCTCAACGAGCTCGTTGCGGCCGAAGCGCGCGAGCCGAGCCGCGGCCTCGGCGCTGCTCAAACCGCGGTGCCGATCAGAGTCAAGCTCACGCTCAGACGCCTCGACGTCGAGCGCGTGGAAGGCTGGAGTCACAGCGGCGGGCGTAGCCATGGTCCGCTCTGTGGCTAAAGCGCCCAAACGGGCACCGCCTTGTCGTTTCCGATCTTGACTCTCTCCACCGCGCCCTGCCGAGCGTAAGTGCAGTCACCCGAGCCGCATAGGGACCTTGGTCCTGCGGAAGGCAACCCAAAGGGCCCCCTCTCAAAAGGACAGGCTGGTCAGCAAAGTCCTTACGCCACCGCCGGGCACACGATTCGGGAGGCGAACACAAGGGCTTGCGCTAACCTTCGGAGTGGTTGCCGGCGTAGCTCAATTGGCAGAGCAGCTGTTTTGTAAACAGCAGGTTACGGGTTCGATTCCTGTCGCCGGCTCC
>DATLUC010000123.1:0-3721 GCA_035533335.1 Candidatus Baltobacterales bacterium
CGGGGATTTGGGAGCGTGACGGCCAAGTTGCTGGTCGTTGATGACGAGCCGCGGACGGCGGAGCTCACCGCGGAGCTGCTGCGGCGCGCCGGTTACGCGGTCGAGGTCGCCGCCAGCGGCGGCGAAGCGCTGCGGAGCGTGCGTGCGGCGACCCCGGACCTGATGCTGCTCGACTACGAAATGCCGGACATGGATGCGCCCGAGGTCCTCGATTCCCTGCGCTCGGGAGCCGATCGCATCGGCTTCCCCGTGATCATCCTGACCGGCGCCCGCCACGCGCCCGGCGACCAGGTGGTCGGCATCGAGCGCGGTGCCACCGATTACATCGTCAAGGGCACAGACCGGCAGGTGCTGCTGGCGCGGATCCGCGGGGCCCTCCGCGAGCGCCCCTCTGTCGCCGGGGTGGTAGTGCGCGGCCGGCTCAAAATCGACGCGGCGCACGGGGAAGCGAGCTTGGGCGGCCGTGCTCTGAAGCTGGAGCGGCGGCCACTCCTGATGTTGCAGCTGCTGGCCGTGCGGTCGGGCGAGGCGGTAACGCGCGCCGAGCTTCTCGACCGCATATGGGGCAGCACTTACGTCGGCTTCGAGCACAGCCTCGAGCAGGCCGTGCACCACGTGCGCCGGGAGCTGCGAGAGCCGGGCTGGATCGAGACCGTGCGTGGAATCGGCTATCGGTTCGTCCCCCAGTCCTGAGCTCGTCTCGGCTCTCCACCGCCTGCGCTCGACGCTGGCGCGGATGAAGGCCGAGCTGGAGCTGGCGGAGGCCGACAGTGCGCCGCTTCGGGCGGGCGCGCTGCTGGGCGACCTGCAAGAGGCTGTGGAGATGCTGGGCGCGGTGGAGGCGGTGGCGCTTCGACTGGCGCGGGTTCTCGTCCTCGACGACGACGAGCGGCTGGCCGAGCTGACGGCCCGCGGGCTGCGACGCCTGGGCTACGACGCGGAGTCGGGATCGAAATTTCGCGCGCCGCGTCCACGTGACATCGTCGTCTTCGATCTCGGGCTCGCTGCCCATCTGACCGTTGCGGAGCGCGCGGCCCTGAAGGCGGCTCGTCCGATCGTGGTCACCGGCGCCACCGACGGTGTCTCCCGCGCCGTGGCCTCCGACCTGGATGCGGCCGACTACCTCGTCAAGCCGGTCGAGCTCGACGCTCTGGTCGCGGCGATAACAGACCGCATCGCCGAAGACAGGGCGTGAGCCGCTCCCCCTCGGGCGCCCTCGAACGCCGGACAGTGATGGCCGGGGGCGCCCTGAGGACCTACTGGACGGCGCCTCAGCCGGCGCCGGGTGCGCCGCTTCTCGTGGTGCTGCACGGAAGCGGCATCAACGGTCCGCAGATGGCAGCCTGGACCGGCCTGGCGGTGCGCGGGCCGGCAGCCGGGTTCGCCACCGTCTTTCCGGATGCGATCGGTGAGAACTGGGACGACACGGGCTGCGGGCGGTTGGACGGAGTCGACGACGGGGCGTTCGTGGCCGGTCTCATCGACCTTCTAGTGGCCGAAGGGACTGCGATGGCGGGCGTGGTTTTCGTGGCCGGGCTCTCGAACGGCGCGTTCTTTGCCGAACGCCTGGCACGCCAGGGCATCGTGCGGGCGACGGGCATCATGCTCGTGTCAGGCACGGCGCGCGAGGCCGGGCGTCAGGCAACCCCACTTCCGGCGCACCCGTCGGCGATGCTTTGCATCGAGGGCACGCGAGACCCCCTGGTGCCATATGCGGGTGGCCGTGCCTCCGGGCCGATGGCGTGGCTGGCGCGCAGGCGTGTGCGGCGATCCCTGGTCGCGACCGACCGCAAAGTCGTCGCGGTGGAGACGCTCACCGCCGACTGGGCGGCGGCCAACGGATGCTCTGCGCCACCGACGAACGAGGTCGTGGTACGTGAGCCCGGGGGGTTGGCGGTGGGCCGGCGGACCTGGTCCGCGGGAGGGCGATCGCGCGTGGTTCTTTATGCGATCGAGGGGGGCGGCCACGGTTGGCCGGGCGGACCGCAGTACGTGCCGGCGCTGTTCATCGGACGGATCGACCGCAGCCTCGATGCCACCGGCATATTGCTTGACTTCGCCCGCGACCTCCTTCACGGGTGATTTGGCCGATCACACGTTGACGCACTCGGCGAGGGTTTGCTAGGGTGACCTTGGTCTTCAGCGCCCGTGGGCGTGAAATGGGGATCGTGGGGGTAGTTAGTGCGGATCCATCGCTATTTGACCCATGCCGTCGTGCTGGTGGTGGCGGCAGCCATGTCGGGATACGCCGCGTTCGATCGGAACATCAATCCAAACCTGCACGCGCCGGCTGTCGAGGCTGCTGCTGCGGACGGAACACTCGCAGGCGGCGAGATCGCGGTGGGCCGAGACAGCGTGATCATCAAGCCGCTTGCCATCCCGACCACGCCGCTCGTCAGTCGCGCACCGCTCGTGCACGTCGTCGCAGAGGGAGACACGCTGGAAAGCATCGGGCAAAAGTTCAACCTGCCATGGAGGGACGTCGTCTGGTCGAATCCCGGCCTGCGCATCCCGCTCACGGTGGGCCGTTCGATCGAGCTGCCACCCGTGCCAGGTGTCGTGGTCGTGGTCAAGAAAGGTGACACGCCCGCGAGCCTTGCCTCGAAGTACGGAGTGGACGTCAGCACGCTGCTCGGCTTCAACGAGATTCGCGGCCCGCAGCTGACGCCGGGATCGGTCCTCGTGATCCCAGTCGCGACCGTCCCAGGTCCAAACCTCGGCACTGGCGCGCCGGCCGACCCGGTCGATCCCGGCCAGTTCCTGTGTCCCATCGCCGGAGCACAGATCATCCAGCCATTCGGGCCGACGTCGTTCGCGCTCGAACCGCCGTTCGACGGATATCTGCATTTCCACACGGGCGTAGATCTGCTGGCCGGCTACGGCACGCCGATCCAGGCGGCTGCCGGCGGCAAAGTGACCGCGGTCGGCTATGCATTCGACTTCGGGATCCGCGTCGAGGTCACCGACAGCTACGGCCTGGTCGAGATCTACGCCCATATGTCCCAAGTGGCTGTGGCGCTGGGGCAGGAGGTTCAACAGGGCGAGAAGATCGGCTACGTCGGCAGCACCGGCCTGTCGATCGGCGCCCATCTGCACTTCCAGCTCGAAATCGGCGGAATGCCGACCGCACCAGGTCCGCTGATCGGCTGCTGAGGCTAGTCAGCCGCTGAAGGGTGGCAGGACGACCGTGAAGATGGCACCGCGACGATTGCCTTCATACAAGAGCTCGCCTTGATGCTCGCGCACCACGCCGTACGACATGAACAGTCCAAGGCCGGTGCCGCCTTCCTTGGTCGTGAAATGCGGCTCAAAGAGGCGGTGCCGATGATCTTCTGAAACACCAGGGCCGTTGTCGGCCACGCTGAAATACGGCCAGCCGTTGCTCCGCTTGCCAGTACTGAGCTCCACGCTTCCGCTTGCGGGTGCTGCGTCGATGGCGTTGTTGACCAGGTTGGTGATCACCTCGCGCATGAGAAGTGGGTCCGCCTTGACCTTCAAATCGTCGGCTGACTCGCGAACGGCGAGCTGAACCTCCTTGGTTCGAGCCCGAGGTCGTGCCATGCCGAGGGCTCGCGTTACAAGCTCGCCGAGGTCGACCGGCTCCACCGCGTAGCTGACCCTTGGCGTTGCCCCCTGAGACAAGGTCCGCAGGACGGTGACGGCGTCGTTGGCCGCAGCGGTGGCTGTTTCGATGCTCTCACGGTCCACCGGATCGAGCCGG
>DATLUC010000124.1:0-11176 GCA_035533335.1 Candidatus Baltobacterales bacterium
TCTTTGAGATCGCGCCTGATGATGGACATGATCTCCTCGCGCACCTGCTCTCCAACCTGGTCGGCGCGGTAGCTGGTCATGACGACCTCCGCTGTCAGCAAAGACACGCTTTGCCTAAATTTCTTCCCGCTCGAGTCGATACGTCTCCATGGTGTCGCCAGTCGAGAATGTCTCGTAACCCTCGAGCCCGATGCCGCACTCCTGTCCGGCGGGCATCTCCCGCACGTCTTCCTTGAAATGCTTGAGCGAGGTGATGCGGCCCTCAAAGACCTGCTCTTTGCCTCGGAAAAGCTTGACCCAGCCTCCACGGCTGACCTTGCCCTCCAGCACCCGGCTGCCGGCGACGATGCCAAGTCGCGGGATCTTGATCGGCGTGACGACCTCGACTTTGCCCTCGCGGACCTGCCGGAACGTCGGCTCGCGCATACCTTTGGCTGCGCGCTCGACGTCCTCGGTCAGCTTGTAGATCACGTCGTAATAGCGGACCTCGATCTTGGCGCGCTCAGCGGCGGCCGTCGAAGAAGGAGTGGCCTTGAGGTTGAAGCAGACGATGATCGCGTTGGACACGCTGGCGAGCAGCAGGTCCGAGTCGCTCACGGCGCCGATGCCCTGGCCGACGATCTTGATCGCGACGACCGGGTCCTCGATCTTCTGCAGCGCGCTGAGGACGGCCTCGAGGGTGCCCTGCGCGTCGGCCTTGACGACGAGGCTGAGCTCTTTGACCTCGCCCTCCTTGGCGCGGCGCGCCAGCTCCTCGAGGGTGATGCGCGGGGCGAAGTCCTTGGCCGCTTCCAGGGTTCGCTTCTCGGTCAGCTTGGTCAGCGCGATCTGCCGCGCCACCTTTTCCGAACCGACCACCTGGAAGATGTCGCCCGCCTGGGGCACCTCGCTCATGCCCGACACGACGACGGGGGTTGCGGGAGGAGCCTCCATCACGCTGATGCCCCGGTCGTCGGCCAGCGCACGGACGCGGCCGTAGATGTGACCGCACACGAAGTCGTCGCCGACCTTCAACGTCCCGGCCTGGACCAGCACCGTCGCCACCGGACCTCGGCCGCGCTCGAGGTGGGCGTCCACGATGGTGCCGATGGCGTGGCGGTCTGGGTTGGCCTTGAGCTCGAGTATGTCCGTGGACAGCACGATGGTCGTGAGCAGGTCGTCGATGCCCTGGCCGGTCTTCGCGCTCAGGTGGACGCATTCGTGCTCGCCGCCGTAGTGGCGCGTCACGATGCCCTGCGTAGCGAGCTCCTGGTGCACGCGGTCGGGGTTGGCGCCTTCCTTGTCGATCTTGTTGATGGCGACGATGATCGGAACCTTCGCGGCCCTGGCGTGCTGGATCGCCTCGACCGTCTGCGGCATGACGCCGTCGTCGGCGGCGACCACGAGCACCACCACATCGGTGACCTGCGCGCCGCGGGCGCGCATCGCGGTGAACGCCTCGTGCCCGGGGGTGTCGATGAAGACAACCGCGTGGCCGTCAGCGGTCTCGATCTTGTAAGCGCCGATGCGCTGGGTGATCCCACCGGCCTCGCCCGCGGCAACGCGCGTCTTGCGGATCGCATCGAGGATGGAGGTCTTGCCGTGGTCGACATGGCCGAGCACGGTGACGATGGGTGGGCGCTCTTTCAGCTTGGCCGGATCCTCGTGCTCGACTGAGAACAGCTCCTCGCGTGAGGTGGTGACCACGTCGCCCCCGCCCCCCGCCGACTCGACCGCGACCACGTCCTCGCTCAAGACCGGCTCCACCGTGAAGCCGAACTCGTCGGCCACGATCTCGGCCGTGGCGAAGTCGATCACCTGGTTCATGGTGGCGAGGATCTTCGATGCCATCAGCTTCTTGATCACCTCGACGGGGCCGACGCCGAGCTTGTCTGCGAGGTCTTTCACGGAGAGGGTCGGGGGCAGCGCAACCTTGCGCTCGCCATTGGATTCGATCTTCGGCGCCGCCGACAATGGCTTGAACGCAGAGCGGGCAGCCTCGATCGCCGCCGGCGCCAGCGGGGCGGCCGCGTTGCGGGTCAGCCTTCGCTGCTGGAGGAAGTTCACCAGCTCTTTTTGGCTGATTCCGAGTTCGCGCGCGAGTTCGTGTGCCTTCATACCGGACTACTGATTATGCCGTTCCGGGCGAATTCGAAACTTGGGGCGGTCCCAGGTTGGATCTGAAAGTTGGCTTCTCACCCAGCCTTCGGCCACCCGCGCCGCCAAGTGTGGAGGTGGAGGCTCGGACGTCTCGAGGGCGAATCCGCACCAACACGCAGATCCCTCAAGACGCGCTTTGGTGTACGGGTTCAGGTTCTGCCCGCCGATTCTGAACGTGGACCATTTCGTACCCGGAGACGGATTCGCTGGATTGCCTGCTCCGTCTATCCCGACGCGGGAGCGATCGTAAACACCTGACCACCTGGAGCCATGAAGTAGTGAGGATGCCCAGGGTGCTTGACCTCGCGAAACCCGGCCCTCAACAGCTTATGCATCAACTCGGCTGGCTGGGCAGCTCGCAGCTCCAGCCAGGCTGCGCGCCTGGGCTCATCGCTGTCGTCCGCAGCGTCAATGAACTCGATACTGAGCGCGCCCCCACCCGGGAACCGCACCACAAGCATCGACTCAGCCATGCCTGGATGTTCCACGGTAGCCACCGGGCCGCACTCCAGGACGGTTTCAAAAAGCCGGCGCAACTCCTCCCGCCGATTTGGCCTGGCAAATAGATGAACGTGGTTGCCTAAAGACGTCATGTTTCACCTCCCTGGACCTGTCAGCTGGAGCGCCGAGGCATCCGTTCGAGCCTTGGTCGGCCAGAACAGATTAGGCGCGGACTCAGTGTGCGGGGCGATGTCTGGGTGCTGGCCGGCCTGCGGTCTCGAACTGGCCATCCTGCCCTGATCTCACGAGCACGTCTGACCGCCCTCCCTATGGAAGGGGTAGCAATTCAGACCACAGCTCGGATTGGATCGAGGTGCGAAGGGCGCGTTCGAGCGAGCGCTTCTTGCGGGCGGATTCGATACACGCAGGATCGGGGTGCAGGTATGCGCCCCGACCGCTCGCCTGTCCTGAGGGGTCGAGCGCGGCGCCACCTTGCGCGCGGCGGACCACGCGGATCAGCGCCTGCTTGTTGCCTTCCACGCGGCATCCGACGCAGGTCCGGACCGGCTCATGAGCTCCCATCGTCATGGACCGGGCCGTCCGGATCGCTCGGCTTGATGTCGATGCGCAGTCCCGTGAGCTTGGCCGCCAACCGCGCGTTCTGCCCGTCGCGGCCGATGGCAAGCGAAAGCTGCGCGCGCGGGACCAGGACGGTCGCCGTGCGGGTCGCCCGGTCGATGGAAACCGAGTCCGCCTTGGCCGGGCCGAGAGAAGCCGCGACGAAAGCCTGCGGGTCGTCGGACCAGGGCACGATGTCGATGTGCTCGTTGGAGAGCTCGCTGAGGATCGCGCGGTGGCGGACGCCCTTGGGGCCGACGCATGCGCCGACAGGATCCAGCCCGGGCTGCGTGGCCGACACCGCGATCTTGGTCCGCAGTCCGGGCTCCCTCGCGATCGCCCTGATCTCCACGGTGCCGGCCTTGATCTCCGGCACCTCGGCCTCCAGCAGCCGGTTGACGAACGAGCGCGCGGCGCGCGACACGCGCACCGAGGCCTGGCGCGTGTTGCGCTGCGTGTCGAGGATTACCACCAGAACCGGACGCCCGACGTGCAAAAGCTCGCCGGGGATCTGCTCCTCGGGCGGCATGATGCCCTCGGCGCGTCCGAGGTCGACGTAAACCGTCCCGGCTTCGATGCGATCGACCACGCCCGAGGAGAGCTCGCCCTTGTGCTCCGCGACATCGCGCAGGACCTTGTCGCGCTCGAGGTCGTGAATATGACGGAGCACGGCATGCTTCGCGGTCTGGGCCGCCATGCGCTTGAAATCTTCCGACGGGAGCTGCTCCACCACCACGGTGCCGTCGGGGTTGGTGACCCTGCTGCGCACGTCCAGCGCACCGGTTTTGATGTCCAGCTTGATCGTGATGTCGCCGGGCGGGTTGAACGCGCGCCGGTAAGCGGCCGCAAGCGCGCCTTCGACTGTGTGCAGCATCTCCTCAAAGGGAATGCCCATCTCGGCGCACAGCGCCGTCAGCGCCTCGCCGAAGCTCTCGGTGGACGGCTCAGATGTTGACCGCGAGCCTGCCCGCGACAACGTCACTCCATGCAATGTGGACGATCACCGGCGCGCGCCCTCGGGCGCCGAGGGCCTGGACCGCAATCCCCGCCGCGTCGACGGCGACCAGCTGGCCCTCGACCACCGTCTCGGATTCGCCGGTCCTGTACCTGATGTTCACGCGCCTTCCGTTGAACCTCTCGTACTCCTGGTGGCTGCGCAGAGGACGCTCGGCGCCCGGTGACGAGACCTCCAGGTCGTATGGTCCGGTGATCAGGTCGGAATGATCGATGAGAGGACCGACGACGCGGCTCACGCGCTCGCAGTCCTCGATGGTGATCGGCTCGGCATGGTCGATCGATACACGCAGCGTGCGGCCTGCCGAGCCCGACTGGTCGAGCGAGTAAAGCTCATAACCCATATGGTTGAGCGACGGCTCGAGCAGCTCCTTCAGTGACGTTATTGGCCAGGTCGGCATGTCCGGTGTCCGTCGACACCTTACCAGCCTGCAGCCGCCTCAGCGGAGGGGCTGCAGCCTGCGCCAGACGACCAGCAGTGGCGAGGCGTTGAAGATCGAGCTGTAGGTGCCCGACACGATGCCGATCAACAGCGCGAGAGCGAAGCCTTTGAGGGTGGTGCCGCCGGCGATCAGGATCGCCGCGAGGACCAGGACGACGGTGAAGCTCGTGATGATGGACCTCGCAGCTGTCTGCATGATGCTCAGGTTCACGACCTGCTCGAACGAAAGCCTCTGGCTGACGCGAAGGTTCTCGCGAATCCGGTCGAAAACGACGATGGTGTCGTGCACCGAAAAGCCCACCACGGTCAGCACGGCGGTCACGAAAAGGCTGTCGATCTCACCGATCCTCAGGTTCAAGACCTTGCCGATGATCGAAAAGACGCCGGTCAGCAAGAAGACGTCGTGCAGCAAAGCAAACAGCGCGGACCCGCCGAACTGGAACCCTGCGCGCCAGCCCCCGGGCACGTTTCGGAATCGGATCGCCAGCAGGAAGAGGATGGCAGCCGCTGCCAGCACCACCGCGAGCAGCGCGAACTCGATGGTCTCTCCGGCGATCGTTCCCCCCACCTCCAGCACCTGGCTGAAGTTCGCCGTTCCGAGCCGGGCCTGGAGGTCGTCTTCGACCTGCTTCTGGAGGGCAGGAGTGAGAGGCGGATAGCGCAGGATGTACCCTCCACCGCCCGTCTGGATCACCGAGCCGTTGTCGTTCTCCGCCGCAACCGCATTCCCCACCTGGGTCAGCGAGGGGTTCTGGGCGAAGTTGACGGTGAACTCGGTGCCACCGACGAAGTCGATGCCGAGCAAAAAACCCCTGGTCGCCATCGAGAGGATGCCGGGGATGATGATGAGCAGCGAGATCGCAAAGAAGATGTTGCGCTGGCCGATGATGTTGAGCTTTCGGACGCGCGGCTCGCGGACCTCTTCGACCGGCGCGCTCTCCTTGGTCGCTCGTTCCGCGGCGAGGTCGGCTGCTTGCTGCTCGGGCGCCATGTCAGACACTGCGGGTCCGGTCCACCCCCAGGAGCGAAGGTCGCCGCAAGCTGCCGGCCGTCATGACGATCGCAAGCAGGTTGTGGGTCACCACGATCGACGAGATGAGGCTCGCCACCACGCCGATGCCCAGGGTGATCGCGAAGCCCTTGACCTGAGACGGTCCCACGAAGCCGAGGATCACGCAGGTCATGAACGTCGACGTGTTGGAGTCGCGGATGGCCGGCCAGGCGCGCCTGACGGCGGCATCGACCGCAGCGGCGATGGTGCGCCCGGCTCTCACCTCTTCTTTGAACCGCTCGAAGATCAGCACGTTGGCGTCGACCGCCATGCCCACCGAGAGGATGAAGCCGGTGATGCCGGCCAGCGTCAGGGTCACGGGCACGACTTTGAACACGGCCAGGACGGCGGCGGCATAGAACAGGAGCGCGATGCTCGCGAGAAGCCCCGGCACGCGGTAGTAGATGATCATGAAGAGGACCACGATCGAGAGCCCGAGCAGGCCCGCGGCGAGGCTGAGCTTCACCGATTCCGCGCCCAGCGTCGAGCTGACCTGGGTCACGTCGAGCACCACGAGGTCCACGGGCAACGACCCTGAGTTGATGCCGGTGGCGAGGTCGGTGGCGCTCGCCTGCGTGAAGGTGCCGCTGATCGTCGCCTGGCCGCCGTCGATCTCCTGCAGCGTGATGGGGTCGGTCAGGAACTTGCCGCACACGGTGGAAGCCGTCTGCGCGGCCAAGCAGCCCGGGTTGTACGTCGAGGAGACCGCGGAGACGTAAGCGGCGTTCTCCCAGTTGTCGATGTCCTTTTGGGTGAGGTCGAGCCAGATCGCCAGGTGGCGCTGGGGGCAGTTGGCAGTCGCCACCGTGTTGGGGTCACCCGGGCAGGCGGCGACGTTGTCTCGCGTCAAGTTGGCGAACGTCGTTCCGCCGGCGGAGGTGAAGTTGACGTTGACGACCCAGCTCACGCCGGTCTGGTCGATCGAAGCCGTGGCGCTCGTGATGTCGTCCCCGGTGAGCCCCACGAACGCCGGCTTGTACCCGGGCTCGGGCCCGTTGGTCACCTTCGAGTCCGGCACCCACTTGGTGTAGACCAGCTTGGAGACCGCGCCGATCGCCTTCTGCGCCTGGTCGGCCGTGACGCCGGCGAGGTCGACTGTGATGCGGTCGTTGTTGGCGCCGGCGCCGCGGATCTCGGGCTCGCTCACGTTGAGGGCGTTGACGCGCTTGTTGATGACCTGGATCGTGCGCTGCTGGACGTCGGCCCGGGACTGCCCGGGTGGGAAGTTGGTGAGCTGGTAGTCGATGTGCGTTCCGCCCGCGAGGTCGAGCCCTTTGTGGATGTAGAGCTGCCAGCCGCCGAAGTTCGGCGGGAGCCCGGGCACGTTGCCGGTCAGGGGATAGTGGTTGGCGATCCTGTAGATGTAGCCGGCCCCGTCCACGAACAGCGAGAACGCCAGGACCGCTACCACGAACAGGCGAACGGGCCAGCTGAGGACGAACTGCACGGCCGATCAGTCTACGGTCCGGCAGCCTATCGCTGCCGGAACCACAGGTTGAGCGCCACGGTCAGGATTACCGACAGGATGATGCTGGTCGCGATGGGCACGTAGACCGTCACGCCGCCACGCCTGAAGGCAAAGTCACCCGGCAGATGGAAGCGGCCTAACAGCATCAGCGCCCCGCCGGCGATCACCAGCAGCACCCCGAGAACCAGCACAGTGCGACCGATGTCGGCCATCTCGAGCTCAGAGCAGGCGGGTCTGCTGCGGGCCGGGGTCGGGCGGCGCGATGCCCAGGTGACGGTACGCCAGCTCGGTGGCCACCCTGCCGCGTGCAGTCCTGGCGATAAACCCGACCTGGATGAGGTAGGGCTCGTGGACGTCCTCGATCGTCTCCGGCTCTTCCGAGAGCGCAGTCGCGATCGTGTCGAGCCCGACCGGGCCGCCTTTGAACTTGAGGATCAGGGTCTGGAGGAGCTGGCGGTCGAGCGGCTCGAGGCCGATCTCGTCGATCTCCAGCATGGCGAGGGCCTGCTTTGTGATCTCCACCGTCGCCCGCCCGTCGCCCCGCACCTGGGCGAAGTCCCTCACGCGGCGCAGCAGGCGGTTGGCGATGCGAGGGGTGCCGCGCGCGCGGCGGGCGATCTCCGACACGGAGTCGTCGTGGATCTCGATGTCGAGGAGGCGTGCCGAGCGCGTGACGATCGACTCCAGCTCTGGCTTGGTATAAAAGTCGAGTCGGTAGACGGCGCCGAAGCGGTCGCGCAGGGGACCGCTCAAAAGGCCCTGTCTGGTGGTGGCGCCGACGCAGGTGAAGTGCGGTAGCGGCAAAGTCGCAGCGCTCGCCCCCACCCCCTTGCCGAGCACCGCGTCGAAGCGGAAATCCTCCAGGGCGGGGTAAAGCGATTCCTCGACGATGTTGTTCAGCCGGTGGATCTCGTCGATGAAGAACACGTCACGCGTGGTGAGGTTGAGGAGGATGGACCCGAGTGCGCCCTGGTGGTCGATGGCGGGCCCCGAGCTGACCTTGATCGCCACCCCCAGCTCGTTGGCGATGATGTGCGCGAGCGTCGTCTTGCCCAGTCCGGGCGGACCGCACAGGAGGACGTGCTCGACCGGTTCGCCGCGCCGCCGCGCCGCCTCGAGCAGGATGCTCAGGTTCTCCCTGACCTGGTGCTGGCCGACGTACTCGTCGAGCATTCGCGGGCGCAGGGTGAGGTCGAACTGCTCGTCGTCCACGCGCGCGTCGAGGATGGGTTCCCCGCTCACTTCCGACCCAGGGCCTTCAAGGCCACGGCCAGGGCCTCCTGCGTGGCAGGCGTCGACTTCCAGTCGACCGCCTCGATGCCGGTGCGGGCTTCCTGAGACGTAAAGCCCAGGTTGCGCAGCGCGGCTTCGACCGCTTTGGGCACGGCGCCATCTCCAGCAATGGCCGCGGCGCGCGGCACCGCCTCGAGCTCTGCGACGGCGTCGAGGCGCGGTTTGAGCTCGATGATCACCTTGGCCGCGGTGCGCGGGCCGACACCGCTGGCGCGCCTGATCGGCCCGGGGTCCTCGCTCACGATCGCGCGCTTCAACATCTCCAGGCTCGCCGCGCTGAGGATGTTCAACCCCACCTTGGGGCCCACGCCGTCGACCTGGATCAGCATCCCGAAGAGCTCGAGCTCGTCGACCGAGGCAAACCCGTAGAGCGCCAGCTGGTCCTCGCGCACCTGGGTGTGGATGTGAAGATCCATCTCCACACCGGGCGCCGGCACCAGCTGCCGCGTCGCCGCCGCGACGCTGACGAGGTAGCCCACCCCTCCGACGTCAAGGACCACGAAATCCACACCCGTGCGAAGAACCTTGCCACGCAGGTGGGCGATCAACGGGTGGCGGCCCTCGAGAAACGCCGGCTGCGGGCGTGGCACAGAGCGATCGCGATGGCGTCTCGGCCGTGGTCGTCGATGCGGCCCTCCGGGACTTTGACCTGGGCCGCGAGCATGCGCGCGATCTGTGCCTTGTCGGCGTTGCCGTAGCCGGTGAGGATGACTTTCACCTGGCTCGGCTTGTACTCGAACACCGGGATCCCGCATTCCTCCAGCACCGTCAGGATCGCGCCGCGCGCCTGCGCGACGCCCACGGCGCTCGTGGCGTTGCGACCCATGAACAGCTCTTCCACCGAGGCCTCCGCGGGCGGGTGCTCCGCGAGCAACGCGCGGAGGTGGTTGGTGATGGTCAAAAGACGCGCTCCGTCCCGGCCTGGGATGGTCACCACGGTGCTGCACGCGAGAACCAAGTTGGGCTCGCAGAGCAGGGCGAAACCGGTGCCGGCGAGGCCGGGATCGATGCCGAGGATCAGCCCGTTGTCGCGGCCTGGCATGTATCCATCAGGTTCTACACCTGTGCTGAGACGCGTTCAAGGACGTTGGTCGGGATGTCGAAGTTGGCGTAAACCTGCTGGACGTCGTCGTCCTCCTCAAGTGATTCCATCAGCCTGAGCACTGCGGCGGCTTTGTCCTCTCCCACCGGCACGGTCTGCTTGGGCTGCATCGTGATCTCGGCGTTCTCGACGGTGACGCCCAGCGCCTCCATCGCGGCCTTGACCTTCTCGAAGGCGGGCGGTGGAGTCGAGATCTCAACCGACCTGCCGTCGACCTGTATATCGTCGGCGCCGGCCTCGATCGCCGCGAGGCCGACTTCTTCGGGATCCATCTTCCCCGCGTTGGCCGCGATGACTCCCTTGCGCTCGAACATCCAACCGACCGAGTTTGATTCGCCCAGGTTGCCACCCAGCTTCGCGAAGCGGTGGCGGATGGACGCGCTGGTGCGGTTGCGGTTGTCGGTGAAGGCGTCGACCATCACCGCCACCCCGGCGGGACCGTAGCCCTCGTAGCGGATCTCCTCGAGCTTCTCGCCCGCCAGCTCCCCGGTCCCACGCTTGATGGCGTTCTGGATCCGGTCGGTCGGCATGTTGATCTCGCGCGCCTTCTGCACCGCCAGGCGCAGCCGGAAGTTTCCCTCGGGGTTGCCGCCGCCCTCACGTGCGGCGATCGTGATCTCGCGGCTGGCGCGCGTGAACGCTTGGCCTCGCTTGGCGTCGACGATGGCCTTCTTGTGCTTGATGCCGGCCCATTTCGAGTGTCCCGACATCAGCCGAGGATCCCCGACAACCCTTCCAGAGAGAAACCCGGGGTCCCCGGGAAATCGCAGATTTCCTGGGGTGGGAACATGCTTTCGGTGATTCTATCGCACCCGAATTCGAACGAAGTTTCTCTTCCCGGCCTGGAGCACGTCGCCATCCGTCAACGAAGCGTCTGCCCCGACACGCTCGTTGTTGATCCGCACCCCACCCTGGTCGACCAGGCGGCGCGCGTCGCCGCGGCTTTTGGCCAGCGCGCATTCCACGAGCACGCCGATGAGGTCGCCAGGGGCGGCAGTCGCGTGCTCCGGCATCTCGTCGGGGATGTCGCGCTTGCGGAACTTGACCTCGAAGTCCGCCTCTGCTCGCGCCGCGGCCTCTGCGCCATGAAGCCGGACCACCAGCTGACGCGCCAGCGCCGCCTTGGCGTCCCGCGGCTTCATAGCCAACACCTCGGCCTGCCGCTGATCGTCGAGGCCCGAGACCAGCCGGACGTATTTCTCGGTCAGGCGGTCTGGGATCGACATCGTCTTGCCATAGATCTGCTCCGGCGGCTCGTTGATGCCGATGTAGTTGCCCAGCGACTTGGACATCTTCTGAGCGCCGTCGGTGCCTTCGAGTAAGGGGAACACGGCCACGTCCTGAGGCTCCTGCCCGTATGCGGCCTGGATGTCGCGTCCGAACAGCAGGTTGAAAAGCTGGTCGGTGCCGCCGATCTCCACGTCGGCCTTCACCGCCACGGAGTCGTACGCCTGGTTGAACGGGTAGAGGATCTCGTGCGCACCGATCGCGGCCCCCTCCTTCATGCGGTCGGCGAAGTCCTCGCGTTGGAGCACCTGCTGAAGGGTTGCCTTGCCAAGCAGGCGCAAGACGTCTTCGGCGTCCAACTTGCTCAGCCATTCCGAGTTT
>DATLUC010000125.1:0-12088 GCA_035533335.1 Candidatus Baltobacterales bacterium
TCGCGCGCTCAAGGTGCACTCGGGCAAGTACCGCGTCGTCGCGGGCCGACCGCTGCCGCCCGACCTGCTCAAGGAAAACCCTGACGACGTGCTCGCCGGCGCCGCCAACCTGCGCAAGCAGGTCGAGAACATCCAGATCCACGGCGTCACGCCGGTCATCGCCATCAACGCCTTCCCGGGCGACCATCCCTCCGAGCACCAGGCCGTGCGAGAGCTGGCGGAGCACCTGGGCGTGCGGTCGGCGGTCTGCACCAACTTTTCAGACGGAGGCAGGGGAGCCACCGAGCTGGCCCAGATGGTGGCCGAGGCCGCCGAGGAGCCCAGCACCTTCAAGCTCCTCTACCCGGACGCGGCGACCCTGCGCGAGAAGATCGAGGCGGTCGCGCTGCGGGTCTACGGCGCGAAGGGGGTGGAGTACGACCCCACGGCTTCGCGACAGATCGACTCCTTCGAGGCGAACGGATTCGGCAGGCTGCCGGTCTGCATCGCCAAGACCCACCTGTCGATCTCGTCCGATCCCAAGCTGAAGGGGGCGCCGACCGGGTGGGTGCTGCCTGTGCGCGAGGTGCGAGCATCGGTTGGCGCGGGCTTCATCTACCCGATCTGCGGCGACATGCGCACCATGCCCGGCCTGCCCACCACGCCGATCGCCGCGAGCATCGACATCGACGAGAACGGGCAGATCGTGGGCCTGAGCTAGGCCTGCCCGCGGCGGCGCTCGACCGCCTCGTGAAGAAGGGTCGCGAGGTCGACGACCTGCATCTTCGCGCCGGTCTCGCGCACGCCGTCGTCGAGCATCACGGTGCAGAACGGGCACGCCACCGCGAGCGTGTCCGCGCCCGTCGCCGCCGCCTCGCGCACACGCTCGTGGTTGATCGGCGTCCCGCGCTTCTCCTCCATCCACATCCTGGCCCCGCCGGCGCCGCAGCAGAAGGTGCGCTCGCGGTTGCGCGGCATCTCGACCGCCTTGCCGACGGCCGCCACCAGCTCGCGTGGCTGGGAGCGCACGTCGTTATGCCGGGCCAGATAGCAGGAGTCGTGGTAGGTGATGGTGCGGCCGTCAGCGGCCGGGTTCAGCTTGCCGTCGCGCACCAACCCGGCGAGGAAGTCGGTGTGGTGCACCACCTCGTAGCGCCCACCGAAGTCGGGGTACTCGTTGCCGATCGTATTGAAGCAGTGAGGGCACGTCGTCACGATCTTCTTCACGCCCGCGCCGTTCAAGGTCGCGACGTTCTCGCCGGCCAGCCGTTGATACGTGTACTCGTCGCCCATGCGTCGCGCCGGGTCGCCGCTGCACGACTCGCGGGGCCCGAGGATGGCGAAGTCGACTCCCGCCTCCAGCATCAGCTTGGCCGTGGATACCGCCGCCTTGCGAGCGCGCTCGTCGAAGGCCGGGGCGCAGCCGACCCAGAACAGAACGTCCGGAGCGTCTTCGCCAGGCTGAAGCACGCGAAGGCCGAGCCCCTCCGCCCACTGCATCCGGTCGGAGCCGGGCCTGCCCCATGGGTTGGACGAGCGGTCGACGTCGCGCAGCATCGTGCCGGCCTCGTCGGGGAATCGTGACTCGACCATCACGAGGTTGCGCCGCAGGTCGATCACGTGGTCGATGTGCTCGATGCCGACAGGGCACTCGCGCACGCATGCGCCACAGGTGACGCAGTCCCACACAACGTCGTCGGTGACCGCGTTGGGCACGATCGGGGGCGGCACGTGCGAATGGTCGGTGAGGGTCTTTGGTCCCTCCTCCATCAGCTGGTCGCGCATCGCCATGATCAGGAGCTTGGGCGAGAGCGCCTTGCCCGTGGCATATGCAGGGCACACGTCCTGGCAGCGCCCGCACTCCGTGCAGGACATCGTGTCGACCATCTGCTTCCAGGTCATGTCGGTGACCCGCGCGGATCCAAAGCGCACCTCTTGCTCCGGCTTTTCGAAATCGATCGGCTCAAGCCGTCCGCGCGCGCGTGTGCGCCCGAAGTAGACGTTGATCGCGGCCACCGCGATGTGAAGATGCTTGGAGTACGGCAGGTAGACGAGAAACGAAAGGATGATCAGGACGTGAGCCCACACCGCCGCGCGCTCGACATATGGAATCGCCGGGCCGCTCATCCGCGATGCGAGAGCGTTTGAGATGGGGGCCCACGAGGCGGGATAGTCGTTGAGGTGCAGCGCGATCTGTGACGCATGCCACGTGAACAGGGTCACGACGATTCCGGCGATCAGGGCCAGGATGAGGTCGGCCTCGCCCAGGTGGCTCCCCTTGAAGCGCACTGGGCGCTGCACCTTGCGGATGACGAACGCGGCGATCACCCCGATCAGCACCAGCGCCGCGAACACGTCCACGAGCAGCGCGTACCACCCCTGGGCTCCGAGCCACGGCAGAGTGGAATGCGGATCGACGGCGCCGATCAAGGCGATGAGGATGGTGGGGAACAGGACCAGGAAGCCCCAGAAGATCGCCGCGTGCATCAGCCCGGGCACCACGCGCTGCAACAGCTTGCTCTGGCCGACCACCACCACCGCTTCCGCCCGTACGCGCCGGACAACGTCGCCGAAGCGTGCCGCCGGCTTGCCCATGCGGACCAGCCGGTAGAGGGTGACTGCGCGCCGGGTGAACAGAACGCCGGCCGCGATGAGCGCTGCGGCGAGGGCGAATGCCGGGATCAAGCTCACGGCTTGAGCTTTCGGATCTCGGCCGAGATCGCCGGCACCACCTCTTTGAGGTCGCCGACGACGGTGTAGTCGGCGTTCAGCATCAGTGGCGCCTGTGCGTCCGAGTTGATGGCGATGATGCGCTTGGCGCCCTTGAGCCCCGCCATGTGCTGCGTGGCGCCAGAGATGCCGCAGGCGATGTAGACCTCAGGCGCCACCTTGGTGCCGGTCTGACCGACCTGGTCCGAGTGCGGGCGCCAGCCGGCGCTGGTCACTGCGCGCGAGCAGCCGACCGCCGCTCCGAGCAGTCCGGCCAGCTCCTCGATGATGGTGAAGCCCTCCTTGGAGCCGACGCCTCGCCCCCCGCTCACCACGACCCTGGCCGCCGCCAGCGACACGCCACCCGCTTGTGGCGCGACGTGGCCGGATACGCGCACCAGCTGATCAGCTGGATCGAGACGTTGGAGCAGAAGCTGGACGTCCACCTCCACCAGCTCCGGGCCGGCCTCGGCAGCGACCGTGTGAGGCGCGACGGTGATCAGCGGCCGCGGGCTGCGCAGGCGCGCCTCCTCGAGGAGGCTGCCGCCCCACCGCTGCCGCGTCACGGTGACCGGGTCTCCCGGGGTCGCGGAGGTGCAGTTCGCGGCGAGGGGCAGCCCCGCCCTAGCGGCCAGGCGGGCCATGACCTCGTTGCCTCGCTCGGTGCCGGCGGCAAAGACGGCCGAGGCGCCCACGACCTCGGCCGCCTGCTCCAGGACGGCAGCCCAGGCGTCGGGCGCGAACGGGTAGGCCTCGTCGATCGTGACGCCGTGAAGCGCGTCCCCGAACTTGCGCGCGACGGTCATCGCCTGCCGCGAGGGCTCGCTGTCCCTTTCGACCAGGACCACGACGTTCACAGCACGCCCGCCCTGCGGAGGAGCTCGACCACCGCCGGAGCGGCGGCCGCGCCCGTGCCCAGTGACTCGGCCTGCCTGCCCTGCCCGGCAGGGACTGACAGGCGCACGAGCTCGAGGCGCGGCTCGGGCCGCACCGGTTGGGTAACCGCAACGGGCTTGCTTCGCGCGCGCATCTTTCCAGGGACCGATGGATAGCGGGGCAGGTTCAGGCCCTCCTTGACGGTCAGCACCGCCGGCAGAAGAACCACGTACACGTCCCGGCCGCCCTCGACATCCTGCTCGCAGCGAACGCCGGCGCCATCGAGCGCGACCTTCTTCAAGCCCGTGACGCATGGACGGCCGAGCGCACGGGCGACGCGGATGCCGACCTGGAAGCCGCCGGAGTCGGCCGACTCGTTGCCGAAGAAGACCAGGTCGAACGGACCGGCCGCCGCCTCATCGGCGCGAATGGCTTCGACCAAAGCGGCGGCCGTTCCTTCGGCGTCCCATTCCCGGCCGTCGGTCTGAAGGTGGATAGCGCGGTCGATGCCGAGGGCCATCGCGTCGCGCAGCTGCTCGACGGATTCCGCGGGGCCGAGCGTCAGGACCACGGACTCGCCCTTGTTCGCCTCGATGAGGCGCACCGCCTCCTCGACGCCGCACTCCTCGTGCGGGCTCATCGTGAAGCCGAGGTGGCGGGTGTCGATCGCCCGCCCGTCCTCCGTGAGCAAGATCCGACCTCCGGTGATCGGCACCCGCTTGATGCAAACGGCAATGCGCATTGTTTCAGGACACCCGGCGCGTGGTTTTCACCGGGGCCCCCGCGAAGTCACAGCGCAGCCTCGGACTTCGTGGGGATCACGCCCTGATGCGCGTGTTCTCGGGGTCGAACAGCGGCGTCGCGCCGGCCACCGCCACCGTCACCGGGTAACGCTCGCCCATGTACTCGACGGCGAGGGCCGTCCCCGCCACTGCCAGCTCAGGCGGCAGGTACGCCATGAGGAGGTGCTTCCCGACCGAGGGTCCGGCCCCGGCGCTGGTGACGTACGAGCCGCGGCCGTGGCGGTCGACGATTCGCTTGCCTTCGCGCGTGATGATCGGCTCGCGGCCGAGCATGTATCGCTTCTCACCGCTCCTGGAGCGGTGGTCGTCGACCGTGAGCGTGCAGAGGATCGCCGCCGGCTCTTCCTCCCGATGGCGGAGGTGCGCTGATTTGCCGACGAATTCCTCCTCCTTGACCCGCGGCGCCTGCATGCCCGCTTCGACGACGTTGTACTCGGTCTCGAGCTCGTTGCCGTGCGCCCTGTAGCCCTTTTCGAGGCGGCCGGTCGTGCCGTAGACACCGATTCCGCACGCGGCCAGGCCGTGGGCGCGCCCCGCCTCCCACAGCAGGTCCCAGAGCTTGAGACCCTGTTCCATCGGTACGTAGAGCTCCCAGCCCAGGTCGCCGACGTAGGAGATGCGCGAGGCGAGGACCCGCAATGTCCCGACCTCGACTGTGCGGCAGGTGCCGAACTTGAACCCCTCGTTGGATACGTCGTCGGCGGTGACGCCGGCGAAGATGTCGCGGGCGCGTGGGCCCCAGAGGCCGATCGTCGTCATCGAAGACGTGAGGTCGGATATCTGCGCCGTGCCGTCGGGCGCCAGGTGGTCCGAGAACCACTTCTTGTCCGACATGCCGGACGCCCCGCCGGTCACGACCCGGAATCGATCCTCGCCCAGTCGCATGATCGTCAGGTCCGACTTGAATCCGCCGTTGGGGCTCAGCACGGGCGTGTAGACGACCCTGCCCACCGGCACGTCCATCTGCCGCAGCGCCACGCCCTGCACGGATGCGAGCGCTCCGCGCCCGGTGATGTCGAAGATCGTGAAGGCCGACAGGTCGAACAGCCCCGCTCGCTCGCGCATGGCCAGGTGCTCGGCGTTGATGATGGGCGACCACCAGCGGCTCTCCCACTCCGCGGTGCGGCGGGTGACCCGCTCGCCGAATTCCTCGAGGAGCGGGGCGTTGGACTCGTACCACTGCGGCCGCTCCCACCCGGCGGCCTCGAAGAACACTGCGCCCAGCTCGCGCTCGCGCTGGTGGAATGGCGCCAGTCTGACATCGCGGTTTGACGTCCACTGCTCGGCAGGATGGACGATGCCGTAGGTCTTGTTGAACCCCTCGGCGGCTCTCGCACGCACATGCGCGCGTGTCTTTTGATGTTCGTGGAAGCGCGCGATGTCGGACGAATGGAGATCGATCTCGGATTCGCCGTGGACCATCCATTCTGCGAGCGCCTTGCCCGTGCCCGGACCCTCCTTCACCCACACGGCTGCCGCCGACCACAGGCCTTTGACATCTGGCGACTCGCCGAGCACCGGCATGCCGTCGGGCGTGAGCGAGAGGATCCCGTTGATGGCGT
Source organism: Candidatus Baltobacterales bacterium (assembly GCA_035533335.1). Lineage (GTDB taxonomy): Bacteria > Chloroflexota > Dormibacteria > Dormibacterales > Dormibacteraceae > DATKSS01. Next base: position 5,930 of record DATLUC010000125.1, read on the forward strand.
ACTTCACCCCTACCGACTCGTCGCCGACGATCTCCGGCATCAGCTCCAGGGCCTGCTGCATCTGCAGGTCGAAGTCAGGCTGCGTGAACGGGAACTCCGTCGGCGATAGCGCGGCCTGCTCGACCGACGGAAGGTCTTCGGGGTCGTAGAGGATCGGCCGGTGGGCGTAAGAGCCGATCTCCAGGTCTCCGCCCGCCTGGCGCTCGTACATGTTGGTGTCCATGTCGCGCACGATCGGGTGCTCGATATCGCTCTTGGCTCCCTTGAACCGGGGCACGGGCCCAATGTCGATCATCTGGTGCACCGCCGGGGTCAACGGGATGTGCGTACCGGCCATCCGCGCGATGCGCGGGCTCCACACGCCGCACGTGATGACCACCGTCTCGGCCTCGATGTCGCCCTGCGTGGTGCGGACGCGCCGTACGTGGCCGTGCTCGACGTCGATGCCTAGGACCTCGGTCTTGGGTGAGACGTAAAGCGCGCCCGCAGCCTGGCCCTTCTCTCGCATCAGGGTGCCGGCGCGCAGCGAGTCCACCACGCCGACGCCCGGCGTGTAGAACCCACCGAGGATGACTGATTCGTCGATGTACGGGACGAGCTCCTTGACCTGCTTCGGCGTGAGGAGCGAGACCGGCTCGATCCCCCATGACTCGGCCGACGCCATGCGTCGGGTCAGCTCTTGCATGCGCTCAACGGTCCGCGCGACCTCGATGCCGCCCGACTCGATGAAGACGTCCAGCGCCCGGTACTGTCGCACGCTCTCGACCGTCAGGGCGGTCATCTCCTTGGAGTGGTCGACCAGGTAGATGAAGTTCGACGCGTGGCCCGTCGAACCGCCGGGGTTGGGCAGCGGACCCTTGTCGAGGAGCACGACGTCTCGCCAACCGAGCCGGGTGAGGTGATAGGCGACGCTGTTGCCCACGATCCCGCATCCGATCACGACGGCGCGCGCGTGGCGAGGCATGGCGCTCATCGGCTCATTCCGCCACGTAAGGAGAGCGGACCTCTTCCGGCAGCTCGTACCAGCGCATTCGATCTCCGAGCTGGGCGCGCATCCTCCATCTCAGCGGCTTGGGTTGAACCTCGACGGCGCCCCACAGCTCGTCCAGCCGCGCGCGCACCAGGTCGCGGTCGACCTCGAGGTCGTCGAGGGTGGCGCGAAGCTTCTCGACGTTTGTCTGCAGCGTGCGGTAGAGGCCCCAGTCGTCAGCGGCGAGCTTCGCCACATACGTCGCGTCGACGGCGTCGTCGTTCTTCTCTGCTATCGGATGGTCGAGCAACAGCGCCGTCAGGTCGACAAGGTCCTTGCGGTTGACCTCGTAGATCTGGAGCTTGCTCAGCAGCAGGTCCGAAGGGCTCGCGCAGGGGCCTACGTGGTCGAGCCTCCCGCGAAGGTCGATCACGTGCGACATCCTCATCACGTCGATGAAGACGTCGACCTGGCGCCCGTTGACCGCGTCGTAGAAGTAGAGCCGCCGGTCCCCCTGCATCAGGTTGAATCGCTCGTTGGCCTCGTATCCGAGAGCGGGAAAGAAGGCCAGCACCCGCTTGCGGTCGCGGCTCGGCATGGCGTAGTCGAGGTCTCCATACTTGCGTCGCAGCGGCGGCCGCTGGGCGCTCGGCGAGTGCATATGGATGCCCGCGCCGCCGAGGAGCTTGACGCCGAGCTTCTCGGAGCTGGCAGCATCGGCGACTCGTTCGGCTTCCGCGATCGTGTCTTCTAACGGTCCGGCCGTCACTCGCCCTCGTTCTCGATCACGATCGCAGGTCCGCCTCCCGCCTGGCGACGTCGATGGTCATTTCTTCCTGGCTCCATTCGCGAGTTCGGCGCGACCACGACCGAGGTCGAACGCCTGCTGGTATATGCGACGGTAGTTGGCGGCGTCCACGTCGCGTGGGTTGCCGATCGTCTGCGGATCGGCGAATGCCTTGTCGGCGAGCATCGGGATCTCGTCTTCGGCAAAGCCGAGCTCCTGCATGCTCGGGATGTCCACGTCGACGGTCAGCTGGTGGACGTACTCGACAGCCATCTCGGCGGCACGCCAGGTCGAGGCCCCTCGCGTGTCCAGGCCGAAGGCCTGCGCCATGCGCGCGAAGCGCTCCGGCTCGCCGGCGTGGTTGTACTCCATCACGGGGCCCAGCAGGCGCGCCGTGAGGGCGCCGTGCGGCGCGTCGTGCACGCCACCGGCGGTCTGGCTCATGGCGTGCGCGGCGCCGGCGGAGTCCGTGCCGTACGAGAGGCCGGCCAGCATCGCGGCCGCGCTCATGTGGTAGCGCGCCTCGAGGTTCTGCGCCTGTGAGAACGCCACGCGGAGGTAGCGGGCCACGTACTCCATCGCCAGGAGCGCGACGGCATCCGTGAAGGGTTGGTGGTAGGACATCGTGAAGCACTCGACGGCGTGGGCGAGCGCGTCCATCCCGGTGCCCGCCGTCACGCCGGAAGGCAGCTTGACCGTGAGCTCGGGGTCGATCAGCGCGACCCAGGACGCGATGTCGGGTGTGCCGCCTACGTTGAACTTGATCTTGCGCTTGGGGTCGGTGATGACCGCCCAGAGCGTGACCTCGCTGCCGGTGCCGGCGGTGGTGGGCACCGCGATCATCGGCGGGATGCGCGAGCGGATGGGGCTGTGCCCCCACTCGTAGTCGACGATGCTGCCGTCGTGCACGGCGACGACGCCGATTCCCTTGGCGGTGTCCATCGAGCTGCCGCCGCCGATGGCGACCAGGCCGTCGCAGCCCTGGGCTTTGTATTCGGCGGCACCGGCGTCGACGAGCTCGACTCCCGGGTTGGCGCGGACCTTGTCGAACACCACCGGTTCAACGTCAGACCTGCGCAGGGCCTCGAGCGCTGTGTCGAGGAGGCCGGCAGCCTTCACCCCGGCGTCGGTGACCAGCAGGGGGCGGCGCATACCGAGGAGGCTGGCCTCGTTGCCGAGCTCTGAGATGGCGCCGAGACGCTGCACGAGGCGCGTCGGACTCTGGTAGGTGCGAAGGGTGTATTCGAGCATCAGGTCCTTGGGTTGAGGTGGAGGCCGCCGGGCTGAAGCCCGGCGGCCGTGGGACTGCTATTCAACCGGAATTTCGCGGTGGATACGGCGTAGGTCGATTCCCTGCCGGCTGCGTACGACGCGCGCGACGACGTAAATGACGACTGCGACGATGTACGTCGCGAGGAAGTAGTAGACGGAGTTGGGCGTGGACGAGAAAGTGGTGCCGTACAGGTCTGCGGAGTTGAAGGACCACTCCCAGAGCATGAAAAGTAGGAACGCGCCGGTGATCACGCCGACGATGGTGATAGCCGGGATTCCTGCGAATTTCCAAGCAGCGATAGGCGAGGCGTTGTAGAGATCCTTGCGCCGCCAGGGCAGGATGATTGCCGCGACGGTGGTGGCGAAGAATGTCAAGGCAAGTACCGCGGTCGCGTCCAGGAAAACGCTGGTGAACGTGGGCTTGTACGCGTAGATGGCGCTGATCACGATCGAAGGCACGATCATCAGCACCAGCGAGCCGTAAGGTACGCGCCGCTTGGCCGAGATGTTGGCCGCCCATGAGGGCAGCACGCGGTCAAAGGCCGCAGCGAAGATGACACGAGTCGAGGACAGGAAAAGCGTTCCCGCCCAGCCGAAGAACCACAAGCCCATGACGATGATCAGCAGGGCCTGGAACAGGTGGTTGTTGACGAGGAATCCCGCAAACATCACGGGGTACGGCCAGATCGGGACCGGCGGAGCAGCGGCGCCGGAGACGGCGAAAAGGTTGTTCCAGTAAGCGGCATTGGCGGACTGGTAGAAGTTCCAGCCGATGGTCTTGTTGATCAGAAGCACGACCACGACCACCATGGCCACTGTGACCCATAGGCCCCAGAACATGCTCCAGAAAGGCTTGCGGAAGTCCTTGGCTCCGCGGACCTCGCCGTAGAGGGTGGCGCCCCAGTTAGGCCACAGCAGGTAGAACGCCAGCCAGGGGAGCAGAAGCAGGAGGGGGCCAAACGAGAGCGCGCCGAAGTTCGAGCCCCCGAACGTCTTGCTGGCGGCGTCGATCGTGCCCTGATAAGCGTTGGGCCCGGCGCCGAAGAGGCTCGACGCCTCGCGGTTGAAGGCGCTCTGGAAGTCGCTCTGGCTGTAGATGAGCAAGAGCCCGCACACGACCACCAGGCCGCCGAGGCCGATCCAGAAACAGACCTTCTGGATCTTCGCGTAGGTCTCCATGCCCATCGTCACGACGATGCTCACGAACGCGAGCACGAGCAGGCACGAGACGAAGATGCCGGTCTGGCTTGTGAAGAAGGTGGCCACGCCACTCCATCCAAGCGTGTAGGCAAGGGGCGAGAAGAACTGGACCACCAGGATGTTGGCGTAGATCGGCGCCCAGAGAAACAGCGTGAACCACCAGCCGGTGATCGACAGGACGAAACCGAGGCCGCCGCCGAGCACGCGGCTCTGCCATGCATAGTCGCCGCCGGTACGCGGCATGACGCTCACCAACATCGCGTACGTGATGACAAGGAACGTCGTCAGCACGCCGAACAGCAGAATCGCGGCGATCACCTGGCCGTCCGGGACGGTGTACACGAACGACATCCCATACAAGCCGAGCGTGATCAGGTTCACAGACCAGAACGAATAGATGAACGCGTCGAAAGTGGACCAGGCCTTGACGAGCCCGGTCGCGTTGCGCAGGAACAGCCCCGGCCTGGCGGCTGCCCCCGCACCCATCGTGGTATCGGCCATTTGCTTCCTCCTTACCTCTTCATCCGTTGACCAGCTGGTAGCTCTTGATGCCCTTCTTGGCATCCAGTTGGATGATCGCGCCCATCAGCATTCCCTCCTCGTAGGCGCTCCCCGGGTTGATCGAGAGCGTCTTTCCGATCTTCACGGCCCCCTTGCTCTCGTGGATGTGGCCGTGCAGCGAAAGCAGCGGCTGGTGGCGCTCGATGGCTTCGCGCACCGCCGTGGAGCCGACCGGGCGCAGCGCCCGGCCCCCGTGCAGGAGCTTCAGGTCGGCGTCGATGGCGGGCGCCTCGTCGAGGCCCGACTTGTAGGGGGGGCAGTGGAGGTTGAAGATCGCGCGCGTTGGATCCTTGACCTGGCCGGCCATGGCTTCGATGCGCTCGGCCAGCTTCTCCTCGGTCTCCTCGCGGTGCGTGTTCCACGGAGTGTGGTTGGACCAGCCGGTAGAGATCATGGTGAACCCGTCGATCTCGACCGCGCGCCCTTCGCCCAGCTCCACCAGCTCTGCCCGACGCACGACGTCGTCGACCTCCATCTCGTCGTCGTTGCCAGGGCAGACGAAGCAGCGGATCCCCGTGCCTCGCAGCTTCTCGCCGGCCAGGTTCATCCAGCGTTCGACCCCGGCGAGCATCACTTCCTGGAAGCACTCGGCGCGCTTGGACGCATCGGCGTCGAGCTCGTGCAGGCGCTCAAGGCTCATCTGCAGCGGGTAGTAGCCCTTGCGTCGGATGTTGGCCTCGACCTCCGCCACCTGCTCGGCCGGGACGGTCTCGTGCTCGCCGCCGAGCGCGACCGTGAAGTGGCCGTTCTCCTGCACGATCGGCACGATGGCCTTGCCGGTCATGTCGCCGCCGCAGATGAGCACGTCGGCGTCATAGAACTTGGCCGCGTTGAGGAACTTTCGCCAGCACGTCTCGGACCCGTGCAGGTCGGTCGCGAAGAAGACTTTCGGCATCAGCCCTTACCTCTCACCTCTCCACCAGCTCTTTTCGGATCTCGCGCTCGAAACCGACCACGTGCCGCCGCATGACGTCCTCGGCTTGCGTCGCGTCGCCGGCCAGGACCGCCTTCAAGAGCCGGACGTGCTCGTCGACGGCCTCGCGCAGGCGCACGCCGCTGTCGAGCACCAGGTACCAGAGCCGCAGGCTCAGGTTGAAATACCGCTCGAGAGTCGCCTCGAGGAAGGTGTTTCGCGCGGCCCGGTAGACGAGGCGGTGGACCTGCTGGTCGAGCGCCATCAGCTGCCGCTGGTCGGTGACGCCGCCGTGCTCCAGGACGTCGAGCAGCTGCTCGATCGAGTCGCGGTCGGCGGCTGTCAGCTTCTCCGCCGCCAGCCGGGCGGCGTGAGCTTCGAGCACGATGCGCACCTCGGTGATGCGCGCGAGGTCGGTGATGTTGACGTCGGCGACGAACGTGCCGCGGTGGGGCA
>DATLUC010000126.1:0-24092 GCA_035533335.1 Candidatus Baltobacterales bacterium
GAGCACCATGTCCTTCCGTTTTTCGGTCGCTGCCACATCGGCTACCTACCCGCGGGCAAGGTGATTGGACTCAGCAAATTACCGAGGTTGGTCGATGTGTTCGCGCACCGCCTTCAACTTCAGGAGCGGCTCACCCGCCAGATCGCGGAAGCGATCGAGCGTGTGCTGCAGCCACGAGGTGTCGCGGTTGTGATGGAAGCGCGGCACTTGTGTGTCGAGATGCGCGGCGTTGAAAAAGTGGACAGCGACACAGTGACCTCGTGCCTACTCGGGGGCCTTCGCGAGAATGCCGCCCTGCGGGCCGAGTTCTTGGAGCTGGTCCGAAGGTAGCGCTAAGGCTAACGCGGCCGCGTAACGAGCCGGCTTAGCAAGATCTCGGCCGGTGGTTCTCGTCAGACGGACAGTTAATGGGCGCACGCGGCGATCGATTAACGGCGGGCGAAAGGAAAGGCGCCGACGCTCCTGAGAGCCTCGGCGCGAATTGCTACGTGAAGAAGATGTCCGTCACTTCTTCTCTTTCTTGGTCGCCTTCTGCGTTCCGGCGATCACTTCTGGACCTTCCAAGCACTCGAGAGCGGGATCCTCGTGGTTCTGTCCGCGGCGCTGCTCGGGTTTGCGGTCTACTGGATCACGCGCCGCGTTACCTGAGTCAGCGTCGTCGGACTCTCATCCAAGCGGTCGGTTCCCCGACTTTCACAGCCTGATTGACACCTTGACCGGGAGACTCGGTACGTGCAGGTCCTGGCGCGGGGAGCCGAGGGCGAAGAGGCTTGGCGATGCAATTTCGGCGCACATCGCGCGCCGTGTTATCTGATCACTGGAAAGCCTTCAGACGCTCCCAAATCACGTCCCTGGAGAACCGAGCTCCGCGGCATAGGCTCAACGGGGCACCGAACTCTTCGTTGTGCAGGCCGTAGGAATTGGTCACGGTCCCACGCCCTTCGCACGTGTTAAAGAGCGTGCCCAGGAAGGTGGGGTCAAAGCCGATCGCGATCACCGGGCCGTCGAGTGAAGCTGGCTTCCAGTAGTAGTAGCTCAGCTCACCCGAGACCGCCGCGGGTAGGCCGAGAGGGGGGCCGTAGGTGTTGATAGCGCCCGCCTCCCCGTAGTTGTTCGCGAGGATGACCGCCGTCTTGCGTTGGGCCGGGCTCAGCGAGTCGTAGATCGTCGCGACCTGCCCGACCAGGTCGTGCCAGCCGACGGTGTCGGCGAAATCCTTTCGTGCATCAGGCAGCGGGGAGCGCGCCATCGCGGCCACGGGCAGGACCGGCAGCACGACAGGCAGGAGGACAACCGCCTGCAGGGCCAGCGCGACGGCGGCGGTCGGCCGCAGCCACCGCCGGCGAGTCGCCGTCCACTCCTCGAGGGCACAGGCGCCTGCGGCGATCAAGAAGGGGTGCAGCGGACCGACGTAGTAGCTCTTGCCGGCGAACAGATAGATGACGAACGCCACCGCGGCCGTAATCCCGAGCACGCGGCGCTCGGAACTCTTGAGCAGCCACCAAAGGCCCGCAATCCAGACCGGAATCGCGACGGGGCCGATCAGCGCCAGTTGTTGGGAGAGAAACGTGATGGGCGAGAAATCAACCGACTGGGCGGACTTGTGGTTGAGGGTGTATTGGACAGACGGCCAGTCGTTGGCGGCCTGCCAGACGAGGTTGGGGAGAAAGATGACGAGGGCGAGGCCGACGGCGATCCACGGCCACGGCGTCGCAAGGTCGCGACGCAGACGGGTTGCTAGCACGCCCACCACGATCCCGAGGATCAGAGCGACGACGGTGTACTTGGTCTCCAACCCTATACCGAGCATTACGCCGAGAGCGAGCCAAAGCCGGCGATCGCCGGTGCGCACGAGTCTTGCCAAGATCCACAAGCACGTCAGCCAGACGACCTGGTCGAAGGTGACCGTCTGGAACAGCCAGTTGGCGCCGAGCAAGACCAGGCTCGTAGCTGCCCCGACCGTGGCGAGCAGGCGCGCCGCACGGCCGCCACCCAGCTCGTAGGCGATGAGCGGGGCGAGCACGACCATCAGCGATCCGGCCAGCGACGGCCAGAGCCGCAGCCCCCAGACCGAGGCGCCGAAGAGGAAAAGGCTGAGCCGCGCGATTGTGGGTGTCACGGGTGGGTAGTCGACGTAGCCCCACGCCGGATGGCGTGCGCTGTCCAAGTAGTAGAGCGAGTCGCGGTGGAAGTCGTACTGGGCATTTGTGACGAGATGCAGTAGCAGTACACTCGCCGCCAGCGCAGCGACCTGCATGCGTTCTGTCCGGACGAGCTTGCCGATCACGGCAGCAAATCATGCCAGGGTCTCATTTCGAGCTGCAGCTCTCTGCGATCCGCGGCCGCGCCACCTATTTACCTAGTGTGAGAGCTCCCGCCGTTGCGATGACGATCTCCGCGCGCCGATAACACCGCTAGCAGCAAGCGCCCACCACTCCCAGCCATTGCTAACGATGCCAGGACCATCCACACCGGAGAGTTCACTAAATTCGGTTCGATGACGAGGCTGAGGTCGCTGACTTATAGGTCCATGAAGAGTGGTTTCCATTCGCCGTCGGGGACTACTTGTTTGTGAACAGCTAATGGGTGTCGCCCGGACTGCTGCTAGTTCGCATTCGCGATGGGCGTCGACTTAAAGGGTACGCGCGTCCACGGGGACCAGCCCCTCCACCACTAAGCTAAGGCCATGGCTCAACATCCCTCCTGGAACAGCGTCTACGAGGGATCGCCGCCCTGGGACATCGGCCGGCCGCAGCCCAACTTCATGATGCTGGCGGATGCTGGCAAATTCCAAGGACGCGTGCTGGACGTCGGCTGTGGAACCGGCGAGCATGTGATGCTGGCGGCGAGCCACGGTGCGGAGGCAGTGGGAGTGGACGTGGCGGAACTGGCCATCGAGCGTGCGCGGGCCAAGGCGCAGCAGCGGGGCATCAGCGCGATGTTCGAGGTCGGGGATGTGCTGCACCTCGACCGGTTGAGGCGGCAGTTCGACGTCATCACCGATAGTGGCGTGTTCCATATCTTCGACGACGAGGAGCGCCTGGTTTATGTCAACAGCCTGAGGTCCGCACTTCGGCCCGGGGGGATGTACTACCTGATGTGTTTCAGTGACCGCCAGCCCGGGGACTGGGGCCCGCGCCGCGTGTCGCAGGCCGAGCTGCGCGCCGCCTTCGTAGACGGTTGGTCGATCAGGTCGATAGAGCCCGCGATTTTCGCCGTCACGATCGACGACACTGGCGCCCAGGCCTGGCTCGCAACTATCGAACGTCTCTGATCAATTCCCCTCGGCCTCTTGTGGGGATGGGAATCGGGCCAAGGTGATAGCCAAGCCGGCGGACGAGGGCCCAGCGGCTGCGATCGAAGCTCGAAGACGACCCGCAAGCGGTCGCTAACTAGACGAGCGTCCTTCGAAAAGATGGAACGCGGAACTGACGCCGTCATATCGGCGAAGCAAGAGTGCGCGGAGAAGCGCCGGCGGGCGATTCGATCCGGTTTGATCCAGTGAAGAGCGGCAGCACGAACCAGAAGGTGCTGCCTCGCCCCAACGTCGAGTCCTGGTGTATCTGGCCTCCATGCAAGGCCACCAGGCTCTGGGCAATCGCCAACCCGAGGCCGGTCCCTCCAAATCGGCGGGTCATGCTGGAGTCGGCTTGCTTGAACTTCTGAAAAAGACGCGCCTTGGTTTGCTCGCTCATCCCAATGCCGGTGTCCGTCACGCTGACTCGCCAGGACTCCCCCACAGCGGTGCAGGTGATCGTCACGCCGCCCGTCGCGGTGAACTTGATGGCATTACCCACAAGGTTGGTCATGACTTGCCTCAACCGAAACGCGTCGCCGAGCACCTGGGCTGCTTCGGGCACCGTTGCGAACAGGTAGAGCGACTTGCGATCGGCGAGCTCGCGCATAGCCGCCACGACGGAGTCGACCAAATCTGTGAGGTCGACACATCCGATTTCCAACGACATCTGCCCTGCCTCGATCTTGGATTCGTCGAGGATGTCGTTCAGTAGGGTCAGCAGCACGTGCCCGCTAGCTTCTATCTCCAGGATGGCCTGACGCTGATCGTCGCTGAGTGGGCTGCCCGCATCCGCGAGCACGAACTCGGTGAAACCAAGGATCCCGGTTAGTGGGGTCCGCAACTCGTGGCTCATGTTGGCGATGAAGGTCGACTGTTGCCGGCTTGCCTCGATGAGCTGGGCATTCTTGTCAGATATGTCGACCACCGCCGCCCTCAGTTGGGTCTCGCTGTCTCGAAGTGCCTTACCGGCCGCGAGCGCGCGAACCTTGTCTGACTGCATTCGTGCGTCGTATGCCCGCGCCATTCGCACAATGGCGGAATCATTGGTGGCGCGAACGACGGCTCGGGCCTCGGTAACGACCGCGGCCGGGACGCCCAATAGAGCGATCTCTTGATCTAGCACGCGGAGGGTCGCGTCACGAAAAAAGAGATAAGAGCGCGTCAGTTCGCCAACCGAGATACCGTCGACAGCCGCCATGACTCCCAGGCGACTGATGAAGTCGCGCTGCTTCACAGTCATGACTGATCCATTCATCAACCACTCTGTGTATAGACGGGTGGAGAGATTGCGGATGTGGCGGAGTGGCTTGGTGAAACGTCGCGAGGTCAGCTCGGTGAGATTTGCCTTCTCCACCATGGCCTCGGTCAGTTGAGTGACATCGCTTACGCGAGCTGCGAGCGCTTGGCCCAGCCTGAACCGAGCCTCGAAATCCAGATCCCTGGAGGTGATACCCGAAGGTGACAGGCTCGATTGGGGGCCGTTATCCCCGGGCGCGTCGGCACTTCGCTCGACGAAGGGTCCGCCGTCGTCCGGCCGTGGTGCGGAGTGCTCTCTCATGGCGCCCATGGCTGGTTACATTGCTACGCGGGGTCGCTCGCCTTGTCCACCTTGAAAAGCACGGTCTGGACCCCACTGAAGACATGGCCTTGGCTCCGACGATCGCCGGCCCTCGGCAATCGAGGTGATCGCGATTGAGCGGTTCTAGACAGGAATAGGCGTCCTGCGATTGTTCGTAGGCCAGGATTCGCGGCGCTCCCGGTCGCGTCTCTCTGCGATCCGCCTGTCCAATGGAAAAAGGACTGGGCGGCCGGAGCTCGCGCGGGCAGGACCCCGCCTCTCGCCACGCCGGCGCGGGCGTTCGGCGCGTCGGCTCTCGCGTCGCCGCTCCACCCTCCGCGGTGTCGCCAGACCAAGTTCGACCAGGTGCCGCTGCACGGCCAAATTCACGAGGGTCGGGTGGGTGAGGTTGCAGGCGTGGCCACCTCCGTCGATCCTGATCAGGGGCGCGCAGTTAGCCAACCCTGAGCAGAGATCCTGACCCAGCTCAATGTCAATTGCCGCATCGGCGGTGCCATGGATCACCAGGGCAGGGGCCCTGATCTCCCCGAGTCGATCGTGGATGTCCTCTCGGCCGACCAGCGCATCAAACGTTGGGCGCAGCAGCGAGAGTGGCCATTGCCGCCACCTAGAGATCCAGTTCTCCCAACCCGGCCCCTTGTCGCCGAGGATGCTCGCGGCGATCGTCTCCGCAACCTGGTCGTGTAATCCCTCGGTTTCCCACCGCTCGAGCATCGATCTGTAGATCGCGACCTTCTCGGGATTTTCTGAGCCGGCGTGGGTGTTGAGCAGGATCAGCGCCGCCACCCGCTCGGGGTTTTTGAGCGCGAAACGGATGGCCACGAAGCCGCCCTGACCCGTTCCACCGATTACCGCCCGCTCAATGCCGAGATGGTCGAGCAGCCCTCTTAGGTCCTCGGCCAGGTCCCAATACGTGAAAGGCTCGTCCGTCGTTTCGGTCTCGCCATGGCACCGGGCGTCCCAAGTGATGATCCGCCACATAGAGCGGAGAGCTTCGAGTTGGGGGGCGAACATCTCGCAATCCATAAGTAGCCCGTGCGCCAGGACGACCGGCGGAAGGTTCCCTCCGGTGTCCTCGTAGTGGATCCATTGGCCGTTGATCTTGTGAAGCGGCATATTCCGCGTTAGTTCCGCCGTTCAAAGCTGAGATGGACAAGCGACGCCAATAAGCTCCTTAAGAGCGCCCGACCGGTGCCGCGTCCCTGCTGGACAGGATCGATGTACACAAGATTCCCCAATGCGTTGACTTCCCTACGCTACGCCTGCACGCAGGCTACCCGCTCCGACTGTTCGTGGGGATCGGAGCTTGCGAGCCGGTCCTACAGAAGAAACAAATGACCCCGACGAATCGCCTCTCGCACTCTGAGCCGGTCTTGCGACCAACTCTGAATCCTTGCGCGTGTCCTCGGGGCCATTACCAACCCTACGCCTTCAGCGCCAATGTGCCTATCGGCATGATTTCCGTAGCCAGGCCCTAATAAGTTGCCACGCGAGGTCGAGCGAATAGAGGGCGACAAGATACAGCTCGGCTCGCTCCAGTTGCCGAACGCTATGCGGAGATGAATCGGGCTTCACCGACGCCCCAGCCGCCGCCGCACCGGCCGTTGGTGATTAACAGGTGAACGTGGCGAATGACGGTGGGCTCGCAGCTTCTGGCAACCGATCGAAACCTCAGCGGAATTTCTGGCCACGGCTTCACCGCAAACGCTGCGCGCCGCTCTGACCAACCTGGTGCGCCGAGGCGGAGCGGACGACGTTCTTCATTTCACATCGATTGCCTGCGCGGTCGGACCTGGCCTGACGACGGTGATCGTGTGGCTCTCAGCGCCGCGTGATCGCAGGAGATGGGCGCACAGTTCGAGGCCAGGTGCTTGCGCTTAAGGAGTTGCGGTTCTGGCTTCCAGCTCCACTTCGACCAGGAAACCGCCGCCTATGAGGTTCGCGACATAGAGCATCGTATTTGCGGGGGCCACGGAGCCCATCACCTCCGCATGAGCTCGACCCGCTTCTTTCCAGTCGGCGCCGGGTGCGAGATAGACCCGCGTTCGAACTACATCGTCCACCGTGCCGCCGAGCGCCCGCACTGCACTGAGTGCTCCTTCGAGCGCGACCAGCGTTTGTCTGTACGTGTCGCCTAGGTGAACCGCGCGGCCGTCGGCCCCCGTTGCGGTGGTGCCGCTCACCGCGATATGGCCGAAGCGCCGCACCGCCCGTGAGTACCCCGCCTGCTGTTCCCAGCCTCTGCCATCCCGATGCCGCCTGGTCATGTCGGCCACCCTGGGCAACAATATCAACCAGTACGCACGATGAAGTTCAGCGTTCGGTTCAACAATGACCTACCCGCAGATCGCTTCATGCATATGGCCGCGCTCGCAGAGGAGGCCGGCTTTGATCAGATCTGGGTCTCGAACGACTTGTTCTGGCATTCCGCGCCTGTCTTGGTGGCCGAAGCCGCCAGGGTTACCAGCCGGATAACCCTGGGCGTAGGCGTGTTCAATCCGGTCTCTATGCATCCAGTAGAGATCGCCATGGTCGCGTCCTCTTTGCATGAAGTCTCCAGCGGGCGCTTCTGTCTCGGTCTCGGCGCAGGTGCAGACCAGTTTCTCGAGTGGGCGGGTTTGACGGCCGGATCGCCCGTGTCCAGGACTGAGCGAGCGATCAAGGAACTGCGCGCTTTGTTTGGGGGACATGCCCCGGAGGGATGGCGGCCCGAAGGGCGCCTGCGCACAAGCCCCGTTTTCATCCCGATCTACGTTGGCGCAATGGGGCCTCGAATGTTGCAGCTTGCGGGCCGGCACGCGGACGGCGCACTGCCTTTGTTGTTGCCGCCCAAGCGTTACGGTTTCGCAGCCGGCCAAGTCGCCGATGGAGCACGTCAGGCAAACCGCGATCCCGAATCCCTCGACGTGGCGGCCTGCATCTGGTGCTCCATCGACGGTGACGAGGCCAGAGCCAAGCGAGCTCTTGCCTCTAAGATTGCATACTACGGCGCAAGCTTTTCACCGGATCTACTTGCCGGCGTCTCGCTTGGGCTAGATGACTTCAAGTTGATTCAGCAGGCCATGTCGAATGGGGATGTCGAGCAGGCTACGGATCTGGTTAACCCCGCGATGCTGAGCCTGGGCGTTGCCGGCGCCGTCGACGAGGTCTTGGAAGCGTGCGCAAATCTGGTCGCCGCCGGAGCTCGCCACATTTCCTTTGGGCCTCCCCTGGGGCCGGATCCGGAGCAGGCGGTAATCGCCCTCGGAGCGAAGGTAATACCAGCTCTGGCTCCAAAGCGATGAGATGGGTCGACCTCCAGCAGGGCACCCAGAGTGACCGCTTGCCACCGCTGGCTCCTCCTGCACCAATCGAGGGCCGCACCGATATCCCGCATCATCACATCCGGTTCAGCAGGCCGGCGGTGGCTCTGCAATCCATACGAGTGCTTGTTCGGCAAGCGTCCATGAGTTAGCCTCACACCCGATGCCTGGCGCCACCAAGACCAACCTCGATCGGGCTTTGGCGCGAGCGAGCATCAAGCAGGTGCGGTGCCAGTTCATCGACCTGATCGGCATCGCCCGCGGGAGGCTGGTGCCCCGGTCGGCCCTCGCTGAGGCATGCCGTCGAGGGCTGGCTTTCGGAGCCTTTGGCACGACGCTGGACATCGACGACATCCCTTCTGACCCGGCCATCGGCAGTCAATCGGGCGATTTCTGGGCGATTCCCGATCCGGTCTCGTACGCGCCCCTTCCTTGGGTGCCCGCCACCGGTCACATGTTCTGCAACCTGGTGTCGGCCGACGGCAATCCCTGGCCATCCTGCCCACGGTCGCGACTGAGCGATCTCGTGGGCGCCGCGTCTAAGGCGATCGGAGCTCCTGAGTTCGCGTTCGAGCCGGAGGGCTACCTCCTGGTGCGCTCCGGCGACGCATACGAGCCCGCCTATCGGGGGCATGGATGGGGGTCGGAGCTCCTGGACATCCACCAGCTGTTCATCGACGAGCTCGCCGACGCTATCGCCGGCCTGGGCTTGCCCTTGGAGCGCATGCAGGTCGAGGGAGGGTACTCCCAGTTCGAGGCAGTCCTGAGGCACGGCGCGCCGATCAAGGCTGCGCAGGACTATTTCCGTTTCAAGCAGGCGTTCCGTGCTGTGGCGCGCCGCCACGGCCTGGTCGGCTCGTTCATGCCGAAACCGCTGCCCGACCGGGATGGCTCGGGTCTCCATGTGCACATGAGCTTTCGCAAAGGCGCCAGGGATCCGCTCTTCACCGGCGACAAGCTGTCGGCAGTTGGCAGGCATTTCATCGGCGGCCTGATCGCGCACGCCGGAGCCCTGGTCGCCATCGGCTGTCCGTCGGTGAACTCTTACAAGCGCATGCAGCCCGGCTTCTTCGCGCCGACGCATGCGATCTGGGGGCGCGACAATCGGTCTGCCCTGGTGCGAGTCGTTTCGAGTGAGCGCCACGGCCGGCGAATCGAATTTCGCGCGGCGGACGGCACCTGCAACCCATTCCTCCTCGGCGCAGCCCTGCTGGCCGCCGGGATCGATGGCGTGAGGAGCAGGCTCGACCCGGGCGAGCCGTTCGAGGAGGATGTGGCTCGATGGTCAGCGCCGGACCTGGCGAAGATCGGAGTCAAGAGGACACCGCATTCGCTGGACCGCGCGCTCGACGCACTCGAGGCGGACGAGACGTTCAAGGAGATCCTCGGCCGGGCAATCGTCGACGCGTTCCTTTACGTGAAGCGCAGCGAACATGCCAAGTACGCGGCCTACGTCAGCCCGTGGGAATACCACTACTATGCCGAGCAGCACTGACCGGCTGAGCAAGCTCGAAGCGGCGGTGCTCGACGCGGTCGACGAGGCCGCTGCCGGCGCCTTGTCGGTCCTCAAAGACCTCATCCGCACTCGCAGCGGATCGGGCTCTGAGGGAACCTCCTCTGACCTGGCCAGCGTAGTGGGCAAGGTTTTCGCGGCGGCATCGCGCCACGGTACGTCGGTCGAGGCGCAACCGGTCGCCGCGAATAGCGAGAACGTGATCGAAGTCCTGCGCGGCCCCGGCCGTCGCGTCTTTGTCATCGAGGCGCACACGGATGCCGTCCCCCAAGGCGCCATGCAAGATTGGCTCGGGGGCGATCCTTATTCGGCAGCAGAGGGGTGGGCCGAATATCTCGGCGACAACCGCATCGCCCTGGACATGGGCTCGGCGCGGTTCGAAGCCACCATCCGATCCAGGATGTCGAAGATCTGGGAGAAGCACCGGGGTGGCCAGCGCAGGCGGATCCTGTACGGCCGGGGCAGCTTCGACAACAAAGGTTGCGTCGTCTCGGCCCTGCTCGCCATGGAAGCCCTGGCGCGCGCCTGCGACCAGGCCAAGGTGAGGCTCGGGGGCTCGGTGATCACCGCGTACACCGTCGACGAGGAGGAATCCGTCACGGGCATCAAGCGGTTTGCCTGCGAGCCCGATTCCTGGCTCGCGACTCACGGACACCTCTCCGGTCCGGCTGACGCTGACGGGATGCGGACCGAGATCAGCGGCGTGGCGCTCGACGGGTCGTACGGGTGGGTGCCTGTGGTCGGTCATCGCGGTGCCGTCCAGCTTTCGATCACCACCCACGGCCAGGCAGCGCACGCGGCCACCCCCGAGCTCGGGGTCAATGCGGTCGAGGCGATGGCCCGGATCATCGTCGCCCTCTCGGATGGGCGGCGCGAAATCGCTGCGAGCCTGGCTGGCGGGCTCGAGACATCCCTGCTCGGTCCGATCAGCTTCGCCATCGGGAGCACGATCGTGGGAGGCGGCGTGAAGGAGGTGCGGAGGGAAAGAGGATCAGTGGTCGAGAGGTCTGGCGTCAACGCAGTCCCCGACTGGTGCGAGGCCACGGTCGACATCCGCTTTCCCCAGGGCCGGGGCTACCCGGGCGACATCGAGGAGACCAAGGATCGTGTCGTGGCCGCTCTGGCCGACTACATCGATACGCATGTGGGCCGCGATGGCTGGAGCTACGAGGTCCGCGAGCTGGTCTGGGGCCCGCCGGTGGCAATGGCGCCCTCATTCGAGCAGGCGGGCGAACTTCCGCTCGTGCAGGAGGAACGCAAGCGTGCAGCGCAGGTGCTCGGCTACGAACCAGATCTCGAGACGGCACCGGGAGGCACAGACGCGACGTTCATGATTCACCAGGCTCGCATTCCGACCATCGTCGAGCTGGGGCCGGCCGGCGGGCTTTCACACGACGTGCACGAGTTCGTCGAGGTGGACAGCGTCATCGACGGCGCCAAAATCCTCGCGCTCCTGGCCATAGATCGCCTGGGCCTGGCGGATTGAAAGCCCTCGACCTGCGGGGCCTTCCCGTCATCGACGACCACGTGCACACGTTCGGCCCGGAGGCCGGTAGGCGTGGTTTCAACCCGCTAGACACCGTCAGTCTCGGCGGAAGCGATCCGGCCTTTCTCGAGACCTCTGATCACGAGCTCCGAGACGGAGAAAGGAAGCACCTCACGCGCCAGCTCACCTCGACGCTCGGCTATCACCATGCGGTTCATGCCCTGGCGTCGATCCTGGGATGCGACGCCAACCCCGCAGCGGTGCTCGCGGCTCGAGATCGCGAATGCGCCGACTTCGGGGGCTACATCAAGCGCCTGTATGCGGACATCAACCTCGAGCGGTCGCTGATCGACGTGGGATTGGGCTCCATCTCGCTCGATGACTTCGAGCGGCTCTGCGGCGTTCCTGTCGGAGGCATCTTCCGCATCGAGAATCTGCTGGGCGCGCTCTGGGATGATCACGACGACCTGGCAGGTTTCGATCGAGCCTTCCTCGACGGGCTGGACCGCGAAGCGGCGTCCGGCCGCCATGTTGCGCTGAAGTCGATCATCGCGTACCGCACCGGGCTCGCGGTCGAGCCGCCCGATCGCAACCAGGCGAGCCGTGCCTTCGACTCACTCAAGCGGTCCGCGGTCGCGCGTGGCCTCATGCGGATGGTCCACGTTCCTCGCGAGCACGCGCGGGAGGCCAAGGTTCTGCGCGACCACTGGTTGTGGCGCGCCCTCGAGCTGAGCATCGACCTGGGGCTGCCCTTCCAGATCCACGCCGGGATGGGCGACCAGGACCTCGACATCAACACGGCCAGGCCGGGGCTGCTCGCGGCCGTGTTCCGCGACTCCAGGCTCCGCCATGCCCGGATCGTGCTGCTGCACGGCGCGTACCCATTTCACGAGGAGGCCTCTTACCTGGTTGATGTCTTCCCGAACGTCTATCTCGACCTGTCCGAGCACAACCTGTTTCTCGGTCCCCGGGTGGTCGACGTGCTTCGCAGCGTCACGGCGCTTGCCCCTTTCAACAAGCTGCTGTTCGGAACAGACGCATACGGGTCGCCGGATTTGCAGTGGGTAGCGGCGCGAACCACGATCGACGCGTTGGCGATCGTCCTCAATGAGCTCGTCAGCGCTGGATCGCTGGGCAGGGAGGATGCCATGTCAGCCGGCGAACGAATCCTCGCGGGCAACGGGCGCGAGCTGTACTCCCTGTGAAGCTTGGAGTCGTCTTCCCGCAGACCGAGATCGGATCCGACGTGTCAGGTGTCCGCCGGTACGTGACAGCGGTCGAGTCCGTGGGTTTCGATCACATCGCCACCTACGACCACGTGCTCGGCGCATCGCCTCGTCCCAACCTTACGGGCCCGTACACGCTCGTCGACCAATTCCACGAGGTGATGGTGCTGTATGGATACGTAGCCGCCGTCACCACCCGGATCGAGCTGGCGACCGAGATCCTCGTCCTGCCTCAGCGCCAGACCGCGCTGGCCGCCAAACAGGCGGCGGAGATTGACCTGCTCAGCGGAGGACGCCTGAGGCTAGGCGTGGGACTGGGGTGGAACTGGGTCGAGTACGAATCCCTCGGGATGGACTTTCGGAATCGCGGCCAGAGGCTCGAGGAGCAGATCGCTTTGATACGCGAGCTCTGGGCCAACCCGGACGTCGCCTTCGAAGGCCGCTTCGAGAGCGTTAAGTCCGCCGGGCTCAACCCTTTACCGAAACGCCAGATCCCGATCTGGATCGGGGCCACGGCCGACGCCGGGTTAAGGCGCGCCGCACGGATCGCCGACGGCTGGCAGTCAGAGCTCGGGCTGGGGCCGCAGCTCGAGAACAACCTGTCGCGGCTCCGCGGCTACCTCAAGGAGGAGGGTCGAGACCTTGCCACGTTCGGCATCGCAGGCGAGGTAGGACTAGGCGATTCCGGCATCGACCAGGCGATGGACGACGTGCGCGCGTGGCGGGCACTTGGCGCAACCCATGTGTCGCTGACGACCATGGGTTGCGGCCTTGCTGGTGCGGATGACCACGTGGCCCTTCTGACCCTGTTCAAGCGTGCCTGGGACGAGCGGGCTGACGCGACTGGCTAGGTCGCGCCTCCCACGGGCAAGGCCTCGGCGGTCACCTCGTCCTCGATGTCCAGTGTCGGCGTCTCGCCGCGTCGCCGCTGGATCACCGCAATCACGACCCCGACCAGGCCCCAACCGATGACCAGTGGAGCGGCGAGGTTGTATGGAAAAGGCGGCTGTGGCCAGACCGACGCGTAAAGGCTGAAGCCGAGCAGCACGATCGCAACCACGGGCACGCCGACCTTGACCAGAAGATCCGTCGGTACTGAGGTCTTACGTCCGAAGGCCCAGATCGCCGCGATGGATATCACCGCGTAGACAAGGATGAACGCGAGCGTGTTCGCTCCTGCCAGCACGCCGATCAGGACGCCGGTTCCCGCGCTCAGCCCCACCACGGCGCCCACGACGAGGGCGATCACGGAAGCTACGGCGATGGCGATGTACGGAGTTTTCGCGACAGGATGAGTCCTGCGCACCCACTCCGGCGCGAGGCCGTGGTTGGCCATCCCGTAGAAGACGCGAGTGGAAAGCGCCAGGACGCCCATGCCGGCCGAAAAGGCGCTCACCGCGACCATCGCGTCGACGACGGAGGCCACGCCGCCGTTCAGGTAGCGACTCGTGATCGTGTCGAGCGGAGTGGGGTCGGCTGCCCACTTCGCGGCATTGTCAACGCCGTAACCGATCGACAGCGCGTACGTGACGAAGACGTAGAAGCCGGCCGAGATGAGCAGGGACAGGAGGATCGCCCTGGGGATCGTGCGCCGGGGATTCTTGCTCTCCAGCCCCAGGGCGGCGCCGGCCTCGAAGCCCGCGAACGCCGAGAAACCGTAGATCAGACCGAAGCCGATCCCCGACCACCCGTTGGCCGAGTAGGAGGGGTTGAAGGGTGCGAGGGTGTTACCGGAAGCCCCGCCTTTGATCACCACGACCAGCATCACAAGAAAGAGGATTGCGACCGAGACGAGCTCGAGGCCCAGTTGCACGCGGAGTGACAGCTTCACCCCGTACATCGAAAGCCCGGCCGCCAGGGCGAGCAGGATCACGAAGAAGATGAACCAGTGGATGTTGATGTGGGCCTGCGCGAACAGCGCGTTCAGCGAAACGGCGCTCAGGGCCAGCACCACAGCCGTGGCGAACATCCAGCCCCCGGCATAAAGCCAACCCGCGACGAATCCGGGATTCTTGCCGAAGACCGCACCGACCCACGTGAAGGCCACGCCGCTCGCGGCGACGCGCCGCGTGAAGACCACGATCACGTAGGCAAGTGCGAGGGATCCGATCATGCCCAACAGGTAGGCGAGAGGAACCGCCGCGCCGGCCTGGATGGCAGCGAAGGACGTTCCCAGCGCCATGGCCATGGTTGGGGCCAGCCCGGCAAAGCTGAGTGCAGCCACCTCCAGCGTCCCGACGCTGTCCTTACGAAGCTCGTGGGATTGGTCCCCTGCCATTTCCGACCCCCAAACAATAGTCAACAAACGAACAAACACTCGTACATGTAAGGGATGACAGAGAATTAGTCAAGAGGACCGAATGGATAGGTGTGGACCGAATGGATAGCTGGCGCTCGGTGTCGCGATGGGCTGCCCTGACGGGATCAGGCCATGATCACCAGGACTTGGCCCTCTTTGACGAGGTCCGTCTCCTTGACGTTGATCTGTTGAACGGTTCCCGCGACTGGAGCCACGACGTCGATCTCCATCTTCATCGACTCGAGGATGAGCAGGGTCTGGTCTTCAGCGACCACATCGCCGGGTTTGGCCACGATCTTCCAAACGGTGCCCACGATTTCCGCCTTGACCTCAATCAATGTGAACCTCCCACGTTCGTCTATCGGCCTGTGTATTTGGGAGGGCGCTTCTCAAAGAACGCTTTGCGGCCCTCAGCGGAATCCTCGGTGAGCGTCACAAGAGTCACCAGCGACTGCAGGTACTCCAGCGCCGCGGCAAATGCCATGTCTTGTTGGATGTAGAAGGAGTCGCGGCCAAGGCGCATGATCGCGGTCGACTTCTCTGCCAGCCGGGCGGCCAGCGCCTTTGTCTCATCATCCAGCCGGTCAGCGGTGACGACGCGGTTGACCAGGCCGTACTGCTGGAGTTGAGTCGCCGACCAGCGGTCGCCCAGCATCACCATCTCGAGCAGGACCTTCCGCGGCAGGTTCCGGCTGAGCACAGCCTGGACCATCATCGGCCAAACCCCCACGTTGATCTCGGGGGTGCCGAACGTGGCGGTGTCGACCGCAACCAACAGGTCGCACGCGCAAGCAAGGCCAAACCCGCCTGCCAGGGCGTGGCCATTGATGCGACCCACGATGGGCTTGCCGAGCTGCTCCATCTGGACGAACAGGTCGACGAGCGCATGGCGGCCGTGATGCAGCTCGAGTGTCGACTGAGGGGCGCTGAAACCGCCGAGGTCAGCTCCGGCGCAGAATGCTCGGTCGCCGGCGCCGGTCAGGATCACGACTGCCACCGCGGGCTCCTGCTTGCACCACTCCAGGGCCGCGCCGAGGTCGCGCATCATCGCCGCCGAGAGCGGGTTGCGCTGCTCGGGCCGGTTGAGCGTGATGGTGGCGACGCCGCCGGCCGTCTCCAGGAGAGCCTCGGCGAGGACGGGCTGCTTGGTCATATCTCGCAGGCCAGCCGGCACGGGAAGAGGGCCGGATCGCTCCGGCCCTCTCGCATCGAAAGCGAAGTCGAATTGCGGATCTAGGAGGGGTTCACCCAGTCGAGCCCGATGGTGTTCTTGTACATCCCGGGCAGCTGGGAGTTGTCGGTGTTGTAGGCGATCCAGTTGTCGAGGAACTGCCACCACAGGAAGTCGCCCGCGAGGACGCCCCAGCATCCGAACTCGGTGGCCACCGGAGTTCCGTTGTTCATGAGCTTGACGTTGGAGTGCTGCGCGATGAACGGCGTGGCGAGATAGATCTCGATCAGGCAGCCATCCGCCTTGCCGGTCGCGACCGACAGCAGCGCCTCGTCCTGTGCGAGTGGTGTCACGGTCGCCTTCGGGAACAGGAGCTGGGCGCGGAAGAACGCGGTCGATGCGGTGAGCGCGGTGATCGTCTTGCCCGGTTTGTTGAGGTCGTCGACGGAGTTGGCCCCGCCGTTGACGGGCACGATGACGACCTGCGTGTACGGGACGTAGCCGCGGGTGAAGTTGAGGACCAGCGAGCGCTTCGGGGTGTTGACGAGGCCGGCGCTGACCAGGTCGGCCTTGCCCGATTGGACGTTGCCGATGTTCGCGGTGTTGTCCGGCACGTCGAGGATGTTTAGCTTCACGTTGAGGTCCTTGGCCAGCAGGTTCAGGACGTCGATGTCATAGCCGGCCGGATTGCCGTTCTTGTCCTTGTAGAACTCGGGCGGGTAGAGCAACGAGGTGGTCACGTTGAGCGTGCCGCGCGACTGGACCGTCTGCAGCAGCGACTGCGATGAGCTGGCCGAGGCCTGGGTCGTCCCGCCGCCCGAGCTCGTCGTGCAGGCCGCGATGGCGGCGCCTCCGACCGCCGCCGCCGCCCCGCTTATAAGGGTCCTGCGGCTTACGGGCGACTTGAGCCTGCTCAAGATGGAGCCTTTGTCCCGCGTGTCTTCCTCTCTCTCATCAGTCATGTGTCTTACTCCGACCTCCCAGTTTCAAACTGCCGGTTCAGGCTGCGGTCTCGATCGGCTGCACGCTTCGCGGCATGCGCCGCGGGTGGCTCCTGAGGCTGCGCGCCGCACGCTGCTCCAGGAAGCTGGCGATTCTCGCGACCGCCAGCGTGAGAAGGATGTAGATCACCATCGCGGCCGTGTAGAGCTCGAACGGCCGGAACGTCAGCGACACCGCGATCTGGCTCTGGCGCATCAACTCGTTGACGCCGATGATTCCGACCAGCGACGAGTCTTTGATGATGCCGACGAAGTTGTTCGCCATCGGCGGGATGATGATCCGCCAGGCCTGCGGCCAGACGACCTTGGCGAAGGCTCGGGATTGGCTGAGGCCGGTCGACAGGGCCGCTTCGCGCTGGCCCTTGTCGATCGCCTGCAGGCCTGCGCGATAGATCTCGGCGAGCCACGCGGAATACTGGAGCGTGAGGCATATCACGCCCGACCAGAAGGCGACGATGTTCAGGCCCGTGACGAGCGTCACGCCGTAATACATCCAGAGGATGAACACGAGTGGTGGGATGGCGCGGAACACGGAGATATAGAAAGACGCGAACGATCGCACCAGCCAGATCGAGGACATCCGCAGCAGCGCGACGGGAAGCCCCAGGATCATCGCCAGCGCCATCGAGACGGCAGCGACCTGGAGCGTCAGCTGCACCCCGGCCCACAGCCACAACCTGTATTCGCTGACCACTCCCCAGGCGAACTGGTAGTTGGTCGGGTTCCAATCCATCGCCACGCTGCGGAAGCCTCAGCCAAACCGGGCCGATTGTCAATACCAAAATCTAACGAGCGTTCGTTTGATAGGGGCTCGTCCTAGAGGACGGCTTCGAGGAAGACTTTGGTCCGCTCATGCTGAGGGTCGGCCAGCACCTCCCGCCCACCCTCCTCGACGATCACACCGCCGGAGACGAACACCAGGCGGTCGCCCACGCGGCGGGCAAAGCCCATCTCGTGGGTGACCACGACCATGGTCATCCCTTCCTTGGCCAGACGCTCCATGACGCCCAGCACCTCCCCGATCAGCTCCGGGTCCAGGGCCGACGTGGGCTCGTCGAAGAGCATCAGCTTGGGGTCCATCGCGAGCGCCCGGGCGATCGCCACCCTCTGCTGCTGGCCGCCGGACAGCTGGGACGGGTAGTGGTCCATACGGTCCTTGAGGCCGACCTCGGCCAGGCTGGCGGTCGCCTTCTCGCGAGCGGCTTTGCCCGGCATCCTCTTTACGTCCGTCAGCGCGAGCGTGACGTTCTGCAGGGCGTTGAGGTGGGGATACAGGTTGAAACGCTGGAAGACCATGCCCATCTGACTGCGCAGCTTCTGCAGCCGGCGTGCGCGGTTGACGACATGGCCGAGCTGCGGAAAGTACTGCTTGCCGTCAAACGTCACCGTGCCCGAATCGGGGACCTCGAGCAGGTTCATCATGCGCAGGATCGTGCTCTTGCCTCCGCCGCTGGGCCCGAAGATCACGACGTGCTCGCCCTTGCGTACCTTCAGGCTCACGCCCTTGATGACATCTACGTGACCGAATGATTTGCGCACGTCGCGCAGATCAAGCAGGGTCCCGCTCGAGGAGGTGGTTTCGATGCTCACGCTAGAAGAGGAGCCATCCCCCATCGGCGACCAGTGTATGGCCGGTTATGTAGCTTGCCTCGGGCGAGCACAGGAACAGCACCACCGAAGCGATGTCGTCCGGACGCCCCACGCGGCCCATCGGGATGCGGGCCAGCTGCCAGGCCATGCCCTCCGGCGTGCTGAGGGTGTCGCGCGTCATCTCGGTCTCGGTTGTTCCGGGGGCGACGGCGTTGACATTGATGCCGTGCGGAGCCAGCTCGGCGGCCATCGCGACGGTCATCTGCCGCACCGCGCCTTTGCTCGTGTCATAGGCGACTTCGGGTTGCGATGAGGCCACGAAGGCCGACGTCGACGCGAAGTTGACGATGCGCCCGCGGCGCCTCGGGATCATCGTCCTTGCCGCGGCCTGCGAGCAGAAGAACACGCCCTTGACGTTGACTCCCATCTGGCGGTCCCAGTCGGCCTCCGTGTATTCGAGGATGGGGCGCCCGACCGCGATTCCCGCGTTGTTGACCAGGATGTCGACCGCGCCGTAGGCTCGCGTCGCCTCATCGAAAAGACGCGCCACGTCGCCGACCTTCGATACGTCAGCTTTGACCGCGATGGCGTCGCCGCCCGCCGCCTTGATCTGGTCAGCCACCTCGCGGCCGTGCGCGGCGTTGAGCTCGGCGACGACCACGCGCGCCCCCTCACGGCCCAGACGCAGGGCGATCGCCTGGCCCATGCCGCGACCGGCACCCGTCACCAGCGCCACGCTGCCGTCGAACCTTCCCGCCACTACCCGAGCTCCACCCGACGGAGAATCGAAGGGTCGATGGAGCGAACGTCGCGGCTTCCGGTGATCGACATCGTCCTCTCGAGCTCCTCGTAGAGGGCCTCCATCATCGCGCTCACGCCGTGGCGGCCACCCCCGGCGCAGGCCACGAGGAGCAGGGTGGCGATGCCGACGCCGTTGGCCCCGAGCGCCAGCGCCTTCAGTACGTCGGCACCGCGTCGGAAGCCGCTGTCGACCAGGATCGGAATATCGGGACACTCGCGGCGCACCTCGGGCAACGCCTGGAGCACGGGCATGGCGTAGTCGATGGTCTCGCCGCCATGAGAGCTGACGATCAGGCCATCCGCCCCCAGCTCGCGGGCAACCTTCGCGTCCTGGGCGCTGAGGACCCCCTTGATGACAAACGGCAGCTTGGTCGCCGCGCGATATCGGCGCATGTCGTCGATGGTCTTGTGGCCCAGCGCGTCCGGACCGGGCACCTCGTCCCACGCCTTCTCTAGGAAGAAGACGTCGACGTCCATGCCGACGGCGACACAGCCGAGCTCGGCCGCCTTCTCGAGGTTGCGCATGACCATCTCGTCGTCCTTGAACGGCTTGACGATGTGGAGGACCGGGGCGCCCTGGTCGACGATGCGGCCTAACTCGTCCAGGGTCACCATGCCGGTCGACATCATGCTGCCGGCGTCGGCCAGGCCGGCCGCGATCTGTTCCAGGTACGGCGGGTGCCACGGGGCGAGGCGTTTGAGGATGCGCGACTCGCAGATCGCTGCGGCAACGATCGGCGCGCGGAGCTTCGCCCCGAAAAGGGTGGTCGAGGTGTCGGCCTGCGCTGAGTCGAGCAGCCGCATCTCGAAGGTGAACGAGTCCATGTGGTTTCGATTCAGCCGGTTCTGGGAGCGAGTCTCGGCGCCCAGGTCGAGGTACGGCTCCATGCCAATCGAGCGAATCCGCTCCAGACCCTGGTCGTAAATCTCACGGTAGCCCACCGTCAGCCCACCTCCGCCACGCAGTCGATCTGCACGCGGACGACCTCCGTGCCCGGCTCGGCGGCGAGGAACTGCACGCCCCAGCTGGTCCGGACCGGAAGCGGTGCCCTGAACCTCCGCGCATAGACCTCGTCCATGGCCGGGACGTCGGCCGGATCCGTGTACATGATCTGGGTCTTGATCACGCGGTCCAGGGAGCTGCCGCACTCCTCGAGGATCGCCTCGAGGTTGCTGATCGCGCGGTCCATCTGTCCCGCCATGCCGCCTTCGACCAGCTCGCCGCTGATCGGTTCGCGCCCGGCCTGGGCTGTGACCCAGACCAGGTCTCCCACCATGTGGGCGTGCGGGTAGGAGCCCGTGGGCTGCGGTCCGCGGCGGCTGACCAGGCCACGGTGGGACCCCATCTCAGTCGAGCGACGCGATGCAGTCGATCTGCACCTTCGCGCCTTTCCACAGGAACGCCGCCCCGAAGCTCGTCCTCGCCGGGAGCGGCTCGTGGAAACGCTCGCCGTAGATCCGGTTCATGGCGTCGAGGTCGGCCTCCTCCACGAACTCGATCTGGGCCTTCACGACCTTGTCGAGCGAGGTGCCCGCTGCCTTCAAGATCGCTTCGAGGTTGTCGATCGCCTGGTTGAACTCGGCCTCGAACCCGCCCTCGACGAAATCCCCGGTCTCCGGGTCCCTTCCGATCTGGGCGGTGACGTAGACGAGGCCCCCATGCTGGCGGGCATGGACGTACGGGCCCCGGGGCTCAGGAGCGCCCTTGATGGTGATAGTCCGGTCTGAGCTCATTCGATTACCTCCCTTTGTTCGGCCTAAGAAGCTGCTGACCGCAGCGTTTCAAAACTTCGGCGTGGCCCGTCCTCGCCGTCCCAGTCCACGTCCACCACGAGCTCGGTGGCGCCGGCCGCGGCCAGCGACTCGAGCCTTTTCGCGAGTGAGTCGAGCTTCCGATCGGCACCCGTCACACGGACGACGACCCGGAACCGATCGAGCTCTTCGCGCCGGCGGCCCGCACCGCTCGCGGCGGCTTTCATAGCCTCGACGCCCCGGCCGAGGCGCTCTTCCGACAGCTCGCCGATGGCGTACTGAGCGAGCCAGCCGTCGGCAATCCGACCCGCGCGCTCCAGCGCGTGGCGCGACATGCCGCCGATCAGCACCGGAACGTGCCGCGCCGGCGTGGGCCGGCAGTGGATCGCCACCGGCAGCCGGTAGTGGCGCCCTTCGAACGGTGGGACCGAACCGGTCCAGCAGTCGCGCGCGATCTTCAACCATTCGTCGAGCACGGACCCTCGCGAGTCGAAATCAGCGCCGAGCGCCTCGAACTCCTCCCGCAGCCAGCCCGCGCCGACTCCCAGGACGAGGCGGCCGCCGGACATCGCATCGATGCACGCCGCCTGCTTGGCGAAGATCACCGGGTTGCGCATGGGGAGGATCAGGACCGAGGTCCCGAGCTCGGCGGACGAAGTGACCGACGTCATAGCGCCGAGGCCCACCACCGGCTCGATGTAGTCGGCGTCGAGCGGCCAGGTGATATGTCCGTCGGCCGCAAACGGATAGCGCGAGTGGACCTCTTGCGGGAACACGACGTGGTCGCTGATCCACACCGACTGGAAGCCGGCGCTCTCGAGGCGCTCCGCCATGCGCGCGATCCCAAGCCTCAGCGGAAGCTGCCCGCTGTTGGGGACCTTCGCGCCGAGGCGCAGCGGCGAGCTCACCAGGCCGCGAGCGAGCCCCCGTCCACCGGTACGTACGCACCGGTCATGAACGAGGACGCGTCCGAGGTGAGGAAGGCGATCACAGAGGCGATCTCCTCGGGCGGAGCGGGCCGGCCCAGCGGCGTTCGGTCCATCATTCGCGCTCGCCGCTGTGGATCGGCCAGGCTGCGCGCGGACATCGGCGTATCGACCACCCCCGGACCGACGATGTTTACCCTGATCCCGAAGGGCGCCCAATCGAGCGCAAGCGTCTTGCCCAGCATCAGCACGCCGCCCTTGGAGGCGCAGTAAGCGCTGGCCCCGGGGTTGCCGACCACCGAGTTGATCGAGCCGATCATCACTACCGTTCCGCCGTGGCCTTCGCGGATCATGGCGTTAGCCGCCGCTCGGGCCGCGAGCCAGGTGCCTTTGAGGTTGACGGAGATGATCCGGTCGAAGTCCTCCTCGGCGAACTCGTGCCCTGCTCCGTGACTCTCCACGCCAGCGCAGGTGACCATGCTGTCAACCCGCCCGAAGCTCTGGAGTGCCTCGACGACCATCTGGTCGCATGACGATCCGCTGCTCACATCGACCCGTACCGCGATCGCGGACTTGAGGCTCATGGCGGTGCGCTCAGCCGCCTCCTGCACCACGTCGGCGCAGACGACCTGGTCGCCGCGCGCAGACAGGGCTTTCGCGGTCGCCGCCCCGATCCCGGATCCGGCGCCTGTCACGATTGCGACCGCCATACGGCCCCTCCCCATCAACTAACGAGTGTTTGTTCTTTTGCAGGCCCGGGGTATTATGGTCGCGACTCAGCTTCCAGTCAACGCGCCGTTGGTCGTCGAGACCGATCAGGGAGGGCTTATGCGATTCGGAGTCGGCCTCTTCAGCCTGCAGTGCACAGCCATGCAGCCGGCACATTGGGCGGGAGCATACCGCGACATGCGCGAGCACGCCGTGCTGATGGAGGAGCTGGGCTATGACGAGCTCTGGCTCTCCGAGCATCACTTCTTCTACGACGGCTATTGCCCCGCGCTTCTGCCGGCAGCGGCCTCGGTGCTGTCGGTCACGGAGCGGCTGCGTGTCGGAACCGGAATGCTCCTTCTCCCGATGCAGGACCCAATCCGGCTTGCGGCGGTCGCGGGCGACCTAGCCTCCCGCTCCGGCGGCCGGCTTGACCTGGGCGTCGGAATGGGCTACCGGGACATCGAGTTCGACGGCCACGGCATCTCGCGCAAGCAGCGCCTTCCGCGAATGGTCAAGGGGCTCGAGGTGCTTGAGGCGGCTGAGGCCGCTGGCGGGCCGCCGATCTGGATGGGCGCGCAGCTCTTCGACCCTGTGCGCCGTGCGGGCGAACGCGGCCATCCGATCCTGTTCTCGGCCGCGCTTCCGTTTGAAAGGTGCAAGACCCTGGCCAAGGTCTGGGAGGAGGGATGGGTGGGAGCAGGACGGCAGCTCGCCGATAAGCCCGCACTGGGTGCGCTGAGGAACATCTGGCTGACCGAGGATCCGAAGGAGCGCGAGGCGGCGCGAGACTGGGTGCGCGCCAGCTACGTCCAGTACGCGGGCCTCGGCTGGACCCTGCCGGCGGTGGGCGAGCACGAACAGGCCGACTTCGCCGAGGAGACCGACAAGGCGATCGCCGACACCGTCGAGACGACGATCACCGGCTCGGCCGAGGAGTGCATTCACCAGCTTCGCGAGTTCGAGGCGATCGGCATCGAGCACATCGCTTTCCGCCTCATGCTCGACGGTGAGCCGCGCGCGGCGCTCGAGTCCCAGCTGCGTCGCCTGGCCGAAGAGGTCATGCCAAGCCTGCGCCCCAAGATGGCGGCATGAGGCTCGGTCTCGTCCTCGCCGAGGGACGCGAGGCGGAGCTGGCGCGGTTGGCCGAGGCGCACGGCCTATTCGGGGTCCTGGCCGGGTTGGGCAATCCGCTGACCGCCGTCAGCGCCGCGGTCTACGCGTCGACCGCCACCGAGTTCGTGAGAATCGCCGTGCGCGTGCGCCTGGGCCTGGAGCACCCGATCACTTTGGCCGAGGAGCTTTCGATCCTGGACAACGTCAACAACGGACGCACGGTGGTGATCGCGGATACAGGCGAGCTCGACGCGGAAGCAGCCGCCGACGAGGTGGCCGTGCTACGGGAGGCGCTGGCCAGCCGCCCCATCGAGCACGAAGGCG
>DATLUC010000127.1:0-12186 GCA_035533335.1 Candidatus Baltobacterales bacterium
GCTGTTCCTGTTCGCCACGCCCGCGTTCACGATCGGGGCGCTTGCGATCGTGACCAAGATCGGCTGGACGCCCAACGAGATCTACCTCAACTCGGTTTCCAACCCGCAGGTGTACATGGGTTACGCCAAGGCGTCGGGTGCTGCCCTGCAAAACGTGATCAGCGTCGGCTACATCAAGGACCCGACCGACCCGCAGTGGGCTAGTGACGCAGGTATGCAGCTTTACAAGACGGTGATCGCGAACTGCACCACTTGCAACGTCAACGACGGCTTCAACATCTACGGGGTGGCCGTCGCCTACACCATGGTCGACGTCCTGACCCGGGCCGGCTCGGACATGACCCGCGCCAACGTCATGAACATCGCCGGCAACCAGCTCAACGAGACCAACAATCCCTTCCTGCTTCCGGGGGTCGTGGTCAAGACGACCTCCAACGACCACTTCCCCATCACCCAGGAGCAGGTGATCACCTGGAACGGCACCGGCTGGAGCCTGCAGGGCGGCCTCATCGACGAGAGGGGCACGATCAAGTAGTCAAGAAGTTCATCCAGGGCGTGCAGCCGTACTGGCTGCACGCCTACCTGCTCACTTACACACCGATCCTGCTGTTCGCGGACAGCAGGATCACCGCGCTCTGGCAGCAGTGGCTGCTGGGCGGGCTCACCTTTGGGGTGCTCTACTTGTGCGCGCTCAAAGCGCCCAGGGAGCAGCGCTGGCAGGTGTGGACGTGCGTGGTGGTCGCCACCGGGTTCGAGATCTTCGGCTCGCTGATCTGGGGCGTCTACCGGTACCGGCTGCACAACCTGCCGCTGTTCGTGCCGCCCGGCCACGGCATGGTCTACCTGTTCGGCCTCATGGCCGCCAGGACTCCGGTCGTGCTCCGGTACGGCAAGCGGGTCGCCTGCGCGGTCCTGGGCGGCGCCACGACGTGGGCGGTCCTGGGACTCACTCTGCTCCCGGTCGTCACCGGACGGGTCGACCTGCAAGGGGCGCTCTGCCTGCCCGTCTTCGCCTACTTCGTCCTGCGCTCGCCGCGGTGGGCTTTGTTCTCGGCGATCTTCATCGCCACCGCCGAGCTCGAGATCTTCGGCACCTCGTTTGGGAACTGGGCGTGGCTGCCGGTCGCGCCCTGGACCCACATCCCTTCGGGCAACCCGCCTTCGGTCATCGCCGGCGGCTACTGCGTGATCGACGCCTCGGTGCTGCTGGTCATGCGCGGCCTGGCCAGGTTCCGCGCTCAGCCCTTCAGCTCGACCGTGGCGCTGCCGACCGTGGTGCGCCGCCCCTCCGAGTCCTCGCCCCAGACCTCCAGCTCGACCTGATCTCCCTCGACCCGGACCACCCGGCCCCGGCAGCGGTAGGGGCGGCCGGGAAGGTCGATCCCGCGATAGCTCACCTCCAAGCTCTTCAAGGCGCCGCGGTCGCCGAGCCAGTCGGTCACCAGCTGACCGAGAAACGCCGCCTTCAGCAGCCCGTGCAGGATGACCCCGGGGAGCCCGACGCCCTGCGCCAAGGCAGAGTCGTAGTGGATCTCGTAGAAGTCGCCCTGGGCGCCGGCGTACTGCACCAGCTGGCGCGTGGTCGGGTGCTTGATCAGCTCGGGCAGCTCCTGCCCCACCTCGAGCTTCATCTGCGGATCGCCGTCCCTCTCAGCCTGGCTACCAGGACTTTGTCCTGGTTGACGTAGTCGGTCTCGAAGACGATGAAGAGCAGGTTGCCGCTCGAGCCGGACTTCTCGTAGACCTCGGCGACGCGGCCGGTGGCGGTGATGCGGTCGCCGATCCGCACCGGCGCGAAGTAGTCGAACCGGTTGCCGCCGTTGAGCCACCCCTTGCCATACTCCTCCGCCTCCGCCAGGTGCAGGGATGCCGGCGCGAGCGCGACCAGAAACGTGGGCGGCGCCTCTTCGGCCCAGCGCGGGTTGGCATCCCCGATCGCCTCGGCAAAGCGCTTGACGTGCCCGGCTTCGACCACCGCCTGGGTGGGCGGCCCGGCGACCCCGATGCGGGCGCGCAGGCGCTCGACGACGGAGGCTGCGGAAGCGCTCATCGGCCGCGCGGCAGGCCGAGCACACGCTCGGCGATGATGTTGCGCTGGATTTCCGAGGAGCCGGCATAGATCGTCTCCGCCTGGGCCCACATCCAGCCGAACTGCCAGCGGCCGCCCTCGATCGCAAAAGGCGAGTCGGGCGCCAGCGCCCCGTAAAGCCCCTCGACTTCCAGGGCGGTCTCCTGGAGGCGCTTGTCCATCTCGCTCCAGTAGAGCTTGGTCAGGCTTGCCTCGGGTCCCGGCGCCTTGCCGTGCTGAGCGCTGCTCAGGTTGCGCAGACCGATGAGCCGGAAGACGTGCGCCTCGATCTGGGCCTGCGCCACCCTCTGGCGGGTGCCGCGGTCTGAACCGGCGCCCCGCTCGCGGGCGAGCTGCGCCAGCTGGGCCACGGCCCGCTCGAAACGCGCCGCCTGCGCCAGGCCGCCGCGCTCGAAACCGAAGACCGTCATCGCGATCTTCCAGCCCGCGTCAGGCTCGCCGACGAGGTCGCGGTCCTCGACTTCGGCGCCGGACAGGAACACCTCGCAGAACTCGCCCCCGCCGGTCATCTGGCGGATCCGGCGCACCTCGACCCCCGGCTGGCGCATGTCGACCAGGAAGAAGCCGATGCCCCGGTGACCGCCCGCCGCGTCGGTCCGCGCGAGCAGGAAGCTCCGATCGGCGTAGTGAGCACCGCTCGACCAGGTCTTCTGGCCGCTGATCAGCCACCTGCCGTCCTTGCGCTCGGCTCGCGTGCGCAGGCCGGCGAGGTCGCTCCCCGCGTCAGGCTCGCTGAAGCCCTGGCAGAAGATCAGCTCACCGCTCAGGATCTTTTCGACATAGGCCTGCTTCTGCCAAGCCGAGCCGTGCACGAGCAGCGTGGGGGCCAGCAGGCTCACGCCGAGCCGTCCGAGGATGATCGGCGCACCGGCCCTGGCCATCTCCTCCTGGTAGATCGCCTGCATCACGGGGGTCGCACCGCGCCCGCCCGCGTCCTGGGGCCAACCCAGCTTCAACCAGTCACCTTCGTAGAGGCGCCGCTGCCAATCGCGCTGGATCTCGGTCTCGTCGTCCTCGCGGTACCCGCCGACGCCTCCGTGGCGCCACTCGGCCGGCAGGTTGCCGTCCAGCCAGGCCCGGACCTCCTGCCGGAACGTTTCCTCCTCTGGGGTGAATCCGAGGTCCACGAGTCTGAGCTTAAAGCGTCCCGGGGCTGGTTACAGGAGGGCCAAAAGGGGCAAAGATAGAAGGGATGGCATCAGAAGTTCTTTGTGGAATCTGCGGCGCTTCTTTGGCCAACCCGTATGCGCCCTGCCCCAGCTGCGGCGCTCGGGCCTCTGGCGGTTACCGGGGGGCGGTCGCTTCAGGGCGCAAGAGCCCTGCGATCGCTGCGGCCCTGGCGATCATCCCTGGATGCGGTCACTTCTACCTCGGCCACAACAAGAAGGGGATCGCATACCTGCTCGGTGTCGGCGGCCTCCAGTTCTTCGGCCTCGACCTCGACCTGAGCGTGATCGGGCTCGCTCTCGGCGTGCCGATGGAGCTCGGCGGCGGCACGCTGTGGCTCTACAGCATCGTCGACGCGTACCGCACGGCCAAGCACATGGAGGCGAGCCCCGGCTTCAGCGGCTGATCGGCCGTGGCGCTAGGAAGCCTTTCGCTTCTTCCTCGTGGTGGTCTTGCGCCGGCCGTTGGCAGGCGCGGCGGTCGAGCGCCGCTTCTTGGTGGTCCCGCCCAGCGCTCGCTGTACGCGCCGCGAGATCGTGCGCAGCCCGCGTTCGACCGTCGTGGAGGCCGACGCCGAGCCTCGCTCCGTCAGCTTGACTACCTGCCGCCTCAGCTTTCGGTTCTCCTTGATCAGCTCCGCGACCATGTTGTTCAGCTGACCCACCAGCTCTCCGCCTTCCGCGCGCTTTCGCCGCGTCCGCGCGGTGGTCGTCGTTTTCGAACCAGGTGGCCTGCCGCGCCGTCGCGGCGCTTCCTGGCCCTGAGGTGTTTCGTCTGGCGACATTTCGACTCCTGGGACGTGCCCAAATCAACCGGGTTTTCCCCGGCAGTATATCGGCCTACCCTGGAATTCTTTTGAGGCGGATTACGCCGCGGCGAGCACCGGTTGTTTGGAAATGCTCTTGAGGCCCTCTCGCGCCAGCTCGTGCGCAGGATTGGCTTTACGGCTCACATAACGAACCACGCGCCAACCGCGCCGGCATCGTTCACGAACTTCGTAGACCGCGATCCGAAAACTGTCGCTGGAAGGCACGCGGCTGCGGACCACCGGCGCGCAGTCCGTGCGCACGATGACGCGGTGATAAGGCCAGCGGGCGGCGGCCAGATCCAGAGCGCCCGCGCAAACGTGCGCCTCCAGCTGCGCCGACCCACCCAGATGCGAAAAGCCGAACGACTCCGTATAGACCGCGCGACCCCTAACAAAAACGGCCAGGCCACATCCGGCCCGGCCGTTCTTATCGAGAGCGGCGTCCACGTAGATCACCAGGCACTCCCGCAAACTCAGTTCCCTCCCGTTCGGCGGTCGGCCTCGCCACGCGCCCCGGCAGTGGGGCCCCACGAGGTGCCGCCAGGATTTCAGAAGAGCCTAACACGATGTTGCGCGCTTGTCCCCACCTGTGCACAAGATGTGGGGTCAGGCACCGATCTACTCGGGAGGCAGCTCGGTTCCCATGGCGTGATAGCCGCCGTCGACGTGAACCAGCTCGCCCGTGGTCATGTCCAGGTAGTCCGACAGCAGCGCGCACACCGCGCGTCCCACTGGGGATCGGTCCTGCATGTTCCAGCCCAGCGGCGCGCGCTTTTCCCAAACCTCTTCGAAGTCTTTGAACCCGGGAATCCCGCTTGCCGCAAGCGTGGCGAGCGGGCCGGCGCAAACCGCGTTGACGCGGATCTTGTGGCGGCCCAGGTCGCGCGCTAGGTAACGCGTGACTGATTCGAGCGCGGCTTTTGACACGCCCATCCAGTCGTATTTCGGCCACGCGGTCGTTGAGTTGTCGAAATCGATTGTGACAAGTGATCCACCGTGCTCTTTCATTAACGGAAGAAATCCACGTGCCAGCTCTTTGAAAGAAAAAGCGCTCACCTGAAATGCGGTCGCCGCGCTTTCCCAGGGAGTGTTGAGAAAATTTCCGCCAAGCGCATCCGCGGGCGCGAATGCGACCGAATGAACGAGCCCGTCGATGCGGTCCCAACGCTTGCCGACCTCTTTCGCCGCTTCGGCTATGTCCGAGGTTTTGGTGACGTCCATCTCGAGGATTTCCGGCGCCGGGTTGAGCTTCTTGGCCGTCATCTGCGTGATGGTCATCATCCGGCCGAAGCTCGTCAGGAGCAGCTCGGCTCCGGCGCGCTGAGCCTCTTGCGCGATCGCGTACCCGATCGACCGGCGATCGCTCATGCCGGCGATGAGGATCTTCTTGCCAGTGAGGATCATTTCGGAATCGTAGTTCCATCGCCGGGGTCGGTGCCCGTGGCGACCGGTAGATCGCGGCTGGACCACTCGCTCCACGAGCCGGCGTACAGCCTGGCGTCGGGCAGCCCGGCCACCCTCAGCGCCAGCAGCTCGTGGCAGGCGTTGACCCCAGAGCCGCAGTAGGCCACCGCTCCCGCTCCGGCCCCCAGATCGGCGAGCCTGCGCCTCAGATCGACGGGCGCCTTGAACCTGCCGTCCGGTCCGAGGTTTTCGGTCCACGGCGCGCTCAGCGCGCCCGGGATATGCCCCGCCTTGGGGTCGATGGGCTCCTTCTCTCCTCGATATCGCTCGGGGGCGCGCGCATCGAGCAGCGGGACCCCCTTCAGCTCACGGACGGCCCCGACGTCGACCACCCGCGATCGATCCGGCTCGGCGGCGCGGAAGTCGCCGGTCGGAACGCGCGGCACGTCGGTCGAAAGCGGACCGCCCCACGCCTGCAGCCCGCCGTCGAGCACGTGCTGCGAGCGGTGCCCGAACCACTCCAGCAAGAACCACAACCTCGCCGCGATCGATCCGCCTGCGTCGTCATAAACCACGACCGTGGTCCGCTCGCCGACGCCGGCACGGCGCATTTCCTCTTGGAACTGGGCGGCGGTGGGCAGGGGATGGCGGCCTCCCCCCTGCTTCCCGGTCACGGCCTCCAGGTCGACGAACACCGCGCCCGGGACGTGGCCTCGCATGTACTCGTCGTGACCGTTGCGGCCTTGCAAGTACCAGCGGAAGTCGATCACGCGCAGGTCGTGGTCGTGGGAATGCTCTTCCAGCCAGCCGGCGTCGGCCAGCGGGCCCGGAGGTTCGTCCTGGCTCATCCGGGCGTGACGACGTGGGTGTCGTGGCAGAAATGCACGGAGTGCGGATGCATGCCGTGAAGCTTCTTCAGCGAGTGGGTCCATGCCCGGCGGTCCGAGTGCTGTCCCTGCCAGCCCGAGAGGTCGGCCTGGTCCGCCTCGCGGTAGATGTCCGACGTGTAGGCGGCATCACCGATCATCACCGCCGAGCCGTCCGGGGTGTCGATGAGCACACTCTGGTGACCGACGGTATGGCCGGGCGTCGCCACCACCCGCACCCCCTCGGCGATCTCTGCATCTCCGTCGAGAAGCTCGAACCTTGCCCCCGCGAAGTCAAACCACTCGACGGTGGTCTTCTCCTGCCGGCGCGCGCGGTCCAGCTCTTGGCGCTGGACGTAGAACGGCGCGTGCTTGAACACCGTGTTCTGCCCGCAGTGGTCGAAGTGCAGGTGGCTGTTGATGACGATGCGCACGTCGGCCGGGCTGAGGTCGTGCTCGGCCAGCGCATCGGCGGCATGGCGGTTCACCACCTTCCATTCCTTGACCATCTCGGTGGGCCAGCCCACCCCGGTGTCGACCAGGATCGCCCCGGCGCGGGGGTGCTTGATCACGAAGCCGTGCACCGGGATGTTCCGCATGGCGCCGATTCGCGCCAGGTGCAGACGGATGATCTCCATCTGCTCAGGGCAGGAACGCAGAAACGGCGAAGAGGGTGAAGAGCAACGCGAGGTAGGTGATCGAGTAGGCAAAGACGCGGCGGGTCCAACCGCGGCTCGTCAGGTCCTTGACGGTGATCCCGACGAACCCCAGGCCCAGCACCATCGCCCCGGCGAGATAGATCGCGCCGGCGGAGCCGGTGAAGAACGGGACCGCGCTGGCGGCGGCCGTCAGCACGGCGTAGACCACGCTCTGGCGCTTGGCTGAAACTTCCCCCCCGACCACCGGAAGCATCGGGATGTGCGCACGGGCGTAGTCCTTCTTGACCACGGAGGCAAGCGCCCAGAAGTGCGGCGGAGTCCACAGGAAGATGACCCCGAACAGCGCCAGGGCCGTGAGATCGAGGCCACCGGTCGCGGCCGCCCACCCGACCAGCGGAGGCACGGCCCCCGCGGCGCCGCCGATCACGATGTTCTGCGGCGTCACGCGCTTCAGCCAGACCGTGTAGACGAAGACGTAGATCAGCGTCCCGCTCAGGGCGAGGAGCGCGGCCGTCAGGTTGGCCCATGCCCACAGCACGCCGAAGGCCCCGATGTTGAGAGCGACGCCCAGCGTGAGCGCATGCCACGCCGGGATGCGGCCGTCCGGCAGCGGGCGGCTCCTGGTGCGGCTCATTTCGGCGTCGATGTCGCGGTCGAACCAGCAGTTGATCGCGTGCGCGCCACCGGCGGCGAGGGTGCCGCCGACCAGCACCGCGGCCACCGCGCCCAGGCGAGGGTGGCCGTGCGACGCCGGGATCATGACCCCGATCGCGGTGGCGTCGAGGAGCGCGACTATGCGCAGCTTGAGCAGGCTGACGTAATCGCGCGCGGTGGCGGAGATGCCTCGCCCCGGGGCGAGCGCGGTGATGACGCTCATGCGCTCGTCTTCTCCGCCGACAGCGATATGGCGGGCGCGCGGTCGGCCCGCGGCAGGGTCAGCAGCGCGCTCGAGAGGATGCCCGTCCACACCAGCGTCGCCATGGCGACGTGGAGGCCGTTGAACAGCGCGCCGTCGGTCAGCGCAGCGCCCGCTCCGACTGCGATCTGCAGCGCCAGCACGACCAGCGTCGCGATGGCGACTCCCGACAGGCCGGGACGGCGCATCGCCTGGACCAGGACGTAGACCAAAAGGATGCTCACCAGCAGCACGACGCCGCGATGAAGCATGGTGAACGCGTCCACTCCCGCAAAGCTGGGGGTGAACCCGCTGCCGCATAGAGGCCACGTGTTGCAGCGCTGGTCGGCGCTGCTGGCCACCACCGTCGAGCCGGTGAGCAGCATCACGTAGGTCGCGGCGGAGGCGAGCACCAACAGGCGCGTGAAGGACGGCTCACGCGCTCCGGCCGAGGGCGAAAGCGACATCACGGCGGTCGCGACCAGGCATCCGAGGATGAGCATGGCCAGGCCCAGGTGCACCACGACGAGCCACGGCGACAGCGCGTTGGCGACCACCAGCGCGCCAAGGCCGCCTTCGGCAGCGATGGCGACCAGCGACGCAGACGCGATCCACGCGACCAGCGGGCGGACCTGGCGAAAAACGAGCCACGCCAGGACCACGGTCGCGATGATCAGGACGCCTGTGATCGAGCCGACCGTGCGGTGCGAGTACTCGATGATCGAGTGAATGTTGGCCGGCGGGTAGGGACGTCCGTGGCACAAAGGCCAGTCGGGGCAGCCGAGACCCGATCCGGACACCCGCACCAGCCCGCCCAGCGCGATCTGCAGGTATGCGAACAGCGCGGTGACAAATGCGAGCCGGCGAAAGAACACCACCGAGAGCATCAGCGGCCCAGTCTACTGAGTGCCGAGGTTCGAGAGCTGCGCGGCCAGCACGCCCTCGCTGAGCTGGCCGATCTGCCGCCCTGAGATCGTGCCGTCGGCGCGAAGGAACACCGTCATCGGCAGGGCCGTCACGCCGTAGGCGCGGCCGGACGCCAGGTCGGAGTCGAGCAGTGCCGCCTGGTGGATCCCCACCGACTCGAGGAACGCGCGCGCGGCCTGGGCGCTGTCGCCTTCATTGATCAGCACGAGCTGCACGCCGGCCTGGCGCCCCACCTGCTGCTGCAGCAGGGGCATCTCGGCCTTGCAGGGCGGGCAGTAAGTGGCCCAGAAGTTGATCACCGCCGGCTCACCCGCGAGATCGGCAAGCCCGAGCGTGCGCCCGTCCGTGGTGGCGAGCTCGAAGCCGGGGGCGATGCCGCCTCCCCCGGGTGCCGGCTGCTGCGGTTGCGCGATCGTGAGCAGGGCCTGGAGCACCTCGGGAGCGCCCCAGCCGTCACCGCCGGAGGCGAGCTCGTGGAGCCCCTGGGCGCTCAGGCCGGCGAGGAGCGACGGCGGAAAGCCCGAGCCCACGTCGGGGACTCCGCGGTACACCAGCCGCACGTAACCGTGCCCGTCGACCAGGGCGAGCGTCGAGGTATGCGTGTCGCCGGTGGCCAGCGCCACCCCGAAGGGCTTCCAGAAAGACGTGAGGGCGTCCGCGCTCCCGGTCGCGAAGGTCCACCCCGCCCCGATGCCCCGCGCGTAGGTCGCGAGCACCGAGGGGGTGTCGGTGCCCGGGTCGGTCGTCACCTCGGCGAGCTTGACCCCGGGTGGCATGTGCCTGGCGATCTCGAAGAACAGGGCGGTGTAGAGAGGGCAGGTCTCGTGACAGGTGGTGTGAAATGCCGCGATGACCAGGTCCTGGCCGGAGTTGGTGGCGGGGTCGAATGCCTTTCCCGACTGGTCGACGAGCGCGTAATCGGGCATGGCGACGAAGTTGCCCGCCAGCTCGCCCAGGCCCAAGTTGACCTCATCGTTGCCCGCGTAGACGCCGCCCGGAACCAGGTGCGGAGCCTCGAGCCCGAGCAGTAGGGGCTCGACCTGGCCCGCCACGACTGTGAAGCGAACCGACTGGACATCCGCGCCCAGCCTCACGCCGTCGAAGGAGCCCACGGTCACCGGCACGGCCAGCATGTCTGTTTCCTGGGGGGCCGCCGGGTAGGGTCCTGCGAGCTCACCGACCGCGATCCACCCGCTCGAGCCGTGGATCATCACGTTGGAGCGGGCGATCGTCCCGGCCGTTCGCCCCGACGCGGCGACCACCAGCGTGCCCGTCGCGGGCTTCAGCTGCGGCGCGATCACCGCCAAGGCGAGTGCCACGAGCGCAACACCGGCCGCGACGATCCACAGGAACCGGGGTCGCAGCAGGG
The DNA here is from genome assembly GCA_035533335.1 of Candidatus Baltobacterales bacterium. Classification (GTDB taxonomy): domain Bacteria; phylum Chloroflexota; class Dormibacteria; order Dormibacterales; family Dormibacteraceae; genus DATKSS01. The sequence continues at coordinate 10,185 of DATLUC010000127.1, forward strand.
CTCTACGCCACCTTGATGGGGGCGCCGCCGTACCGAGCCGCCACCCGGTCGATGTAGGCGGCGCATATGTCGGCGACGGCGGCGCTCTCGATCTGGATCACGTTCTCGGCATTCTCCTCGCCGCTGTGCGAGAGGTTGAAGCTTCCCGTGTACACGTAGTCGTCCGTGACCAGGATCTTGGCGTGCATGAAATCGTGCACGGAGCCCTTCGAATAGGGCGTGGAGCGCTTCGCGCCGAACCTGACCTCGGCCGCGATCGAGTGAAACGCGGTGAGCTTCCAGGCCGCGGCGGCCGTCGACGACCACTGGTGCTGCACCTCGTCCATCTGGGTGGCGTCGTACACCCCGGCGATGTCGACGCCGGGATGTTCGCACACCTCGGCGAGCGTGCCCAGGATCGGGCCCGACGTGATCACCGGCGAGCAGATGCGGATGCGCTTTTGGGCCGACGCGATGGACCGCGCCATCGCGTGGACCAGCTTCATGCTGCGCCCTGGACAGAAGTAGGGTCTCACCCGGGTCCCGTCCGCCAGGGACGACCAGGGCGAGGATATACGCCCGGAATCGGCGACCACGGGCCGGTCCCACAGCTGCTGGAAGTCGGCCGCGTAGTCCGCTGCGACCTCTCCCGACGCCACGGTGAACATGACGTTCTCCTCGCGGTTCCACGAGTCATTGGTCCAGTTCGTCGAGCCGGTGAGCAGTGCTGCGGCGGGAGTGCCGGCGTCGCGCACGACGTACTTGTGATGCATGAGGTCGGGGATGCCAGGGATGGGCTTGATCTGGACCCCGATCGATCTCAAGCGGTCGACGAAAGCCCAGTCGATCTCAGGCGGCGGCGGAACCGGGATCGCCTCGGCGTGGTCCTGGTTGAACATCAGGCGGACCGTCACGCCGCGCTTCTGAGCGGCTTCGAACGCAGCGAACACGGTCTCCGCCGCTCCCGCGTCCAGTCTCAGGTCATAGATGGCGACGTCCATCGTCTTGGTCGCACCGCCGAGGAACGACGCGAGCCGCTGCGCGATGACGTCGGCGGTCTGACCGCCGTCGTCGAGGAAGAAGAAATCCAGCGGCTGAACGGCGGCTATCTCGATTCCGCCTTCGGCTCACCCGTGTCGGCGCGCGGTTCGCGGACCCTGACCGGGAGCGGGCGGGTCGCCATCTCCGCGGCTTCGTCGGGGTCGTCGGTCATTGTCATCAGCTTCAGGTCATCCGCCGCGATCGCGCCGGAGCCCAAGACCGACTCCTTCATCCAGTCGATCAGCCCTTTCCAGTAGGGCGTGCCGAAAAGCACGATCGGGAAGTGCTCGATCTTGCCCGTCTGGGCCAGGGTGAGCGACTCGAAGAGCTCGTCCAGGGTTCCAAAACCGCCGGGAAAGATCACGAAGCCGCGCGCGTACTTCACGAACATGTTCTTGCGCACGAAGAAGTAGCGGAACTCGACGCCGAGGTCGACGTACTTGTTGAGCGACTGCTCTTGAGGCAGCTCGATGTTGCAGCCGACCGACAGGCCGCCCGCCTCGTGGCAGCCCTTGTTGACGGCTTCCATGATCCCCGGCCCGCCGCCCGTGATGACGGCGAAACCGCGCCGCGCGAGCGCGCCGCCGAGCTCGATGCCCTGCTTGTAGTACGGATCGTCCGGCTTGGACCGCGCGGATCCGAACACCGTGACGGCCGGCCCCACCTCGCCCAGGGCGTCAAAGCCCTCGACGAATTCGGAGAGGATGCGCAGGACGCGCCACGGGTCGGCGTGATGGCTGAGCTCCTCGATCGCGTCGCGCTCGAGCAGCGCCTTGTCGGCGGGGGCCTGCTCTGTCGGGACGACAAGACGGCCGGCGCGTCGGCGTTGAGACATCCGGCTAAGCACTGGAAGTGGATTCGGTGGCTGTGCCCTCGTGGCCGCCGTTGGTCGCGACCGGAGCGCTGCCCGGGGCAGCGTCGGCATCCACGGAAATTGTGGCCCGCTTCGCGCGCGGAGCCCGCTGGTGGATGGTCTTGGTCC
>DATLUC010000128.1:0-9055 GCA_035533335.1 Candidatus Baltobacterales bacterium
GGAGGCGCCGCTGGCCGCCCCGGGCACCGCGGTGGTCGCAGCCCTGGAGGGCACGCGCCCGCTCCTGGTCGAGATCCAGAGCCTGGTCAACCAGACCGACAACGCCATGGTCCGCCGGATCGCCAACGGCATCGACATCAATCGCCTGCACATGATCCTGGCCGTGCTCGAAAAACGGCTGGAGCACAAGTTCGGGAAGTCGGACATCTTTGTCAACGTGGCGGGTGGGATCCGTGTCACGGAACCAGCCGCCGACCTTGGTCTTGCCCTGTCGATCGTCAGCAACCAGAACAACAGGCCCCTGCCGGACGGCCTGGTTGTGATCGGTGAGCTGGGTTTGGCGGGCGAGGTGCGTCGCGTGGGCCAGCTCGAGCGCCGCCTCCAGGAGGCGGCCAGGCACGGCCTCACGCGCGCTTTGATTCCGGCCGGCGCCAAAGCCGGTCGGCCATCCGGCCTCGACGTGGTCGAGGTCCGGACGGTGGCGGAGGCCGTCTCCGCCGCATTTCCTTCACCTATGAGGTCCGGCGCATTCATCAAGGAGGCCGGTTTAACGGTCTCTTGAGGAGGTAATCCGTGAAGCGTTCCGAGTATCTCGCCCGATGGATCGGCGGGGGGCTCGGAGTGATCGGTGGTTTCGCGCTCGGTTATTTCATGGTCCGAGGAATTGGGACGACCCGCCCCGGATACATCATCATCGGGCTGACCACGCTGGAAGGTTTGATCTTCGCCTATCTCGGCACGCCGTACGTGCTGGGAGGATGGCGGCGATTCAACTTCCGGCTGACGAGCACTCCGTTGCCCGACCTTTTGAGCGGGCTCCTGGGCATGGTGATCGGCCTCGTCATCGCGGTGCTCATCGGCGTCTTCGTCCGCGACCTGGTGACCCCGTACGGCTACGCGCTGTCGGCTGTGCTCGCCCTGCTCCTCGCCGCACAAGGAGCCTCCGTCGGCCTTACACGCCGGGCAGAGCTGACGTCACTGTTCTTCGGGGGTTCTCGTGACGAGAATGCCAACCGGATCCCGGCCGTCCTCCTGGATACGTCGGTGATCATCGACGGACGGATCCTGGATATCGCCAAGACCGGGTTCGTCGACATGCCCCTGGTCATCCTGAGCTCGGTCCTGCGCGAGCTTCAGATGGTGGCGGACTCTGCCGACGCCACCCGACGGCGGCGCGGCCGGCGCGGACTCGATGTCCTGACCGACATGCAGAAGGATCCGTCGATCAGGCTCCAGGTCACCGAAGACGACGCACCGCCAGGGACGGAGATCGACGCTCATCTCGTCAAGATGGCCAAGCGCAAGCACTGGGCGATCATGACCAACGACTTCAACCTCAACCGCATCGCGAGGCTGGAAGGCGTGGTCGTCTTGAACCTCAACGAGCTCGCGCAGGCGATGCGCCCGGTGGCGATACCGGGCGAGGAGATCATCGTCACGGTCGCGCGCGAGGGCAAGGAGCCCGGGCAGGGCGTCGGCAGCCTGGACGATGGCACGATGGTCGTCGTCCAGAACGGGCGCCGCATGCTGAACCAGACCATTACTGCGGTCGTCACCTCGGTGATCCAGACGTCGGCCGGCCGGATGATCTTCGCCGAGCCTGCCGGCATGGACGTGCGCCGCGGCAACAACCGTCCCAAGCGCGAGGAGACCGCGTGACGGTCGGGGCGATCGTCGCCGCCGCCGGCTCCGGCTCGCGGCTTGGCCGCGGCAGCAAGGCTCTCGTGCGCCTCAACGGGCGCACGACGCTGGCGCGGGTGCTCGAGCTGTTCCTCGCGCTCGACGAGGTCGATAGGATCGTCGTGGTCGGGCCGCCCAGCCGGCTCGTGAACGCGGAGCGCGAGGTCGAGGCGATGCGTCCCCGCAAGCCGGTCGTCGTGAAGGCGGGAGGGGAAAGCAGGCAGGCGTCCGTGCGGGCCGGGCTGGCAGCGCTGGGTGACTGCGATTTCGTGCTGGTCCACGACGCCGCACGGCCGCTGGCCACCGCGACGCTGGTTCGGCGCGTGCTGGCGGCGGCGATGGAGTCCGGGGCGGCGTTCCCCGCCCTCGCGCCCCGCGATGCGGTGAAGCGAGTCGAGGGCAACCGGCTCGTGGAGAGCCTCGACCGATCCCGAATCGTGCTCGCCCAGACACCGCAGGCGTTTTCGTATGAGCTGCTCGCGCGCGCCCATCGCGAGGCGGCGGACGCGGGACTGGTGGGAGACGACGACGCGCAGCTGGTCGCCGCGACGGGTCACGCGGTGACGGTGGTGGAGGGTGAGCCTGCCAACATCAAGCTGACGACGCCCGAGGACTTCGAAGTGGTGGAGGCGCTCATCCGGGAGCAGGAAGCAGCCGCCCGGTGAGGGTCGGGATCGGATACGACGTCCATCCGCTAGCGCCCGGCCGGGCGCTGATCATCGGCGGCGTCCGCCTCGAGCATCCGACCGGGCTCGACGGGCACTCGGATGCAGACGTTCTCACCCACGCGGTGATCGATGCGCTGCTCGGAGCAGCGGGCCTCGGTGACATCGGAAGGCTGTTTCCGGCCGGCGACTCGAGGTTCAAAGATGCCTCGAGCCTCGACCTTCTGGTCAGCACGGCAGAGACGGTGCGCGCGACCGGGTACCGGATCCTCAACGTCGACACCACCGTGATCGCCCAGGAGCCGCGGCTTGGACCGCACCTTCACGAGATGGCGCAGAAGCTGTCGACGGCGATGAAGCTCAACCTCGGCCACGTCAACGTGAAGGCGACGTCGCCCGAAGGGTTGGGCGCGCTCGGCCATGCCCACGGCATCGCGGCCCAGGCGATCGCGCTCATCGAGTAGACCGGGCCGGGCTGGAAGTACAGCTGTCCCCTTCGCCGGCCTGCGGTCCGGTACTTCCCCGCGGGCGGACAGGTGGTAGGCGCAAATCCCGGACACTTAGTGAGTGCCGCTTCGCCTCCACAACACGCTGACCGGGGTCAAGGAGGAGTTCATCCCCCTTGAGGCGGGGCATGTCCGCATGTACACGTGCGGTCCGACCGTATGGAACTTCGCGCACGTCGGCAACCTCCGCGCCTTCCTGTTCTACGACCTCATCCGCCGCCACCTCCAGGTGTCCGGCTACCGCGTGTCGCACGTGATGAACCTCACCGACATCGACGATCGGATCCTCGACCAGGCCACGCATGCTGGCACGAGCATCGCGGACTACGTCAAGCCCTACGTCGCAGCCTTCTTCGAAGACATGGCGTCGCTGCGCGCCCAACCGGCCGAGCATTATCCGCGCGCCACGGAACACATCCCCGAGATGGTCGCCATGATCAGCCGCCTCCTGGAGCAACAGAACGCCTATGTCGCCGACGGCGACGTGTACTTCCGCATCGCGAGCTTTCCCGCATACGGTGCCCTCTCGCACCTGGATCGCGGCGGCCTGCGCGCCGGCGCCCGAGTCGCCACGGACAAGTACGACAAGGAATCCGTGAGCGACTTCGCCCTCTGGAAGAAAGCCCAACCGGCGGACGATCAGCTGGGCGCCGCGTGGGATGCGCCTTTCGGCCGCGGCCGTCCTGGCTGGCACATCGAATGCTCAGCGATGAGCAAGCGTTACCTGGGCGACACGCTCGACATCCATGCGGGGGGAGTCGATTTGATGTTCCCGCACCACGAGAACGAGATCGCCCAGTCTGAGGCCGCCAACCACCAGACCTTCGCCCGCACGTGGCTGCACTCCGAGTACCTGAGTGACGCGACGGGGGAGAAGATGTCGAAGAGCACGGGTGGCTTCACCACGCTGCGCGACCTCGAGCGGGATGGGCACGACCCGGTCGCGGTCCGCTTCTTCCTGATCTCCAACGCCCACTACCGCTCACGGGTGCGCCTCAGCGTCGAGGGGCTGCATTCCGCCGCCGAGCAGGTGCGCCGCTTGCGTGAGCTCGCCGGCAGGCTGAAAAGAACCGAGCCGGCGACCGTCGACGACCCCGACCTGCTCCGCAGGATTGGCGATGCGAGGGTCGCCTATCGCGCCGCCCTCGACGACGACCTCAATCTTCCGCAGGGGGTCGGGCTTGTCTTCGAGCTCGCGCGCGAGGCAAACGCCGCGCTGGACGCGGGCCGCGCCGGTCAGAAGGGTCTCGCCGCGCTGAGGGGGTTGCTGGACGAGGTCGATGCCCACCTCGACGTCATCCGCGAAGAAGAGCCCGGGCTGGCAGAAGAGATCGAACGCCTGATCGCCGAGCGTGAGGAATCGCGCAGGTCGCGTGACTTCCAGCGGGCGGACGAGATCCGCGATGAGCTGCGCCGGCGCGGGATCGCGCTGGAGGACTCGAAGGATGGAGTGAGGTGGCGCCGCGTCGCGACGTCGTGACTACGGGGGAAGGCCCGTACTGACCTCTCCGGTCTTGGGGTCGTAATAGTGGCGCGGGATGGTGGTGATGTTCTTACCGAACAGGACCAGCTCCAGGGCGTAGTCGCCGATGCCCTGCTGGCTGTGGATGTCGCGCGGCGGGTCGAGCCAGGTCACGAACGATCCGGGCTCGAGCTCCTTCTCGTACAGCAGCCTGAGCCGGCCGCCGTCTTCGAGCTCCCAGTGCCGGTATCGGTCGCGTCCCTTCACGACACAGGCGACGCCCCACGAGTTGTGGTCATGGACGGGCGTTTCCTCGTGAGGCGAGAAGCGAGCCAGCATCAAGGTCAGGCCGTCGGGGTCGGTCTGCAGAAGCATGAAGGACGAATCGCCGCCGTGAAGGGCGCGCATCTCGCGCTCTTCGACGAACCCGGGAGCGCTCGCGGCGTTCGCCAGCAACCGCCCGACCTCGCGCAGGCTGTCGTCGGTCACACCGCCCGAGAGCAGCGACCGGGCCTCTGTCATGAAACCGGCCACGGCGGCAGTTTCGCGCACGCCGAGAGCATAGCCGTCAGGCTTTAGTTGATGAGACCGACCCGAAACGCCCCTGCGACAGTCCTGATCCACGGCCGAAACGCCGTGCTCGAGGCCGCGCGCGCCGGCAGGGTTTTGAAGGTTTACCAGGCCTCGGGCCTAGGTCATGACCCGCGCCTGGACGAGCTCGCGAAGCTGACCCGCATCGAGGTCGTGCCCGCCGAGCGCCTCGATGTGCTGGCGCCCGGAGTCCACCAGGGAGTCGCGGCCGAGCTGAAGCCCAGGCGCGAGTGGACGCTCAAAGAGCTGCTGGACACCAAGCCCTCGCTGCTGGTGGCCCTCGACTCGATCATGGATCCGCAAAACCTCGGCGCCATCCTGCGGAGCGCCGAGGTGGCCGGCAGCGACGGCGCGATCGTGCCTGAGCACCGCAGCGCGCCCCTTTCCGCCGTCGCGGTCAAGGCCAGCTCGGGAGCCACGGAGCTGTTGCGGATCGCGAAGGTCTCAGGCATGCCTTCTGCGATCGCCGAGGTCAAGCGCTCCGGCGTCTGGTGCGTGGCGCTCGATCCGCGCGGCGAGATGCCGGCCTGGGAATTCGACTTCACGCAGGACGTGTGCCTGGTGGTGGGCAGCGAGGGTGAGGGAGTACATCGCCTGGTCAAGGAGCGCTGCGACGCCAGGGTCAAATTGCCGGTGGCCGGACATATCGCCAGCCTCAACGCCTCGGCAGCCGCCTCGGCCCTTCTGTACGAGGTCATGCGACAGCGATCCAAATAGCTCGCTTTAGACTGGTCGGCGATGCCTGACGCCGCCCTGGAGCTGCAGCGCGCCGCCGCGGACATTCCGCTCACGCGCGACGCGCGCGAGATCCTTGAACAGGCGACCGAGGCGGCAACCCAGCGTGGCGCGTCGCAGGCTACGCCGGCCGACGTGCTGCAGGCGATGTTCAAGCGGCGAGGCAGCCTCGCGGTGGAAGCGATCACCGCGATGGGTCTTGACCCCAAGGCGATCGTCGCCGTCGTGGCGGAGGACGGCGTAGCCGCCCCGACCCTCCCGCTGCGCCAGCTGCTGGTCAACGCCAACCGCGAAGCCCAGGTGCTCGGCCACTACCAGGTCGACTCGATCCACCTCCTGCTTGCGATGCTGTACTCGGATTCGCCCGCGACGGCCGGTCCGCTGCAAAAGGCCGGCGTGACCATGTACGACCTTCGCCGGCATCTGCAGGTCGGGTCTCGACCCGACTTCCTGCCGGGTGAGTCAGACCGCGCGCAGGCGGGACGCGCCACGCCGGAGAGAAAGCGCGCCGGTGACGCTCCGCGCGCGGTCGCCGCTCTTCGCCGCAAGCCGCTCCCCTCGCTGCGTGGCGTGCTGACGGTGAGCCCGGTCTTCTTCGGCCTTCTCGCGGCGACCTTGGCTTCGGGCGTGATCCTCGCAATCGGGATCCTGCCCGGCCTCGACGGCCCGATGACGATCCTTTTCGTGACCGCCGGCTGGGTCACCTCACTTTGCATCCATGAGTTCGGCCACGCCCTGGTCGCGTATCTCGGCGGTGATCGCGCCGTGGCCGCCTCCGGTTACCTCACGCTGAACCCGCTGCGTTACACCAACGTGCTCCTGAGCCTTGTGATGCCGATCATCTTCCTGCTGCTGGGGGGCATCGGCCTTCCCGGCGGCGCGGTCTACATCAACCACTCCGTGATTCGCAGCAAGGCCTGGGATTCGGCCGTCTCGGTGGCGGGACCCGCCGGCACCTTGCTGTGCGGGCTGGTCGTGGCCGCGCCGTTCTTCCTTCCCGGCTTGAGCTCGACGCTGCCCGGCCGGCTCGAGTTTTACGAGGCGCTCGCATTCCTCGCTTTCATCGAGGCGATCGCTCTCGTGCTCAACCTGCTGCCGATTCCGGGCCTCGACGGGTTCGGGATCCTGAGGCCGTGGCTCCCGTACTCGGTCCAGGACTATGCGGTGCGATTCGGGCAGATGGCGATCATCGGGGTCTTCCTCGTGCTGTGGTTCGTGCCCACCGTCTCTCATGCTTTCTTTGGCGCCGTCCTGCAGCTCACCGACCTCAGCGGGATCCCGCGGTTCCTGATCTCCTACGGCCAGGCCCACATGCAGCTCCGCTGATGGAGCGTGTTGTCGTCGACGGCTACAACGTCATCCACGCCTGGGCCCCCCTCAAGAAGCTCATGAACGAAGCATCGCTCGAGGCTGCGCGCGACAAGCTGATCGACCGCCTTTCCGTCCTGGGCATGATCAACGGCGCGGACGTGACGGTCGTTTTCGACGCCCACCATTCGGCCGCGCGCTCCAACTCCGAGGCGCTCGTCGAGGGCGTGCACGTGCTGTTCACCCGCAAAGGCCATTCGGCCGATCACGCGATCGAACGGATCGCGTATGCGGCCAGCCAGGTCGACGACATCATCACGGTGGCGACCTCGGACCGATTTCAGCGCGACCTGGTCCGAGGCATGGGAGGCGCCGTGATCAGCGCGGAAGAGCTCGAGCGCCGCGTGATCGATGCGGAGCAAGAGATGGGGCGGCGCATCGAGAGGTACTCGAGGTGAGCGCGGTGCGCCGCACCCGCATCGTCTGCACGATCGGGCCGTCGAGCGCCTCGCTGGGAGTGCTCCGGTCAATGGTCCAGGCGGGGATGGACGTAGCGAGGCTGAACTTCTCCCATGGCGACCCGGACACCCACCGCCGCGCGGCGGACACGGTGCGCGAGGCGGCTGCGGCCGTGGGGCGTCCGGTCGCGCTGCTCGGCGACCTACAGGGTCCGAAGATCCGTACCGGCGCCCTCGAGTCCTCGTTCCAAAGGCTCGTACGCGGCCGTCGGGTAGTCATCGTCCCGCAGCACCATCCTCAGGACAGCCAAGGACCCTCGACCGGGATAGACCAGATCGAGGTCAGCCACCACGAGCTCGTCGACGCCCTGGAGGTGGGGGACAGGGTGCTCGTCGACGACGGCCGCATCGAGCTCGTCGTCCGCGGCGTCGCGCCGGGGCGCGCCGAATGCTCGGTGCTTCGCGGCGGCCTGCTGGGAGAGCGGAAAGGGGTGAGCGTGCCCGGGCGCCCGCTGCCGCTGCCCGCGCTCACCGAGAAGGACATCGAAGACCTCAAGCTCGCCGTCGAGCTGGACGTCGATTATCTCGCGCTGTCGTTCGTGCGCCGCCCGGAGGATGTGCTCGCCTGCCAGGAGCACCTGGCCGGGCTTGGATCCAGGACACCCGTCATAGCCAAGCTCGAGAAGCTCGAGGCCATCAGGCAGCTGAGCAAGATCCTCGAGGTGGCCGATGCGGTCATGGTGGCGCGCGGCGACCTCGGCGTGGAGCTGAAGCTTGGAGACCTGCCCGCGGTGCAGAAAGACGTGATCGACCGCGCCAACCGCGCGGGCGTCCCGGTGATCACGGCGACCGAGATGCTGGAGTCGATGGTCACCTCCAACCGGCCGACGCGGGCCGAGGCTTCCGACGTCGCGAACGCGATCTGGGACGGCACGGACGCGGTCATGCTCTCCCAGGAGACGTCGATCGGGGCGCACCCGGTCGAGGCGGTGCGGGCCATGGCGACGATCTGCATCTCCGCGCAGAGGCATCCCGCCTTCGAGCGCGCGCGCCAGCTTTGGCACGAGCCTGGCGAGGTGGGGAGCGCCATCGCCCACGCGGCGGCCACCACCGCGGACGAGATCGGCGCACGGGTGATCATCGCCTTCACCGAGTCGGGAAAGACCGCCCTGCGCTGCAGCAAAGCCCGGCCGCGGGTGCCGGTGGTCGCCGCCAGCCCGCACGAAAGGGTGCTGCGGCGCACGGCCCTCTACTCGGGCGTGATCCCGCTGCTGGTGAACCCTGGCCGCGACACCGACCAGATGTTCTCCAACGCCACCCAAGCCGCTCTCGAGAGCGGGCTGGTGAAGCCGGGAGACCGGGTCGTCGTGGTGGCGGGGGTGCCGGTCGGCCGGCCCGGCCAGACCAACCTGTTGAAGGTGGAGACGGTTTAACCTGGATCCACCGGCCGCGCGGAACAGATTCGCGCTGGGGCGAGCTCGGCCGCAGGCGCCGCGAGCAGCGGACCGCAGCGCACCACCCAGGTGCGCGAGGACAGCAGCGCAAGCGGCAACGCCCGGATGAGCCGTCCCAGTAGCGGAGATGCCCGCGGGGATCGGTGGATTCAGGCTTAAGGCGGCGTTAAGGAGGCTCCGGCATCCAAAATTAGGG
>DATLUC010000129.1:0-8185 GCA_035533335.1 Candidatus Baltobacterales bacterium
GAGACTGCCCTCCGCCAGGCGGCGGCCGTACCTCTTGGAAATGAAGAAGAGATTGGTCGCGCCCAGCACGACGGCCAGGATCAAGCCCAGCCAGGCCGCGAGATAAGAGACGAGGTTCCTGGGGATGTGCGCGCCCACGTACAGCACGAACACGTCACCCGGCGCCGGCAGCGGTATCCCCGACTCCTCGAGGTAGAGCAAACCGAATCCCGGCAGATAGCTGTAGTGGCGCGTCACATGCCGGAGCCCCCGGGTGCCGGCGCTGACGAATTCGGGAAGGTCGCCTTCCAGGATGGCGGAGACGGCGACCGCGCCCAGGATGACCAGCGCTATGAAGGCAAGGCGCATCCAGTGCTGTGTCCGAATTCTGCCCAGTACCCGCCGCATCATGACTGTGGACATTCCGAGTTGAGCTTATGCGACGCGCATGGAGCCCGTGCCCCTTAACCGGCCTGTTTGGCGCCCCTGGGACCTCCTAGAGCGGATCGACGGTCGTTTTGGCTTCCATGATCGTGGCCGTCGCGTCTGCAACGCGCGAACCATCGTCGCGGTTCTCGATGAAAGCCGAAACGTAGACGAGGCTGCGCCGGACCCGTTCCACCTTCCCTACGATCCGCACCGGCTCCCGCAGGCGCAGCGGCCGGCGATAGCTCACCTGCAGCCGGCCCGTCACGCCGGGATGCCCCGCATGCCAGGCCGCCCAGCCGACCGCCTCGTCCAGCATCAAAGCCATCACGCCGCCATGCACCATCCCCGCCCAGCTCTGGAACCGCTCCGGAACCTCGAACTCGGCCACCGAGCCGTCCGGCCCAGGCGTGAAGCTCAGCTGCAGACCCTCGAGATTGAGCGGCCCGCACCCGAAGCAATGCCCGTCAAACCTGACTTCCATCCTGGATCAGCCCTTGCAGTTCCAGCGGCCGGTGATGTGCTCGGCGCCGCTCTTCCCTGAGGACGCATCGGTGAGCATGGCATCGATCGACCCCGACTGCTGGCTGCGGTCGACGATGAACACGACTTTGTCGGGGGCCAGGTTCAGCCAGGCCTTCGTGTTGTCGAGCGTCTGCAGCTGGACGTTGACGTCTCCATCGTTGTAGGTGCCTGGACCGCGGAAGTTGCCGATGAGGAAGATCACCTGCCACTCCTGCCCGCTCGAGTCAAGGGTACCGAAAAAGCTGTCCGACCAGGTCTCGCCGTTGTGGGTACGTGACCCTGTGCAGGCGCTCTGCTGGGTTGCGGTGTCGGGGATGATGCCGGTCATCTGGCCGGGAACCTCGCCTTGAAAGGCGAGCGTCTGGGACCAGTTTCCCTGCGCGATCACCGGCGATGGCGACGGCACGGTCTTGACGCTCGTCTGTCCGCAGGCGGCCAGGACGAGGAGGGCGACGATGCCCGCAACCCGGAGCATGTGGTCGAATGTTAGCCGTGGCCGCAGGATCGGAGGAGCTGACCCGGGCCATGGCATCTCTCGAAGCCACCTTTTTGATCGGCGTCGAGGATGTGACCGAGGTCTGGCTGGTGCGCCACGCCGACTGCTATCGGGACCTCACCACCACGGAAGATCCCCCGCTCAGCGCCCTCGGACACCAGCAGGCAGCGCGCCTCGCCGAACGGGTCAGGCGGGTCCGGCATGCCGCCGTCTATTCGAGCCCCTACCGTCGCGCCATGGAGACGGCACGGGCGATCACCAACGATGTACGGCAGGACCGGAGGCTGGTCGAGATGGAGCTCGAGGTCGGCCAGGACGGCGTCTTCAATTTCACCGAAGACAGCGAGGCTGTGATCGCGAGAATGCGCGCGGTGGTGGACGAAATCGCAGCCCAACATTCTGGCCACCGTGTGGTGGTGGTGAGCCACGCCGCCGCGATCATCGCCTACCTGACCGACGCGCTCAAGCTTGATCCCGGTCAGCTGCGCGCTCTTCCTTACTACACGAGCGTCAGCATCGTGCGCGTCCTGGGCGACCGGCGCGTTGTGAACACCTTCGGCGACGTGGCGCACCTGGAATGACCGAACAGATCCGAGCCGACCTCGAGCGCGAATGCCGCACCCGGATGACCAGGCCCAAGCTTCGCGTCACCGCCGTCGAGCCCATCCCCGAGGGCCATTCTGGATTCACCTACTTCGTCTCGATAGTGGATGACGGCGACGCCGGCCGCTATGTGCTTCGCCTGCCACCGCCCAACGCGCGAATCGCCGGTCCGGCCGACGTGGTGCGCCAGGGACGCATCATGGCCGCGCTGCATGCGGCCGGCCTCCCCACCCCTGCCATTCCCGCCCAATCATCGGACCCTGTGGTCGACGGGCGGCCGTTCATCCTGATGGAGGCCGTAGAGGGGACACGCATCGAGAAGGCAGGCATCGAACACAAGCCCATCGACATCGCCGGGAGCGCGGTGGACGTCCTGAAGCGCCTCCACGCCCTGCCCCTGGCCCAGACCGGCATCGGCGACGAGGAACCGGTCGGCCTGCAGGCTGAGATGATGCGCTGGGCTTGGCTGATGCAGCGCGCTCCCGAAGAGCTCACTGCCCGCGCGGGCGACCTGGGCGGGTTGCTTGCCGGGCAGCTGCCGGCTGAGCGGGCCCCGACCCTAGTCCACGGCGACTATCACTACGGCAACATGCTGTTCCGCGGAGCTGACGTCGTGGCCGTGCTCGACTGGGAGATCGCGCAGATCGGCCAATCCCTGCTCGACCTCGGGTGCCTGTGCATCGTCTCCATCCGGCGCCAGTACCAGGGCGCGCCCAACCCGGGCGGCGCCATCGACGTTTCGGTCCAGGACCTGTACCGGCTGTACGACGTCGAAGCATCGGAGATGCGCTGGTACGCGGCCATGAGCCTGTACAAGTACGCGGCGATCTTCGGCTACAACCTCATGCTCCACCGCCGCGGCAAAAGACCGGACCCCATGTACGAAGGCCTGACGGATACCATCGTCGGCATGATCGACGAGGGCATCACCCTGCTCGATCACGGTGTTTAAGGAGGCTCGCCAATGAGCTGGGACTTTTCGACCGAGCCTGAGTTCGAAGCCAAGCTCGAATGGATGCGCACGTTCATGCGGGACGAGGTGTATCCGCTCGAGGTGCTGGAGACCGACGAGCAGGGCTTCATGCGCACCATCCGCCCCCTTCAGGAAGAGGTGAAGCGCGAGAAGCTGTGGGCGACCCACCTGCCCCCGGAGCTGGGCGGGCAGGGCTACGGGCAGGTGAAGCTCGGACTGATGCACGAGATCGAGGGAGCGTCGATGTGGGGACCGATCGTGTTCGGCAACCAGGCTCCCGACTCGGGCAACTCGGAGATCCTCGCCCACTTCGGCACCGACGCGCAGAAGAAGCGCTGGCTCTATCCGCTGCTGGACGGCAAGATGCGCTCCGCCTTCTCGATGACCGAGCCCAACACCGCCGGCTCCGACCCGACCCTACTGTCCACGACCGCCAAGCTCGAGGGCGACGATTGGGTGATCAACGGGCACAAGTGGTTCACCTCGAACGGCATGATCGCCAACTTCTTGATTGCCATGGTCGTCACCGAGCCCGACGCCGGCCCTTACCAGCGCGCCTCGATGATCATCGTGCCCGGCGACACTCCAGGCCTCAATAAGATCCGCAACGTTCCCACGATGGGCGGCGCCGGCCACTTCGGCTACGGCCACGCCGAGATCGTCTACGACAACGTGCGCGTGCCGAAGGACAACCTGCTCGGCGAGCGCGGCGCCGGGTTTCTCATCGCCCAGGCGCGACTTGGTCCTGGTCGCATCCACCACTGCATGCGCTGGCTGGGCCAGGCGCGCCGCGCGTTCGACATCCTGTGCGAGCGTGCGCTGCAGCGCGAAGCGTTCGGCAAGAAGCTCGCCGGCCACCAGTCGGTGCAGAACTGGATCGCCGACTCGGCGGCCGAGATGCAGGCCGCTCGCCTGATGACGCTGCACGCAGCGTGGATGATTGACACGCACGGCGCCGCTGCGGCGCGCAAGGAGATCTCACTGATCAAGTTCTTCGGCGCCAAGGTGCTGCACGACGTGATCGACCGTGCGATCCAGGTCAACGGCTCGCTGGGCTACTCGTCCGACCTTCCGCTCGAGGAGATGTACCGGCACGCGCGCGCGGCGCGCTTCTACGACGGGGCAGACGAGGTGCACCGCGTTTCCGTGGCGCGGCAGATCCTGGCCGGCTACAAGGCGCCGAAGGGAGATTTCCCGACGGACCACATCCCCACGCGCCGCGAAGCCGCCCGCCGCAAGTTCGCCGATCTGATGGAGGCCGCCACGACCGACGCCTGATCCTGCTGCACACGGTCTGCTGCCCCGCCGGCCGGCCGGCGCAGCGCCAAAACTAGGGGCGGGTTTCGGCCAGGTGGAGGCGGTCCCAGTCCGAGTACGCGCCGTTGACGTGGATGATCCGCTTCAAGCCGGCCTGCTCGAGCAGGCTCGCTGCGATCCCGGCCCGGTAGCCGGACGCGCAGTACACGGCGACCGGGGCCTCGTTCGAGATGTCGCCGGCGTGATGAGCCACGTCGGGCACGTACATGTGGACCGCGCCGGGCACGTGGCCGGCCGCCCACTCGTGGTCGTCGCGCGTGTCGATGATCGTCATCGGCTCGGCGTCGAGGATCCACTGCGCCATGTCCTCGACGTCGACTGTCTCGAAGGCGGAAAGCCGGCGCCCGCTCGCCTTCCAGGCGTCCATGCCGCCGTCGAGCTCGCCGGCGATCTGGTCGAAGCCGATGCGCAGGAGCTGCCGCTGCGCGTCGTGGTGCTGCGCCGCCGTCCCGCCCGCGAGCACGATCGGTCGATCACGCGCGATCAGCCAGCCGACCCAGGCGCTGACCGGCCCGTCGATTCCGACGCTGTAGCTGCCGGGGATGTGGCCGCGGTCGTACTCGCGCCCCAACCTGACGTCGACCACGGCGGCGCCCGAATCCATCAGGCGAGCGACCGCCTGCGCATCGCGCCGGGCCAGGGGCGGCAGCGCGCGGCCGATCAGCGGAGCGCCGGCGGTGTTTAGGTCGGCCATGTCCCAGTAGTAGCTCGGATACCGTTGCTGGTTGAGAGCCCGCGCCAGGAACGGCATCACCTCGGTGGTCAGGAAGAACGGGTTGGTCGCGCGCTCGTGGCCCATCGTCGACTCGTGGCCGCTGCGCCCTGCGGAGCCACAGAACGATCCGCTGCCGTGCGTCGGAAACACGGCGACGTCGTCAGGCAGCCCGCGCAGCCTCGCCTGCAGCGTGCGCATCGCCTCCAGCGCGAGATGCACGGCGCGGTGAGGGCCGAACAGGTCGGTGCGCGCGATGGCGCCCAGCATCACGGCGCCTCCTGAGAAGAGGGCCCGGGGCCTTCCGTTCTCGCTGAGCAGGTAGCTCTTGTGGTCGGGCGTGTGCCCGGGCGTCGAGATCGCCTTGACGGCCTGGTCGCCGAACCCAAGCTCCTCGTCCGGGCTCAGGTCGTCGATCACGGCCCCCACCTCGGCGGCCAGCTCTCGGCGCCCCGACACGTAGTCGTTGTGGAGATGGGTGTCGAGCGCGTGGGTGAGCTTGATGTGGAGATCCGAGGCGACCTTGAGGTAGCGGTCGATATCGCGCAGAGGATCGATGATCACGCCGACCCGGCGGTCCGTGTCAGCGACCAGAAAGCTAGCGTTGCCCAGCTCGGGTGCGGGAAAAGCCTCGACCCTATACATGGGTTACCCGAGCTTGAGTGGTGCGGTCGTGAGGAGGACCCAGATGGTGATGAGCGTGACCACGACCGCGCCGCCGTAAAAGATCGCTTGGGCGGGCGTGCTCTTGGCCGCGGGCACGCCAAGGTCAACCAGCAGGTAACGCAACCGGTGCGCGAAGTGGAAGAATGGCACCGCGATCAAGACGAGCAGGTACAGCTTCACGATGGGGTTGCCGAGCAGGTTGATCCAGGTGTCGTAGTGACGGTCGACCACGCTCACCCAACCGAGCGGGCCCAGGATGCCCTGGACCAGGACGTGGACCGGAATCAGGACTGCGGCGATGACACCGCCCTGGGCGAACATGAACCACCAGAAGAGATGGGCAAGCGCAGGCCTGGGCGCGTGTACGGCCGGGGCGCTCATCGGCCGAACCAGATCAGCACGAAGCCGATGACGATCGAGGCGGCCGCCCACAGGCCGAACTGCGACAGCACGATCAACCTGGAAGGGACCGGGCGGTTGAGGAACTTGACGTGGATGATCACGCCCGCAAGGCTCAGGAACGTGATGCTGTGGTAGAGCGCGAAGGCGAGGCACACCGCGCTGAACACCACGAACAGGGCTGAGCTGTGCGGCGCATATGAGGCAGGGCCGTCACCAGCGCGCTTGATCTCGACCAGGAACCACAGCAGCCACAGTGCGAGAGGGAGGGCGGTGAACTCGCGCAGCATGTAGAAGAAGTAGTGGCGTTTGCGCGTCCACCAGTTGGCCGGCATAGACCAGCGGTACGTGTTGGAGAGCGCGGGATGCGCCTCGCCCGCCGGAAGGCTCATTCGCGGTTCCCGTAAGGCAGGACGAACCGCATGGTCGTGTCGAGCTTGGTCTGCTGGATCGCCTTGGCGGGGTCGACACCTTTGGGACACACCACCGAGCATTCGCCCACGAAGCTGCACTCCCATACGCCCTCCGCCTCGGCGATCACGGGCAGGCGGTCCTTCAAACCCTGGTCGCGCGAGTCCAGGTTGTAGCGGCGCGCAAGAGCGATCGCGGCCGGCCCGAGAAACTCGTTGTTAAGACCGTAGACGGGACAGGCCGCGTAGCAGAGCATGCAGTTGATGCACTGGCTGAACTGCTTGAAGTCGTCGATCTGCGACGTCGTCTGAAGATGCTCTCCTGCACCCAGCGGGATCTCCTGCTTGCGGACGATCCAGGGCTTGACGGACTTCAGCTTGTCCAAGAAATCTTCCATGTCGATGACGAGGTCGCGGACGATGGGAAAGTTGTTCAGCGGCTGGACGACCACGGGCTGAGGCCAGTAGTCGCGCAGGAAGGCGTTGCACGTTAGCTTCGGCGTCCCGTTGACCATCATCCCGCAGCTGCCGCAGATCCCCATGCGGCAGGACCAGCGGTAACTGAGCGTTCCGTCGACGTGCGCTTTGATGTAGTTCAAGGCGTCGAGCACGACCATGCTGTCGTCGCTGAAGGGGATGTCATAAGACTGCAGGCGCGGCTTGGTGTCCTTCTCGGGGTCGAAACGCGTCGCCTGGATGGTGATCCTCTTCGCCAAACCGACCTCCTAGTAAGTGCGCGCCTGGGGCGTGAAGTTGGTGATGCGGACGTCGCGATAGTCCAGCCTGGGAGCGAGCTCGCCCGTGCGGAAGGCGACCGTGTGCTTCAGGTACTTCTCATCGTGCCGGTCGGGGAAGTCGCGGCGCGCGTGGGCGCCGCGGGACTCCTCGCGGGCAAGGGCCGAGTACGCGATGGTGTCGGAGATCTCGAGCATGTAATCGAGCTCGAGCGCGGCTGTCAGCTCGGTGTTGAACGTGCGGCTCGAGTCCTCGATCTTGACGCTCTGGAATCGCTCTCGCAGGTCGGCCAGACGCTTGATCAGCGCTTGCAGCCCTTCCTCCGTGCGGAAGACCCCCGCCCCGGCGTCCATCTCCCGCTGCAGGTCCTCGCGGATGTCGCCGATGCGCTCTTCCCCGCCCTTCTTCTCGAGGTAGGCGCCTTCGACCCGCCGCGCCTCGTCCCAGAGCATCGCGTCCACCGGTTTCGAGCCGGGGGCCCGGGCCGCGCTGGCGTAATGGGCGGCTGCTCGGCCGGACGCCGCGCCGAAGACCAGGCATTCAGAAAGCGAGTTCGACCCCAGTCGATTGCCGCCGTTGAGCCCGACGTTGGCGCATTCCCCCGCCGCGTACAGGCCGAGGATGGCCGTCGCGCCGGAGATGTCCGCGTCGACGCCGCCCATCATGTAGTGCTGCACCGGGCGCACCGGGATGGGCTCGTTGACGATGTCGATGCCCACGAACTCGCGACCGAGCTCCCGCATGAAGGGCAGCTTGCGGTCGATGACCTCCTCGCCGAGATGCCGGACGTCGAGGTTCATGTACTTGCCGTGCGGGCCCTCGAAGCCGCGGCCCGCTTCAAACTCGGTGACCATGGCGCGCGAGATGATGTCGCGCGGGCCGAGCTCCATCTTGTTGGGCACGTAATCCTTGAGAAATCGGTCGCCGTTCTTGTTCGTGAGATA
>DATLUC010000130.1:0-4947 GCA_035533335.1 Candidatus Baltobacterales bacterium
ACCACCTGCTTCACGCAACCGGTGCTCTGACCGGAGCTTCCCTCCGGTTCGGCGCTGCGTATTTGCTCTCACATGGCCTGGTCAAGATCGTGCTGGTTGCGGCGCTGCTGAGAAACAAGCTGTGGGCCTATCCGTGGATGATCGTGTTTCTCATCGCCTTCATCGTGTACCAGCTGTACCGGATGACTTTTGCGCCGTCGATTGGCCTGGCCGGACTCACCGTCTTCGACGCCATCGTCACGTGGCTGACGATTCGTGAATATCAGAGACAGAAGCGCACTGCCGGCTCTCTTGCGCGCACACGCACGGCCCAATGAGTCGGAGATCACGTCGCGCGGGCCGACGATTAGCGCCCGGAGTCCGATTCGAGGAGCGCAAGCCCCATCCGTCGCGCCAGGCACGCCATCGACCAGCCGCGGATTGGGTGCAACGCTGGCGTGTGCCGATCATCGGCGCCGCCGTGCTCCTCCTCGTGATTCTCATCGGCGTCCGCCTGTGGCTCCAATCCGAGCCTCCTAAACCCGACGTGAATGCGCTCCGGACTGACATCGCGAATGGACGCAACGGCGCCGAAGTGACCTTTGTCGCCACGGTCGTAGCTGCGCCGGCCACCGTCGGGGATCACGAGCAGATCGAGGTCAAAGACGCGTTGGGCGATCAACTCGAGCTCGACTTCAACACCCAGCTCGGCCAGTGGATCCCCGTGCACGCGGGCGGTCAGCTGACGGTGCACGGACAGCTCTACATCGACCCGGGGCGGGTTGGCGTGCACTGCCTGCACCAGCAGACGTCGAGCGGATGTCCGTTGCCCGGCTGGATTCAGTTCGGGGGCCGGACGTATTCCTAGCCCGACATCATCGCGAGGGGCCCGATCAAGGGGTGAGCTTGCGATCCAGTTCGTCGCGGCGCAGGCGCTCGGCCATCGCGAACATGACCCTAGACAGGATCTCGTCGTTGACCTTGACGGCATCGCGAGACTGGGCGTGGCTCATCACCATCAGCCGGACCGGGCTCTTGCACGCCACGGTCGCGGTGGCAGGTCCGCGGTCGAGCATGCCTACGGCGAAGCGAAGTACGAGCGCCTCGTCGAGCTGAAGAAGAAGCGTCCGGCCGGCGTCGATGCTCACCTCATCGGTCCGGGTGGCCGGGAACTCGAGCTCCTGGCGGCCGAGACCGGCAAACAGCGGAACCCGGCCCAGAAGATCGCGGCTCCGTGCGAATCGCACCGCGACCCCAGCAACTTCTTCCGTGTCAACCAGAACATCTCTCCCGACAGGTAGAGTTCCAGCGCCTCCCCGTCCATGAGGCGTAGTGCTTGAGGAGGATGCCCTCGATGAGGACCATGAGGATCTTCTTCTCCTCAGGACTCAGCCGCTGAGCGGCCTCGAACTGAAGGCGTAGAGCCTGATCGTCGGCGCCGCGGTCGTCCTTGTCGAAGACGAGGGTGTCGCTGGGGACGGAGAGCGCGGTGGCCAGGCGGCGTAGCGCCTCGAGGTTGGGCGCTGGCCGGCGCCGGTCTCGTATTTGCGGAAGTAGCTAGTGGTCTGTCTGTGAAATAGGCTGGTACACGGTGGTGGTGCCGATCATCACCGCTGCAGCACTGCCGCTCACCCATACCGATCGCACCTCACTCCGACGCATGGCGAAGTCGCATTCACTTCCACACAGGAACGCGCCACCCTCTCCCAGATCAAATCGGCGACAGACCACTAGGTCGAACTTTGGTTCAGCAAAATCGAACGTGACCTCATCAATCGCGGCATCTTCATCTCGACCAAGGATCTCCATCGCAAGCTGATGACCTACATCCGCAAGCACAACGCCACCGCCAAACCAATCAAATGGAAGTACGCCGATCCGCGTCAGCGCATTCGGTCTACTCATGCGGCTGTTTCAGCTGGTACGAGCAACTAGTGCATCGCTGACTTCATAGTCCGAGCGCTCCGCCGGCACAAGGACGGTCAGCCGGTCACCAGGTTGCAACTCGGTCGCGCCGCTTGGCGCAAAGCTGTGGCGATTCCGGCTGACCGCAACCAGCAAGGTTGACGCAGGCCAGGCCACGTCTCGCACTTGTCTGGTCGGCGCGGAGCTGCTGATCTGCAGGTCGAGCAGCCGATAACCGAGGAGTGGGTTGCGAGGCTGACGAGCCTCGGCGTCGGGACGTGCGGTCGCCCATTCGGCGGCGCGCGCGCCCTCCTGGGCTTCTTCGATCGTCTGCCCCAATCTGGCGGCGAAGGCACGCATCACATCGCGGTTGCTGAGCCAGCCGACGATGCTTTCGGCGTCTGCAGCCAGCACGGGCAGGCCCTGATGGCCGTACATCACCAACTGCCGAAGGGCCTGCTCTAGCGTTTCGTCCGCGAAAACTGCCTGCAGTCTCGCCGTTTCCGGGCCTGCCCCGAGCCTTGCTGGCCCACGCCTGTCGACCAGCTGGCCCACCACGTCCTCGAGCGGCCGACCGGCGGCGACTTGTGCCGGGAGAGGTCGCATCGCCTCCGAAACCTTCATTTGCTGCATGAGCGTGGAGGGGCGTGGCCGCTCGATATCGATGCCGCGCCGGAGCAGCTTGGTCGTGTATATAGTGCCGCGACCGAGGGCAGCACTTACTCCGGTTGCCAGGCCAACTGCGAGGACCACGGGAAGCACGAGCCCGAAGTCGCCGGTCATCTCCAACGTGCTGGAGATCGAGGTCAGCGGTGCCCTGGCGGCGCCCGCGAAGGTGGCTCCCATCCCGACCATGCCGTACGCCGCCACCGGTCCCGCCGCCGCCGGACCGACCAGATGCTGGACGGCAATGCCGAACGCGGTACCGAGCATGGCGCCGATGAATAGGGAGGGCGCGAAGACGCCGCCGGAGCCGCCGATCCCGATCGTGAGCGAAGCGCTCAGCATCTTCCCCACCATCAAGGCGAGCAGAAACCAGATGACGTAGCCGCCTCCCACGGCGTGCTGCACGACCGGGTAACCGACGCCGTAGAGCTGCGGGATAGCGAGCAACAGGACGCCGAGCAGAACGCCGCCTGCCACCGGACGGAGCCACTCGGGCCTGCCGCGCCAGGCCCAGTCGCAGACGTCCTCGATACGGTAGAGCACCTTCGCGAATCCAGCCCCGACCAGCCCGGCCGCCAGGCCAAGCGCTGCGCAGAGCAGGTAATCCCAGGCCGAGGGCAAAAGCGCTGGCGGCAAGGCAAAGAAGGGCTGCCCTCCGAAGGCCGCCTGCCCGACCACGTCGGCGGCCATCGATGAGAGCAGGACCGCCACCAGCGCCTCGGCTGAGACCTCGCGCAGGATCAACTCGAGACCGAAGAACACCCCGGCCAGCGGTGCGTTGAACGTTGCGCTGATACCTCCTGCAGCCCCGCAGGCGACCAGCAGCCGCAAGCGGCTCTCCGGCATCCGAACCACCTGGCCGAAGGTCGAAGCTAAGGCGGAGCCAATCTGGACGATAGGCCCTTCGCGGCCGACTGAACCGCCCGATCCGATGCAGATCGCGGAAGCCAGCGCCTTGACCACCGTGACCCGCGGTCGGATGCGGCCTCCGTTCTCGGCCACAGCGAGCATCACCTCCGGCACGCCATGGCCGCGGGCCTCGCGAGCGAAGAAGTAGATCAGGGGTCCGAAGACCAGCCCGCCCAGAACGGGAGTGACCAGCACGAACCAAGATCCGAGCCAGGGCAGATGAGGGCTGGGAATCCGACCCGCGACCCCGTAGTCGTTGCTGCCGGTGAAGACCCACGTGAAAGCCAGAATCAGTTTCCGGAAGACGACAGCGCCCAAGCCCGCCCCGAATCCGATCGCGACCGCCATGGCGAACAGCCCGGACCCTCTGTGGCGTAGCCACTCCGCTGGGCGACCGCGCAGTCCGGCGACCAGAACGCGGCCTCGCTCCAACGCGGGACGGGATAACCCTCGAGCAAGTGCCCCCGCCCGGCTCAACTCGAGACACCTCTTAAGAGGACATCAAGAGCGCTTCGGATGTTGTTCCAGCGGAAGGCCGAGGGCTGCAGGCTGCCGTGCAGCACCAGGCCATCGGTGAGTGCAAGAAGAATCGAGGCAAACGCGTTAGCGGGGATCTCGACCATCTCGCCCGCCGTCTGGGCCTCTTCGATCCAGGTCCGCAGGCGCTCGCGCCGCCGCTGTACCGCCGCCACGAATCGCTCGCGGACCGCAGGATCCGTGAGCATCGCCGTCCAGAGATCCGCGCTCACCTGCACCCGCGCCGGATCCGAGCTGCGGTCGGCAACGGCTCGCGCGTAGGCACGTAGGTGTTCGATTCCAGAGCCTCCAGTGGCGCTGAGCCGTTCAAGCAGGTGCTCGTAGAAGCGCGCCTCGTCCTCGAGGAGGGCCATGAGCAGATCCTGCTTCTGCTCGAAGTAGCCGTAGAAGGCGCCCTTGCTGACCCCGGCCTCGGCGCAAACGTCATCCACCGTGGTGGCCTGGAAGCCCCTACGGGCTGCACAGCGCCAGGCAGCCTCGATGAGCTGCTGGCGCCTCTGGCTCCTAACCGCCGCCGCTAGTTTCGGGATCCGGCCACCTCTCCAAACTGACTGGTCAGTATCTATACTAGCGAGGTTCAGCTCCGATCGCGGGCTGGCCACGCAGCGGGACGCAGAGCTTCGCCTGTGCGGCGCGAAAACTCCGTCGCTTGTTCTGGGTTCTCATCGTGCAACTCATCGCGGCGGTGGATTAGACCCAATGATGAAAGATTTGTTGCGTTCTTCACGAATCGGCTTGGTTGCATATATCTGGCCTGCCTGAATTCGTTTCAGTGGTCGGCCACGGAGGAGCCGAACCACATAGCTACGCCGTGCCCCGTATTTGCTACGAAAACAACTTCCTCAGGCCGCCTTCGTCACCGTGTACCCCTGGCGCTGGAGCTGCGCGATGACGCGCCGAGTCCGAGCCTCCGCGGAAGCGACCCCGTATTCGGCGCCGTACTCCTGATAG
>DATLUC010000131.1:0-9150 GCA_035533335.1 Candidatus Baltobacterales bacterium
GCGACAGGGTCAGTCGTCTACGACAACGCGCCTGGACCGGATGATCTGACTTCCAACACGGAAGCAATTTCAGGTGGTGACATCGTGATCCATAAGTCCTAGCGGACACTGAAGACCGTATAGCCAATTTGTATTGCCAAGCCGGGGAGGCTTAGGGAGCCACGGGGAGGCGAGATGCGGAGAATCGAGTTCCGCAGGAGGCCTGAGGAGGCCTCCTGCGGAGGTCGGGACGGACTTTTAAACCGATGGTCCAGGGTTCGAATCCCTGCGCCGGCACCACCTGCGCCGGCACCACTTTTTGTATTCAGTTTCGGTCCTCAACCCCTGTGGCAATCCCCGCTGTATAGCCACGATATTGCCAATCGTTTGACTTCGGCCTGGCTATACGGAGCCAGATCCGAACTCGGGAGCAGCGGTTTTTCAGACCGCTGCTGTCCACCGCCGGCCCGTTCGGTCAATCGATGCTCGAGACAATTCGACCGCCATCGAGCGCGATGACCGTGTCGAACTGTTGGGGGATGGCCGCCTCGTGACTCACCATCAGTACCGACCGCGAACCTGCGGCACCCAGCAGTTCTGCGAGCGCGCGCGGCGACGACTCGGGATCGAGATGCGCCATCGGCTCGTCGAGCAGGAGCAGGTTCGCCCCCGACAGCAGCGCCCGGGCCATTCCGAGGCGTTGTCTCTCTTCGGCGCTGACAGGCCGGCCCCCAGCGAACGCTCCTCGGTTTCCTTCCCGAGCAGCCGGTCCTCATCGCCGGTTCGCTCGGGACAAATCTCCGCCTGGCCGATCCCACAGCCACGGACGCGCAGCTCAGGCCACCGTCTAGTGCGATCACACGGTCGGCCAGCCGCGCCACCGCCGGTCGGTGGGTCACCCAGAGCCTCCGTCGCGTCGTCAAGGTGCACCGTCGGCTCGTCCACGAGCGTTTCGCTGAAACTCGCAGGGAACTCGGCCCTCGTTCGTCGTAACCGACAGATGGAGCCTCGTTTCGGGCACAAAGGTGGATTTGGCGCGTTGAAGGGCAAGCTCGCGGCGGCCCTCTCGACCGGCGCCCTGCTGGCCTTGGCCCTGGCCCCCACGGTTCACGCGTCGACGGATGTGCTGGACCAGAGCGTGCAGTTGCTCGGCACCTATCTCTCGTACGAGTCTCTGGCCAACATGGCCGAGACCTTCACTCCGTCCAAGGACGGCCGGCTCGACCAGGTATCCCTGTATGCGGGGACCACCGGGTACATGTCGACGACTTTCCACGTCGAGATCTGGACGGTGGCCGCCGGTCAGCCCGCGGCTGTCTACCAGTTCGACTCCGCCACCCAGGCCTCTACCGCTGTGACCGCGGCCCTCGGCGTCACGCTGCAGTGGCGCGACTTCCCGCTCAGCAAGCCAGTGCCTCTGAAGGGTGGCACCCAGTATGCAATCGTGGTCCGCGCCAACAACTCTTCCTTCCGCTGGGGCTATGAAAATTCGGAAACGTACGCGGGCGGGAAGCTGTGGCTCTGCTGTTCGGCCACCGGCGCATGGATGTCGGGCTCGGGCCTGCCACCCAGCTTTGACTTCAAGACCTGGATGAACACGAGCGCCAACCAGGCCCCCGTCGTTGCCGCCGACAACGCGACCGTCAGCGTCGACGAGGGGACCGCCGCGGCCAACACCGGCACCTTCTCGGACCCTGACGGCGACGCCGTGACAGTCACGGCCTCTACCGGGTCGGTCACCACCTCGGGGGGCGCCGGCAGCGGCACGTGGTCGTGGTCGCAGCCTGCGTCCGACGAAAGCTCGAGCCAGACGGTGACCGTCACGGCTGACGACGGCAAGGGCCTCAATGCAGCCACCACCTTCACCGTCAACGTCGCCGGCGTCGCGCCTGTTGCGCACATCTCGTCCGGCTCGGCGGCACTGGCCGCGGCGACCACCACCGCCCCTTCCAGCCCGGAGGGCACGGCAGTGTCGCTGACCGCCTCGGCCACCAGCCCCGCCGTCGCCGACACCAGCGCGGGCTTCGCCTACACCTGGATCGCGACCAAGAACGGCAGCGCCTTCTCAAGCGGCTCGGGAGCATCGTTCAGCCTCACGCCGGACGACGAGGGAACGTTCGTCGTGACCCTGCAGGCCAAGGACGATGGCGGCCTGACCGGGTCGACGACACGCACCTTCGCGGGGGCGAACGTCGCGCCGTCAGCGACGATCTCGGGCGTCACCCCGTCGGCTTCGCTGCTCCTGACAGCGCACGAGGCGGTGGCTTTCTCGGGCAGCTTCACCGACCCGGGCGCGCTCGACTCGCACTCGGTGACCTGGAGCTTCGGTGACGGCGCCACCAGCACCACCAGCTACGGGCCTGGCGGCTCCGCCGGCTTCTCGGCCTCGCACGCGTACGCCGCCGCCGGGTCCTACACGGTCAGCCTGGCGGTCAGGGACGATGACGTCGGTGTGGGGCAGAAGAGCGTCAACGTGGTCGTCCAGACCCCGCAGGCGGCGCTCAGCACGATCGCCGGCTACGTGCAGGGTCTTTCGACCCTCAACGCCGGCGAGAAGAACAGCCTGATCGCCAAGCTGAACGCCGCTTCGGCGGCGGTTGGACGGGGGGACACCACCGCGGCCAACAACCAGCTCGGCGCCTTCCTGAACGAACTCCAAGCCGACGTCAACACCGGCAAAGTCTCTCCCGCGGCGGCGAGCGTACTGCGCAGTGCCGTCCACGCCGTGCAGGCTGCGCTCGGCACCTTCAACCGGTTCCTGGAGTGGTGGCCTGTAGAGGCTTAGATTCCGGCCAACCGTTGGCCCCCGCCGTTGCCACCCGATTCCTGACCCAGCTCTTCTGAGCGGCGCTTCGGCATCGTCGACAAGTTCGCGGGCGACGCGATCATGGCCACCTTCAACGTCTCGGGCCAGAGCGTCGACCACGCGCTGCAGGCCCTGAAGGCGGCGATCGCCATCATCGACAAGGCGGCGCTCGCCGGCCTGCCCGTCGGGGCCGACCTGGCGGTGGGCCCCGTCGTGGTCGGGAACCTGGCCGAATCGGCCAACGTCAGCGTGCTGGGCGACGTGACCAACCTGGCCTCGAGGCTCCAGGCGCAGTCGGGTGCGGGTGAGGTGACCATGAGCGACGAGGCCTTCCGGCGGAGCAAGGACTGGATCGAGGTCCAGCACATCCCTGTTGAGCGCCTGGAGGTCGATTTGAAGGGGTTCAGCGAGCCCGTGGTGGTGTTCCGGCTGGCCGCTTCCGTGCCCTGCGAGGCCCCGACCAGGGTCGGGGCCGAGGGCCGTAAGGCAACCTAAAATCGCCGCCGTTTTGGTAAGGTGGCTTCTTTCCGGTTCCTGAGCGGTCTTCCAGACGTCATCGCTCCGAGCTCAGGCCTGAACGTCGCCCCAGGGGTAGGGCGAGTCCAAGGAGGAGCGCAGGGTTTTGCTGCCACTTTTTCGAGCGGTTGTGGTGTGGGTCGTGATCCTCGTGACGGTGATCGCGCCGCGCCTGGTTCCGCCCGCCCAGACCTACACGGCGGTGGCCGTGACCCAGCTCAGCTCATATGACCGCCTGTCGGTGGTGAACCAGACCCGCACCGAGCGGGTCCACGCCGCTCAGATGGCGCAGTCGCTCGCGTGGTCGCAGGAGCTCAAGCAGGGGCTGGCCGATTACGAGGCTCAGCAGCAGGCGCTTGCCGCCGCCCAGGCTCAGGCCGCCGTCATCGCCGCGAGGAGCAACCATCCGGGTCCGCCGCCCGACATCGCCAAGGACATCACCGACGCGTTCAGCCCGCTCGGCTCGGCCGCGGTCCAGTGGGCTATGAACGTCGCCTACTGCGAGTCGCGGTATCACCCGAACTCGGTGAACACGTCGAGTGGGGCCTCAGGTCTCTTCCAGTTCCTTCCGAGCACCTGGTCGGGGACGCCGTGGGCCAGCCAGTCGCCGTTTGACCCGGCCGCCAACGCGATGGCAGCGGCCTGGCTCTACTCGCACTACGGCCCCGGCCGCTGGGTCTGCCAGGGCTAAGTCCGCTTCCCGATGTAGTGGGGAAGGTAGCCCGCAGGGCCGGATGGGCAGCGCCAGATGGTTTTCACCTCCCAATCCCCGGCTGCGCCGGTACTTCCCCGCAGAACGGGGAAGTGGGGATGATGCCTAGCCTTCGGCGATGACGACGATCTCCAGCTCGTAGATCGACTGCGGGCGGGAAGCGCCCTTCAAGAGCATCGCCTCCAGGCCGGCCACCCCGACACCGGACGGCAGCGCCTCTAGCGTGGCCTCGGACAGGAGGACCTTGGCCGGGCGCACCTTGGACAGGAACGCGGCGTTGTTCACCGGAACGCCGATCAGGGTGAACTCCAGCCGCCTCTTCGAGCCGACGTGGCCCGCGACGACCTCGCCGGTGTCGAGCCCGAAGCCGACTGAGATCGCCGGCCTGCCCCGCGAGACCAGCTCGCGGTTGAGGCGGTCGATCTCTCTGACCATCCCTTGCGCGGCCTTGAGCGCCTGTTCCGCGTGATCCTCCATGGGGTTGGGGGCGCCGAACACGACGAGCATCCCGTCCCCCTGGAACTTGTCGATGTTGCCTCCGTGGGCCAGCACGACCTCGATCATCCGGCCGAAGTAGTCGTTGAGGAACTCGACGAGCTCGTCGGCGCCCATGCTCTGCGACAGGCGCGAGAACCCTTCGATGTCGGAGTTGAGGATGGTCACGTTGCGCCGCTCGCCGGCGAGCATCATGGTCTCGCGGTCGGAGCGGGCGAGCACGTAATCGGTGACCTGCTTGTTGACGTGAAGCTCGAAGAGCTCGCGCAGGAACTCCGAGCGCTCGTACTGGCGCGCGTTTTCGATGGCCATCGCGGCCAGGTCGGAGATCGCCTGCAGGAACTCCTTGTCCTTCTCCTCGAAGATCGCGGCTCGGAACGGGTTGTCCACGTAGACCGCGCCGATCACCTTGCCCTTCGTGACCAGGGGCACGGCGATGATCGAGCGAAGGTTCTGAAGGATGACCGACTGCTTGCCCTTGAACCGGTCGTCCACGATGGCATCGGTCGTCACCACGCCATCCTGCGTGGCGATGACCTGGTCGATGACCGTCCGCGAGCCGAGGAACTCGCGGGCCTTCTCCGGGTCTGCCTCGCCGCTGGTCATCTTGATCGACAGCTCGCCGGTGGCCTCGTCGACCAGCACGATCTGGCCTCGTGCCGCCTTCATCAATGTGATCACGCGGTCCATGACCTTGCGCAGGACGACATCGAGCTCGAGCGACGAGCTGAGGTCGCGTGCGAGCTCAATGAGCAGGTGGTCGCGCATGCCGAGATCGATGTCGGGGGCCAAGGCCACGAGCAGTCTAACGAACGAGTGCCGAAAATCCGGCCACCGGTAAACTCGATCCCCTTGGTTCCCGCAGAGTCCTCCCAGCCCAACGTCGACGCCCTGCTCGCGAAGTTGAACCCGCCCCAGCAGGAAGCCGTCACGCACGGCGACGGACCCCTCCTGATCTTCGCCGGCGCCGGCAGCGGCAAGACCCGCGTGCTCACCGCCCGGATCGCCTACCTCATCGCCACGCGCCGGGTCTGGCCCGACCGCCTGGTCGCGGTCACGTTCACGAACAAGGCAGCCCGCGAGATGCGGGGGCGGGTCGAGTCACTGGTAGGCGAGGCGGCGCGGAACATGTGGGTGGGGACGTTCCACTCCACCGCGGTCAAGATCCTGCGCCGCGAGTCGCAGCGCATCGGCATCGCGAACAGCTTCGTCATCTTCGACGAGGACGACACCCGCGCCGCCCTGAGGCGGGTGCTGGACGAGTTGCGCCTCGACCCGAAGCGCTACCCGATCGGTGCGTTGAGCAACGCGATCTCCCAGGCGAAGAACGATCTCAAGCGCCCCCAGGATTACCCCAACCGCAGCTACGCCGACGAGGTCGTGCGGCGCGTCTACGAGTCGTACCAGGATGTTCTGCGCCGCTCAGGCGGTCTCGACTTCGACGACCTGATCATGAAGCTGGTCGAGCTGTTGAGCACCGACGAGGAAGCGCTCGCCAAATGGCGCGACCGGTTCCGCCACGTGCTGGTCGACGAGTATCAGGACACCAACCGTGCGCAGTACGTGCTCGTGAACCTGCTTGCGCAGGAGCACCGCAATGTCGCGGTGGTGGGTGATGACGACCAGTCGATCTATCGTTTCCGTGGCGCCGACATCCGCAACATCCTGGATTTCCGCAAGGACTACCCCGATGCGCATGTCGTCCACCTCGAGCAGAACTATCGCTCCAGTCAGGCCATCCTCGACGCGGCCTACAGCGTGATCCGAAGCAACCCCGAACGCGCGGAAAAGCGCCTGTGGACCGAGCGGGCAGGCGGTGAGAAGGTGATGGCGATGCAGGCCTACAACGAGATCGAGGAGGCGGAGTTCGTCGCCGACGAGATCGAGCGCCTGCGCCGCACCGAGAACCGCGGTTACTCGGACTTCGCGATCCTCTACCGCACCAACGCGCAGTCGCGCTCGTTCGAAGACGTACTCGCGCGCCGCCGCATCCCCTACCGGCTCGTCGGCGGCATCCGCTTCTGGGAGCGCCGTGAGGTCAAAGACCTCGTCGCCTATTTTCGGTTCTGCTTCAACCCCAAGGACTCCCTGAGCTTCTCTCGCATCGTGTCGGTCCCGCCGCGCAAGATCGGCAACGTGACAGTCGATGCGCTCAACACTAGGGCCCGGGAAACCGAAGACGACCTGCTCACCATCCTCGCCGACCCGGCCCGCGTGGCCGGCGTGCCCAAAGCCGCGGTCGCACCGCTGCAGGTATTTCGCTCGCAGATCGAATCCGTTCGCGCGACCATGGGCGTTCTTCGGCCCAGCGAGCTGCTCGACCACATCGTCGAGGTGATGGACCTCCGCCGGCACTACCTTGACGGGACCCCGCAGGGCGAGGCGCGGATGGAGAACATCAACGAGCTGCGCGGCCTGGCGGAGAGCTTTGATGACCGCGAGCCGGCGCAGGGGGTAGAGGATTTCCTCGCCGAGGTCGCGCTCGTCTCCGACGTGGACGCCTACGACGAGAATGGCGAAGGCGTGACCTTGATCACGCTCCACATGGTCAAAGGTCTCGAGTTCCCCGTCGTGTTCATGGTCGGGATGGAGGAGGGCCTTCTGCCTCATCAACGAGCACTCGACGAGCGCGAGGAGAATCCGTCGGCGGTCGGCGCGGCGACCGAGATGGCGGAGGAGCGGCGCCTGGCATATGTCGGCATGACCCGCGCCAAGGACCGCCTGTACCTCAGCTGCGCCTTTCGCCGCCACCTGTACGGGCGCTCGCAGCCGGCCTTTCCGAGCCGATTCCTGACCGACATCCCGCAGTCGATGCTCGCTGCGCCCAAGGGCAGCGCGCCGGTCGCGCCGCCGCGCCAGGGCTACAAGGAGCGATACCAGGAGCGCCAGGTCGAGGCCGCGCCCGCGGCGCCGCCCGTGCAGCGGTTCTGGAGCGGTGACCGGGTCAAGCACCCGGCGTTCGGCGCGGGCACGGTTGTGAAGAGCACGTTGACGCGCACCGATGAGGAGCTCGTGATCAAGTTCGACAAGGTCGGGCTGAAGATCCTGAGCGGCATGCTCGCCCCCCTCACCAAGTGAAGCGCAAGCGCCCCGCCGTCGACCCGGCGATCCGCGTCGAGGAGCTGAGGCAGATGATCCGCGGCTACGAGCACGCCTACTACGTGCTCGACCACCCGGAGGTTTCAGACGCCGAGTACGACGCGCTTTTCCTCGAGCTGCGGCGCATCGAAGACGAGCGCCCCGACCTGGTTACGGCCGACTCCCCCACGCAGCGCGTAGGCGGCGAGGCTTCCGACCAGTTTGCCAAGGTGCGGCACCGCTCGCCGATGCTCAGCCTTCAGAACGCATTCGACGAGTCCGAGATCCGCGCCTTCGACAAGCGCGTGCGCGCCGCCGTCGGCGACAAGCTGAAGTACTGCTGCGAGCTGAAGATCGACGGGCTCGCGATGAGCATCACCTATTCCAAGGGCCGCTTCCAGCGCGCGGCGACGCGAGGCGACGGCGCGGTCGGCGAGGACGTCAGCGCCAACGTCCGCACCATCCGCAGCGTTCCGCTTTCGCTGACCCCGGTCGGCGGACTTCCGGACGTCTTCGAGGTGAGGGGCGAGGTCTACTTCCCGATCGCGGCCTTTGAAAAGCTGAACCGCGAGATCGAGGCCCAGGGCCGCCCGCGCTTCGTCAACCCGCGCAACACGGCGGCGGGCAGCGTGAGGCAGATCGACCCCAACGTCACGGCGAGCCGCGACCTGCAGACGTTCATGTACACGCTCGACCCAGCCGGGCCGTGCCGCTCGCAGTGGGAGGTGCTCGACACCCTCGAGAAGATGGGCTTCCGCGTGAACAAGAACCGCCGCCGCCTTAACTCCATCGACGAGGTGATCGAGTACCACGCGGAGTGGCAGCGACGGCGCCACGAGCTTGAGCACGAGATCGACGGCATCGTCGTCAAGGTCGACGATTTCGCGCAGCAGCAGGAGCTTGGTTTTGTCGCTCGCTCGCCGCGCTGGGCGATCGCGTTCAAGTACGCGCCTGAGCAGGCCGAGACCGAGGTCGAGGAGATCGCGTGCTACGTCGGGCGCACCGGCGTGCTGACCCCCGTGGCGCACCTGAGACCGGTGGTGGTGGGCGGCGTGACCGTCCGCAACGTGACGATGCACAACGAAGCGCAGGTCAACGAGAAGGGCGTCTACGTCGGAGCGCGCGTCGTGATCCATCGAGCGGGGGACGTCATCCCCGAGATCGTGAGCGTCAAAGAGCCGAAGACCGGCTGGAAGATGCCAGCGAGATGCCCGGTCTGTGGTGGCGAGGTCGTGCGCGAGGAGCCGTACATCGCCCATCGGTGCGTCAACCCGTTCTGCGCGGCGCAGCGCCTCGAACGTTTGCGGCATTTCGCCAGCCGCGGCGCGCTGAACATCGAGGGCCTGGGGTACGCGACCCTCGGCCAGGTCATCGACAAGGGATGGGTCGAGGATCCGAGCGATCTCTACCGCCTGACCAAAGAACAGGTGATGGAGCTCGAGGGCTTCGCCGAGAAGTCCGCGCAGAACCTCGTCGAGCGCATCGCCGGCAGCCGGCGGCCGCCGCTCGGCCGCTTCCTTTACGCGCTGGGCATCCCCCAGGTGGGCGAGGCGACCGCCGACCT
>DATLUC010000132.1:0-52530 GCA_035533335.1 Candidatus Baltobacterales bacterium
GCCATCGTCGATGACGCCTGTGCCAAGAAGGCGGTCGCCGAGTTCACCGAAGAATGATCGTCAGGCCATCCTCATCGAGCTTGCCGCAGCGTCCTCACACAACCCTGCCGACCGGTGTGCAACCAAAGCTGCCGTCAACACGCCATCGCAGGTGCTGTCCGCCAGATGTGGCTCTCGACCCTGCATGCACAGGTATATCCAGGCGTCGGGCGATCTGGGCGAGCCGAGACGTGCGGACCGCCCAGCCGAGCGGCTGTCCGGCACCGGATGCGCCGGCCGCGACCCATCGCCCAAAAGTGCTCTCCGACGCCCTTGCGTGATCGACCACCGCGACCAGCTCGAGGTAGGAATCACCAAGCGGCACGATCCTGTTGGCGGTGCCCCAGGCAGCATGATGGCCGCCCTCGACAGTCACGAGGCCGTGGTGTTCCTCGATCGCTCGCCCGGCCGTGGACAGGTTCGCCACGGCTATCAGTACGTGGTCGAGTTCCACCAGGGCGAACCTACTTCTCGACGATCAGAGTCAAATGGACGGATAGATAGCGTGGTGGTAGCCGAACCTCGCTTCCTTCTCTGTGCACCAGTAGGCGCTCGGCCCGAGGAAGGGGACGATCGAGAATGCCTGGTTCCAATAGCCCTGGTCACTGGGTAGGTAGTACTCGTAGGCGGCTGCGAAGCTGTCGCCGACAATCGGCAGGTGGCCGCACTTGGCCGAATAGAAGTCGAGCGCCGCAGCCTGGGAGGACCACGGAAGAGTGATCAGCACGAACACGATTGCCAGGCAGCCGATCCCCAAAGTCATTCGACGCTGGCGAGAACCTTGTCGCATTGGTGGCGGCGATAGAGGACGCTCAGCTCGGGTCATGGCAGGCGAACTGGGCTAGACCGACGGGGAGTCTTAAACCTGGGTACCAGGGAAGAGCAGTGCCACGATGTAATTTATGGTGTAGAGGACCGCGACCGCGAGGATCGCGATCTGGACCGAGCGCAGGTTGAACGGCCACCAGCGACTTCTCTTCGTGTCAGGGCCGGCCAGTTTCGATTTCATTGGCTGCACTTTAAATCTTCGGTGCGCCGACAACGACGGATCACACCGACGGGTCCCTGTTCAGTCGCGGCCCTCGGTACACACCGAAACAGTTCCGCGAGTCGGACGGCGTCGAGGCTTGGCGGGTGATGGGCGACCGAGCCTGCACGTATTACCGAAAAGCAGCTCACTACCAATTACTGCGGAGGCTGTGAGCACAAGGGGAACGGGAATCGGAACCTCGCTACCCAAACCCCCGCCCTTACCGCTAATGTGTGGCCGAATTGTCCGAACCTACGATCTGGAATCGTAGCGAGGCGTCTAGCCGATGAGAGGCGGGAACAGCCGGGCGCCGGCTGGGCGCCGGTCGGCTGCCGCGCTCTCGCAATTGGGCGTTGCGTTCGGAGTCGCGACGATGCTGGCGATGGCAGCATTCGTGGTTCCGGCGCCCGAGCTGGTTTCGGCCGCCGCGAGCGGGTGCGTCTCTCCCGGCAACGACGGGCCCAACGCCGCGCTTACCGGCATAGTCAACACCTACTATCCGGCCACCGCCAGCGCTGCGGTCGGCGCCACGACAATTGCGGTCGGCGCCCGTATCCCGGGCGGATCACCGGATATTGCGGCTGGCGACCTGCTGCTCGTGATCCAGATGCAGGACGCGGACATCTCGGACTCGAACACCATCGCGTATGGCGACGGGGCGACGGGCCGCGGCTCCACAGCCCTCAATTCGACCGGCAAGTACGAGTACGTCCGCGCCACGAGTGCTGTCGTTGGGGGCACGGTTGCCATCTCGGGCTCCGGGGCCGGCGGCGGTTTGCTCAACAGCTATGACTTCTCCAACACAGTGAGCACGGTCGCCCCTATTCATGGCTTCCGGACATTCCAGGTCATCCGGGTTCCGCAGTATTCAAGCGCGACCGTCGCCCCCGGTCTGACTGCCGCGGCATGGGATGGAACTATTCACGCCGGCGGTGTCTTGGCCGTCGACGTGGCCGGGGCCTTCGACGTGAATGGTCAGTCGATCAGCGTCGACCAGCTCGGGTTCAAGGGTGGGCTCGGCGTGGCCCAGGCCGGCCCCACCAACGGCGCCACCGGCACGGATTACGTCGTTCCCAGCCTCAACGGACAGCACGGGTATAAGGGAGAGGGGATCGCGGGCACACCGCGTTTCCTGTACGACCCGATCGGGGCCGCCGCGGTGAACGGGGTGGCCGACGGCTACCCGAACGGGGACGCTGCACGAGGCGCCCCGGGCAACGCGGGTGGCGGCGGCACTGACGCCGATCCTGCGCTCAACGACCAGAACTCGGGCGGCGGCGGAGGAGGCAACGAAGGGCAAGGCGGCGGCGGTGGCAACAGCTGGAACACCAATCTGCCGGTCGGCGGGCTGGGCGGCGCGGCGTTCGCGGCTGCGGCCAACAGGGTGATCCTCGGCGGAGGCGGCGGAGCCGGATCACGCAACAACTCGAGCGGGTTTGCCTCCTCGGGTGGCACCGGCGGTGGGATCGTGATGATCCGGGCCGGTTCGGTGGTCGGGACTGGCACGATCACAGCGAACGGCGGCGTGGGTGTGACGCCCGAGAATGACGGCGGAGGTGGCGGCGGCGCGGGCGGGAGCGTCGTGGTCAGCTCGGTAACCGGCACGGTCGGTGGCCTGACGATCAGCGCGAACGGAGGACGAGGCACCGACGCCTGGCCCACCGACACGGGCGGCGTGCCTGACTACCACGGTCCAGGAGGCGGCGGCGGCGGCGGAGTCATCATCGTCTCGAGTGCCCCCCTCTCGACCAGCGTTTTGGGTGGCGCCCACGGCACCACCACCACTGATCTGTTCGCCTACGGATCCACCGACGGAGCGGTCGGCCGCGTCCTCGCGACTACTCCCGGGGGCCTGCCCGGGTCGTCTTCCGGGGCGGAGTGCCTACCGGTCCTGACGGTTACGAAGACGACAAGCACGCCCAGCGTGACCAACACTCCGACTGGCACGACCGCCACCTACTCGATCATGGTCAGCAATGCCATCAACACCGCGGCGGCGACCGCCATCACGATCTCCGATGCGCTGCCCACCGGGTTCACCTACGCGTCGACCGGTGGCATCGCCCTGAAAGGTGGCAGTTCGCGGTCGACGACGGTCGATCCGAGCCCCGGAGCCACCAACCCGGCATTTGGGACTTTCACCATCCCTTCAGGGGGTTCGGTCGTGATCACCTTCACAGTGAACGTCGCGGCAAGCGTGCCCGACGGCACCTACAACAACCCGGCCGCGGCCACATACCTGGATCCCACCCGCACCACGGTCAGCGCCACAACATCGTCCACATACCCGGGCGGCGGCGCTGAGCGCGTGACGGTCGGATTGCCTGCCGACATCGCGGTGACCAAGACGGTCAGCAACGCGGCGCCGAATCAGAACACCAATGTGACATTCACCATCACCGCCACGAACAACGGACCCGGGAGCGCGACAGGGGTCCAGGTCACCGAACTGCTTCCCGCAGGCTTGACCTTGGTCTCCGCAACGCCGAGCGCGGGCACGACATATACGGCGTCCACCGGCCTGTGGGACATCGGGGCCATCGCCAACGGCGCGCACGCGACGCTGTCAATCGTGGCCAACGTGAAGGTGACGACTCCGGTGAGCAACACGGCGACCAAGACCGCCGAGAATCAATCCGACCCGGGCGCCGGCAACAACTCGGCCTCGGCGACGGTGACCGCGCTTCCAGGCTTGCCGAACACTTCGGCTCCATCTGGGACGGCTGGACCGATAACTCCCGTCGGAGCGCCGGCTGTTTCGCTGGCGGTTCTTGGCCTGGTTGCGGGGATGGGTGCGATCGGCGTGGCCGCCATGCGCTCGGGCGGACGCCGATCTCGCTTCCGGCGGCGTCGCAGCCAGGGTGTCATCAGCCGGGGTCCACGAGAACGGATTGCTCTTGGCGGGTCGACCCTGCTTGCGGGCTTGATGCTGGGCGTGATTTCAAGCAGCCAACTCGGAGCCTTTGCGTCTGTGCCATTGACGGCTCCGACCGCAGTGATCAGCGTCCATGACACATCCTCGGCAGGCCCCCAATCCGACACGCTGATGGTCGGTAGCGCACCGGTCATCGTCACGCCGCCCGCAGCCGCCCCTGCGGAGACCTTCCATCTCGCCGCCGGACCCATTGTTCCGACCACCCTCCGCATCCCAGCAATCGGTGTGGATGCAAGAGTCGATGGCGTCGGCCTGGGTTCGGACGGTTCTATGGATGTTCCCGACAACCTGTGGACCTCGTCATGGCTGTCGGAGGGACCTCGCCCGGGCCAGGCCGGCAGTGCAGTGATCGCGGGACATCGCGGTATCGGCGCTCCGGGACTCTTCGGTCATCTCGAAAGCGTTCGCGCAGGTGACCGGATCTACGTGGCGGATGCGACCGGGGGCGAGCTCGTCTTCGAGGTCACGCGCATCGCGTCGCTCAGCCTGACCCGCGCGACTCAGGTCGAGGTCTTCGGTCCGACCCCGCTGCGGCAGCTTGTCCTCGTGACGTGCTACGGCAAGTACCTGCCAAGCACCGGAAGCTACGACCATCGACTGGTCGTGTTCAGCAGCCTGGTTCCTCAGAGCTCATGATCGCTGGTGGACCCAACCACTTAACTCAGCGCTGTCGAACTGATCGCGACTTTGGGTAAGACTGTGATGCGGACGACCAGGGATCTGCGTCGGATCATCACGCTTGCTGCCGCAGCCGCCTTTACCGCCAGCGGTGGTTCCGGCGTCGCTTCCCGCGCCACCGCCGCACCGGCTTCTATTGCCGAGATCGGAGCCCTGATCAACCACCTGCTGTGGGCCCAGTGCCGCGACCGTTTTCGATCAGTCTTATCTCTTAGAATCCCACCCTCACGAGGTGTGCCTGCTCAAGGGTCCAATGGCACTTGGCGGCCGGGCATTGCGGCCCGAGCCGGGCGGAAATTTGCCACCTACGATTCAGAGACAGTGAAAGCAGCAGGCAAGGTCTTGGTCGTCACCGGCGCCGGGAGCGGCATGGGGCGCGAGATCGTGCTCGAACTGCTTCGGCGGAAGGCTCGCGTCGCCGCGGTCGACATGAGCGAGCCCAGGTTGCGAGAGACGTCGGCGCTGGCGCCCAGCGGGACCGATGCGCTGGCCACGTTCGTCGTCAACGTCACCGACAGGGCCGCCGTGGAGGCCCTCCCGCAGCAAGTGGCAGACCGATTCGGCAGCGTCGATGGAGTCATCAACTGCGCGGGGATCATCCAGCCTTTCGTTCGCCTCAACGAGCTTGACTACGCCGCGATCGACCGGGTCTTCGACGTGAACTGGCGCGGGACCCTGTACATGACGAAGACATTTCTTCCGTGGCTGCTCAAGCGCCCCGAGGCGCACATCGTGAACATCTCGAGCATGGGTGGCTTCCTGCCTGTGCCCGGCCAGACCGCCTACGGCGCGTCCAAGGCTGCAGTCAAGCTCTTGACCGAAGGATTGCACTCGGAGCTCACGGGCACAGCGGTGGGCGTGACCGTCGTCTTTCCGGGCGCGGTCGCCACCAACATCTCGGCGAACTCGGGCGTGAACATAACCGCGACGGCCGAGACCGCTCCCCGCAAGATCTATCCCGCGGACCAGGCGGCGCGCGACATCCTCGACGGCATGGAGCGCAATCGTTTCCGAGTCCTGGTGGGACCTGACGCAAAGCTGCTTGACCGCTTCTATCGCCTCAGCCCAAAGCGCGCCACGGCATTCATCGCCGGCCAGATGAAGGATTTGCTGAGCCACTAGGCCCCGGATCGTTCGCTCCACTTCCAATGTGTTTGGATGGGTTGAGGGCACTATCTTCCGCTGTGGTGTCGCCGCGTGTACGGGCGTACAACTAAACGTCTGTGAAATGGGATCCCGCCCAGCCGACCGAGAGGGTATCGAAATCGCGACCCTGATCCCGACGGCTGAACGTGTCGCGCCCGATGAGGACCAAACGTACCTGGACGAGTCTTACGTGTCGGTCCAGTGGCGCAGGGCGTCGAAGATCCTCTTCACGGAGTGGAAGGCCTACGCGACCAGCCAGGAGCTTCGCAAAGTGCTGGCCACCGTCTTGGGCGCGATCCACGAGCGCCACGTCCTCCATCTGGTCGGCGACTCTCGGAGGGCGCGTGTCGTTCGCGAAGGGGACGAGCTATGGGCGAGGGAGGTGTGG
This sequence comes from Candidatus Baltobacterales bacterium, assembly GCA_035533335.1. Classification (GTDB taxonomy): domain Bacteria; phylum Chloroflexota; class Dormibacteria; order Dormibacterales; family Dormibacteraceae; genus DATKSS01. The sequence goes on from DATLUC010000132.1 coordinate 6,217, forward strand.
TTTCCCACAATCGTGAAGTCGGGTCTCGAGCGCATGGCGACGGTGACGTCGCCTACCGGAATGGGAAGAATCCAGCACGAGGAGTTCTTCAAGCAGATGTGCAACCACGGGCTGGCGATGCGCAAGTTCGCCACGGTCGAGGCCGCGATCGCCTGGGTGCAAACCGGAATCGATAAGAAAGGTCCATTGCGCTAAAGACCGCTGCGGCGACGCTGGGCGCGTTCATCCTTCAGCGAACTCTCTGAGCTCGAGCGTGCCGAATGTTGCGACCGGGTGCTTCGAAGCCACCTCGAGCGCTTCATCGAGATCCGCGCAGTCGAGAATGTTGAAGCCGGTAATTCCCTCATCCGAGCCAGCCGAAGGCCCTTCGCCGATGGAGATCTTGCCATCGCGGACCCGGACCGTCCTAGCTTCGCCGACCGGTCGCAGCACGTGGCCCTGAAGCCGGACCCCCCGAGAGTCCATCTCGCTCACCCAGGCCGCAACCGCCCTCGGGATGGCCGCCCTCCGTTCGGGGTCGAGCTGGACGCTCCTGTCGGGGTAGATGAACAGCATGTATCTCATCGATCACCTCCACCTCGGTAAAGCACTGCAGGACACCAGCCGCGTGTGAAACAAGTTCGCCGTTATTCTCCTGCCTGTGATGCGACGCCTTGATCTGTGCATTACGGCCGGTGCTCGACTTCTCCCTGGACCTCGACTCGGACACGGTGATCCCGGCCGGCCTGAGCGGGGACTCCATCCACATGGTCGTGGACTACGGTTCGGCCACCGAGGTGATCAGCATCCAGTCGCCATTCCCCATCCCGCCGATACCGCTCAGCAGCTACTACGATGGCATCGAGACGCTCAGCTCGGACCACGCGACCGGGCGTCACAGCTTCGCCATCGAGCACTGGCAGCGGACAGGCTCCGGGGCCATCTGGGCTGAATCCACGTATGTGTGCCCGTGCCCGCAGCCGCCCGGGGGCTACTTGAAGCTCGACCAGACGACCGTCTTCCAGCTCCTCCACCAACCGTCCAAGTGAGTCCGGGCCGTCACCTGGCCCTTCAGGCGGACCAGCGCTCCCGCAGCTTCTTGCCTGCCACGTAGCGGATGGAGCGACCGCCTCCTTCCTGTTCCAGCCACCCGTCGCGACGCAGTCGCTGCAGGTCCTGGGCGGCAGTCGGGCTGGCGATTTCGGTCTCCCGTCGGTAGTCGGCATTCGTCACGGGCAGCCCGAGCAGCGCCTGGTCGAGCGCGATGGAGAAGCGATCGGGATAGCCCTCGCGGCGCGCGAGCTCTTCGCAGAAATCGTGTCGCCTATAAGCGACCTCGAGCCACCGTCGCCGCTCGGCCGCCTCGAAAACGTGGGCCTCGATGCAGAACTCGATCCACGCCGACACGTCACGCTGCGGTTCGAACGTGCGGCCCTGCACCTCTTCGAGGATCGCGTAGTACTCGCGCGTGTGGCGGCCGAGGTATGGCTCGATGGATACGAGCTCAGGCCGGAGCAGTCCCTCCCTGGCGAGCACGAGCGATTGCACGACGCGTGCCAGTCGCCCGTTGCCGTCCCGAAACGGATGAATCGAGACCAGGTTGAGGTGCGCCATCGCGGCGCGCACGACTGGGTGGCGGGACAGGTCGCCCGAGGCCAACCAGGCAGCCACCTCGCCGACCAGGGCCGGGACTTCGGGCGCGGGGGGCGGGCGATAAGGGTCGCGGCCGGGACCTCGGGTCACGATCACGGAGCCGTCGCGAAAACGGCCTGGACCGGCCTCCGGCTGAGGATGGCAGACCAGGAAGTGGAGGTCGAGGATCGTCTGCGGCGACCATTCGAAGCGCCGGTCCTCCGCCAGCACGGCAACCCGGTCCATCGCCTGCGCGTAGGCGGCGATGATGCGCTGGGTCTCCCCGGAGGTGCCGGAGGGATGCCGGCCGGCCAGGATCTCGACCGTGTCCTCCAGGCTGGCCCCGTATCCCTCGATCGAGGTCGACCCGACTGTGGCCTCGGCCGCCGCCAGGCGGCGCAGGGCACCGGTCCAGGGCTGGGTCGAATCGCCGAGGTTCTGGGCGAGGTAGCGGCGCAGCTCGTCGAGCTCGCTGAGCCGCTTCAGCAGCGAGGGCGACTTGGGCGGGACGGCGAACATGGCCATCGGCGCAGTATAGGCGAATAATCGATTATTCAGCTATATGCGTCGTGTGGGCTGCCTGCTAGGTTCATCAGAAGCCTCAGATGACCGACTACAAGCACGATTTGATCTTCGGCGTGGCGCTGCCGCCGAGCGCCGGTGACCACGAGCAGGTGCTCGCCATCGCCGAGCTCGCCGACGGGCTGGGCCTGGACCTCGTCGGATTCCAGGACCACCCTTACCAGCCGGGTTTCCTCGACGCTTGGACGCTCTTGTCCTACGTCGCGGCCCGCACGCACCACGTCCGCCTGTTTCCCGACGTCGCGAACATTCCGCTCCGCCCGCCGGCCGTGCTGGCGCGCAGCGCAGCCGCTCTTGACATCCTGAGCGGCGGGCGGGTCGAGCTCGGGCTCGGCGCGGGGTATTTCATCGACCCGATGGTCGCGATGGGCGCGCCGCGCAGGACGATGTCCGAGCTGGTAGACGCCCTCGACGAGGCCATCACGGTGATCCGCGCCCTGCTGACAGCCGGGCCGCCGGTACGTTTCCACGGCAAGTACTACTCGCTCGAGGGCGCACGCCCCGGCCCCGTGACCCCGCATCCCATCGCCATCTGGCTCGGGGCATACAAGGCGCGCATGCTGCGGTTGACAGGCCGCGCGGCTGATGGCTGGATCCCTTCGCTGGGGTACGCCTCACCCGAGGAGCTGGGACCGATGAACGCGGTCATCGACGCCGCATCAGTGGAGGCCGGGCGCGATCCGTCTGGGATCCGTCGTGGGTTCAACGTCAGCGGATCGTTTGGCCCCGCCGCGCGAGGCTTTCTGCAGGGTCCTTCCAGGCTCTGGGCCGAACAGCTGACCGAGCTCGCGCTCCGGGACGGGATCAGCGCATTCGTGCTGGGCACCGGTCCGGGCGGGGAGGGGGATTTGAGACGGTGGGCCGGCGAGGTTGTACCAGCGGTCCGCGAGGCGGTGGCCAAAGCGCGCAGCGGCACTGCCAGGGCTGACGCCCCATCGGTGGGTGGCGGTTCGCGAGTCGCGGCGGCGCACGCCATCCGCGAAGCAGAGCGTCTCGTGGATGAGGATGGCGCCCGCCTGGCCGTGGGACGTGAAGGGCAGCAAACGCTGCTCGCGATTCACGAGCATCTGCGCCAGGAGCTCGCGCGCCTGCGAGAGGTCATCGAGGAAGTTCGCGAAGGCCGCTCCACGGCGGCGGACGCCAGGTCTTATCTCAACAACATGACCATGCGACAGAACTACTGGACGCTGGGCGCGTTCTGCGCGGCCTACTGTCGGGTGGTCAGCGTCCATCACGCGATCGAGGACCAGCAGCTTTTCGTCGACCTCAAGGCCGCGGACCACTCACTCGGTCCGATCCTCGAGCGCCTTCGTCATGAGCACGAAGGAATCGCGCGGGTCCTCGCAGAAATTGATTCCGCGCTGGTCGCGATGGTCGACGACGAAGAGCGCCTCGATGACACGGAGCATGCGGTCGAGCATCTCAGCGACACGTTGCTCGCGCACTTGAAGTACGAGGAAGAGCAGCTACTGGAACCGATCGGGCGGCTGGCGATTCGGATCTGAGCTCGCGTCGTTCGGCGACGTTAAGGTGCATGAAACTCCGGGCCCCATCGCTATTCTTGGCAGCACTGCACCACCGGAGGCAACATGACACCACTACGTCGCACCACAGTCACTGCATCGTTGTTGAAGCTGTTTCGCACGTCACTCCTCCCGCCAGCGCGGGTCGAGGGACCGGGCTGCTCGTGCGAGAGCTGCCTGAAGGCGTGGCACCGCCACCGTCCATCGTCGACGTCGCATGAGCTCGAGCAAGGGTGGAAGCCTCGGGCCGTCTAGCAGACCCGAAGGTCCTGGCCGCTGGGAGTCCATGGGCAATTGGCGCCCTCGGCGGCGCCGTGAACAATCTGAGTGGAGGTATGAGATATGACACTCACTCGGAGGGATCTGTACGCCACGATCGTGGTGGCAGCCGGCCTTTTAGTCGCGATATCGGTGACGGAGGGCTGGAACTGGCCGTTGATGAAGGGTGTCAGGATGGGCATCATCGCGCTCGGCGTAACCGGGCTGCTCGGTTGCGCGGTCAGCGGATGGGCTGAGGGCAGCCCTTCCTTCAAGGACCCGTTCATGATCGTCGCGGCAGCGCTGGGCGTGGTCGCGCTGGGCGCGGGTCTCGTCGGCATGTTTGCGAACTCGACGATCTACCTGCTCGTGATGATGGCCGTCATCGCAATGCTGTGGTTGCTCACCGTCGCGCATCGCTTGCTCGGCAGCAGCGTCACTTCGCGTCGAATCCACCCAGCCTGAAGTCCCCCCTGATGCAGCTGGGCCGCCGGCCGCGCCGGCGGCTCAGCCTTGCGTCAGCTCTGGAGCGATTTCAGGAGCATCACGTTGTGCACCGAAACCCAGGCCAGCCCGATGGTCGAGGCCTGCACACAAAGCAGCGCGAAACGAAAGGTGATCCGCGACAGCTGCCGGTCGGGGTGTACCCAGCGCGCGGCGACGAGCAGGACCGCGGCCGCGGCCGCCACCAGCAAGCACTTGGTACCCCAGAAAAGGGCGAGGCCGCCCAGCTCCAACAGGTGGGCGCTGACGGGCATCGATTCGAGCGCCCCTCTCGCGCGGTCGAGCGCGGTTGTGATGGTGTCCGTCGCCTGTCCGCTGAAGAGCAAAGCGATCCACAGCGCAGCTTGACGGACCTCCACCCTGGTACAACGCGCCGACTCAATCCAGTGGCTTGGCGCGGCCTTGCTCGGCCAAAGAGACCTGAGTCAAAGCCCTGCCACCGGCGTTACTTCATTGGAGGTACTGCCAGATGACTACAGGAACATTGGTGACCATTGCGGTGGTCGTGCTCGCGGTCGTGGTTCTGCTCCTGCTCGTGCGGGCGTTCACGGGCCGGCGCAAGCGGCCGATCCTTCGTCCGCTTGCCGTTGAATCGCGCGACCGTTACATCACGGAGTGGGACCGGATCGAGACACGTTTCATCGACGCGCCCGAAGACGCGGTGCGCGAGGCCGACGCGATCGTGATGTCCGTCCTGCGTGAGCGTGGGCACCCTCTGGGCGAAAGGGATCTCCCCAACGAGGTCCGTCAAGCTCGCCGCGAGGCGGTCGACAGGAAGGACAAGACCGAGGGCATGCGCCAGGCCATGCTCCACTACCGAGCTGTGATGGAGCGGATGATCGGGACAGAGGTCGGGGCCCGGCGCGTCGAGAGCGAACGCCGCGAGATGGCCTAGGCGCGCGGTCCGACCAGCCGGGGATCTACGGTCCCGGTGGCGTGTAGTGCGGCCATGCGTCCTGCACTGCCGCCAGCCGGGCCGTGATCTCGCTCGCTCCGGCGATGTCGTAGATGTAGGCCACTCCCGTCGGGGAGGGTGCACCGCCGAAACAGGTCGAGCAGGCTTGCTCGCCGATGTACCAGACCAGGTCGTTGTTCAGAAACCGGACGCCTGAGCGGCCGGGCGGGCTCGTGTTGGAGATGCTGTTGCCCTGCACGCTGTAGAAACCCACGCCGCCGACACCGCTGGTGGTCCTGAACGTGTAAGCGATCCATCGGCCGTCGGGTGACGACCGTGGCCGGATCCAGTGCAGGGACATCATCGAAGAGACCCCGCTGCTCGAATCCCAGCGGTGCATGTTTCCCGACGAGTCACGGAAGAACAGGCGGCTGGGCACCGACGCCCAGACTGCCATGGTCATCCCTGACGTCGAGTAGGCGAGTGTCCCGTCGCCGGCCCGGCGGATCTGGTCCGCCGCCGTCTCACCGCTGCCTCCCGTGTGGTAGGTCTGGAACAGAGCGACGTACTGGCCGTCGGGCGAGTAGCTGAGAAAGCTGTCGTCCTGGTCCGGGTTCGTGCCGCGGCCCGGTGCAGGGGGCAATTTGGTGAGGACCCGGTTGCCCGACGGTCCGGCCAGGCGCCAGGCGTTGCCGTCCACATAGGTCACCGATTTGCCATCCGGGCTGACGGCATACTGGCCGGAACCGAACCCTGTGCCGTAGGTCGCGAGCACGGTGGTCGCGCCGCCGGCTAGGTCGGCTTTCACGATCTGGTTGTCCGCCGTCTCGTAGGCCACCGTCGTCGCACTCACGAACTGCGGCGCCAGCGCTGCCGGATCGAAGGTGCACAGGTTCTTGGCATTGGCCGGGTCCTGGATGTCCCGCACCACCACGGTCGGGTCGCCGGCCACGCTGCCGATCACGAGGTTGTCGCCCGCCGGCACCGCCACGCTGCAGTGGACCAGGCTCGCCGGGCCGGCCGGCGCGGAGGCGGATGGGGAGGGCGAGGGCGCGGCGGAGCTGGAGGGAGTGGCCGGGACAGTCGGCGCCGCGCTCGGGCTGTGCGAGGCCGACGTCGAAGGTCCGGAGCCGCAAGCTGTGAGGATCAGGACTGCTGCGGCCGACGCCAGGCGTGAGCGCACCGCGTAACAGTACTAGGAGAGGCGCGACTAGGCGATGAGCTGCGCGAGCAGCTTGCGGGTCGACGGATCGAGCCTCTCTCGCAGGCGGTAGTACACCCAGATCCCACGCTTCTCGGACTCCACGAGGCCCGCGTCCCTGAGCCGCGCCATGTGGTGCGAGATGGTTGGTTGTCCCAGCCCCAGGCCGGCAGTGAAGTCGCAGATGCAGATCGGCGCATCGGCCTTCCACAAAGACGCGACCATGGTCAAGCGCGTGGGGTCGGACAGGGCTTTCATCAACGTCGACGTCCTGGTTGCCCAGTCCGGTTTGACCGCGGGCAGCTCGCAGCAAGCGCCGCGCTCCCGGATCACGGGCAGGGCCTTCAGCGCCATAGACGAGATAATACGCCAACCCATCGACAGCGGTCGATGGGTCGTGATAGGCTCAACGTATCGAAGTTCATCGATCAAAGGAGTTGGTCAGTCATGGGTGATGTCAAAGAAGCGGTCAGGTCTCACTACGCGGAAGCGGCCAGGCAACTTACCGTCCTGCCGCTCGATGCAGCCGGCTGCTGCCAGGTCGACGGCCCGGACTGCGGATGTGCCGGCTCCTACTCCGACCAGGAGCTGAAGGATCTCGGCATGGGCGATGGCCTCAGCCTGGGATGTGGCAACCCGACCGCCCTGGCGCAGCTCGAGCCCGGACAGGTCGTGCTCGACCTCGGATCCGGCGCCGGCCTGGACGTCTTGCTTTCGGCCAGGCGCGTCTCGCCCGGCGGCCTAGCGTACGGGCTGGACATGACCGACGAGATGCTCGCGCTCGCCAACCGCAACAAGGAGCAGGCGGGAGTCGACAACGCGACGTTCCTCAAGGGCTCGATCGAGGACATCCCCCTTCCGGACGCGACCGTCGACGTGGTGATCTCCAACTGCGTCATCAACCTCGCCGAGGACAAGCGAGCCGTGATCAAAGAGGCCTTCCGAGTCCTGAAGCCGGGCGGCCGGTTCGCGGTCGCGGACATGGTCGAGCTCAAGACGCTCAGCCCGTCGATGAAGGCGCAGCTGGACTCGTGGGCGGGATGCATCTCGGGCACGATCCCGATCGACGAATACCGGGCCGTGCTGGTCGAGGCTGGGTTCGAGGACCCCGACTTCCAGGTCCACGCGACGCAGACCCTTCCGGGAGTCGATGGAGAGGTTGGCAGCGCCTATATCAGGGCGCGAAAGCCCCTTCGAAGCTAGCTCGGCCGAGACGAGGTCCGGCCGCCGGTCGGCCGGGGAAAGCTCACTTCTCCACGAAGAGGGGAAGTGACGTTCCTTGGTCGCTGACCTGAGGGTTGCGGCCGGGCAGCTCTGCGGTCAGAATGCCCGGAGCATGGGCATCGCGGACGCGGGGGACCCGGCCGCTCGGCAGGCGCTGCTTCCCCTCACGCTCCAGAACTCCTATCGCGCGCGCTACCGGGCCATGCGGCCCGAATGGCGTTCGAGCGGTGACCAGCTCGAGGCTCTCGTGCGCGCCAGGGCGACCTCCGACAGCCAGGTCCTGGACCTCGGCTGCGGGCGTGGCGGGGTAGTGGAGCTGATCTGGAGGGACGTCAGGCTCGCCGCGGGCCTCGACCCCGACTCGCCGTCACTGTCCGAGCACCGGGCGCCGGGAATGCCGGTCATCAGGGGCGTAGGCGAACGGCTGCCCTTCGCCGACGCCTCGTTCGACCTGGTGGTGTGCGTGTGGGTGATGGAGCACCTCAAGGAACCCGAGGCGGTGTTTGGCGAGGTTCGCAGGGTGCTGCGGCCGGGGGGCCACTTCATGTTCCTAACCCCCAACCTGCGCAACCCGCTGATGTGGCTCAACCGGCTGGGCAAGGCGCTCCCCCGGCTGCAGCGGCGGCTGGTGCCCCGGCTTTACGGGCGAGAGGAGGCCGACACCTTCCCGGTCCAGTACCGGGCCAACACCATCAAGGCGCTGCGCGAACAGGCCGGCAAGAGCGGGCTGGAGGTGGCCGAGCTCCGCGTGGTGCCCGACCCCACCTACCTCGCGCTGAACGGCTTCATGTTCAGGGCCTCGGTGCTGTCGGAGCGCCTGATGCCGAAAGGGTGGGGCGTGCACCTGCTCGGGGATCTAGTCAGGCCCTAACAGGTAGCCCATCCGGCGCGGCATCCGCGCCAGCTCGGAGACGATCAGGCCGGGCTTGCGGCCCTGCTCCTCCGCCGTCTCCTTGGCGATCATGGCCTGCCTCACCACGGCGGCGCCCCATGACCGGAAGGGCTGCGGAGGAAACAGACGAGGCCGCGGGTTGACCATCGGCAGTCTCACCGTGTCGGTGTCACGTCCGGTCGCGAGATCGGCCAGCACCTGGCCTGCGAGGTGGGAGGGCGCGACGCCGTTGCCCGTGTAGCCGAGCGCGTAGAAGACGTTCCCCGGCTCGAGCGTGCCGAACACCGGCAGATGGGTCGGCGAAACATCGATCGGGCCGCCCCAGCCGTCCTCGATCGGCACGTCGGCGAACGTCGGGAACATGAGGCGGAAACCTTCGGCGGCCTGCTCGACGGCCCGGGCGTCGTGCGTGAACGCGTCGTCGATCGTGCGGCGCGCGCGGCCGCCCCCGCCCCCAAACGCGATCCGGCCATCCGCGGTCGTCCTGAAGTACCGCAGCGATGTGCGGAAATCGGAGATCAGCTCGCCACCGGTCCAACCGATCTCGGCCAGGCGCTCCGGAGCGGGCGCCGTGAGCACGATGTACGAGCTCCACGCCACCAACCGGCGGCTGAGCTGTGGCCACCCGGTCGCCCACGCGTTCAGGGCCAGCACGACGTGTTTGGCGCGCAGGCTGCCATTCGGCGTGGTGAGGATCGCGGGAGGACCTGGCTTCAGTCCGGTGACGGCAGTGCCCTCGTAGATCCGCACTCCGCGCTCCATGACCACGCGCCGGAGGCCGCGAACCAGGAAGCCCGGTTGGACCGACGCGCCGTCACGCATGAAAGCGCCTGCCAGGAACGCCGGCGACGCGCAGCGGGCGCGCACCTCGGCCTCGGTGAGCTCGCGCAGCTCTTCGGGCAGGCCGACCTCGCGGGCCAGGTCGACCATGGCCTTGCACGTCGGTTCGTGTGCGGGGGCGGTCACGGCGTACATGTACCCCGCCTTCTTGAACCAAGCGTCGACGCCGTTGCCGTCGCAAAACTCGCCGATCGCCGTGATGCTGTCGGAGATCGCGCGGCAGGCCTTCACGGCGCCTTCGGGGCCGTACAGGTTCATCAGCCCGTGCAGCTCGTCCCACCACCCGCTGGCAAAGCCGCCGTTGCGGCCGCTCGGGCCGCCGCCGCAGGTGTCCTGCTCGACGACGGCCACGCCCAGGCCGGGGTTCGCCTGGGTCAGGAAATACGCCGTCCAGAGCCCCGTGAATCCGCCTCCGACGATGGCCACGTCGGCGTTCACGTCCCCGGCCAGCGGCGGCGCGGCGCCACGATCCTCACGGGCGAGCGCTTCGCGCAACCACCAGCTGCGCTGCGCTCCAGGGGTGCGCGCCAAACCGGTGAGGTTGAGACCGGCGGGGTCCTGGTTCACCGCGTTAGTGTTGCGCCATGCGGCTCGACGCTTACGCGGTGGTCTTTCTCCGCCGGCCCGCCGGCGCGCCCCAGATGAGCGAAGAGGCACTCGACGAGCTGCAGCGAAAGCACCTGGCGTTCTGGGCGAGGCTGCGGGAGGAGGGGCACGTCCTGGTCAACGGCCCGTTCATCGGCCAGCCCGACCACTCGCTTCGCGGGGTCGCAGTCCTCCGCACCTCGGTGGAAGAGGCCTCGCGCCTCGCTCACCAGGACCCTTCTGTGCAGGCCGGCCGGCTGATCCTCGAGATCTTCGGTTGGCTGGTGCCGCACGGAGCGCTGGGCGATCGTCCGGCCGAAATCGTGGAACATTAGTCATCCGTACCTGATAATGCCCCGATGAGCCTGACCGACCTGCTTCTCATCGCGGCGCTGATCGCCTTCGTCCTTGCAGCCGTGGGCTGGGGCTTCAAGAAGATCGACCTGATCGCGATCGGCCTGGCCCTGTGGTCCCTGGAAGAGCTGCTCGGCCGTCTTTCGAGCCTCAACCTCAGCACCATCCTCCTGATCCTTGCCTTCATCGCGTTCGTCCTCGCCGCGATCGGCTGGAAGTACAAGAAGGTGGGGCTGCTCGGCGTGGGCCTTGCCCTGTGGGTGGCCTCGATCCTGGTCCCGCTGTTCGTCAAGTAGGTCAGCGGGCGGCCGGCACACGCGCCGCGCCGCCACCGGTGAGGCGCGCGGCGACGACGACCGGGATGATCGTGACCAGGATCACGAAGGAAACGACCACGTTCACCTCCGGCAGCAGCACTCCATGGCGGATCTGGCCGAAGATCCAGATCGGCAGCGTGGACTGGGCACCCGCGGTGAACGTCGTGACGATCACCTCGTCGAAGGACAGCGCGAAGGCGAGCATGCAACCGGCCACCACCGACGTCGAGATGAGCGGGAGCGTGATGTCGCGAAAGGTCTGAAAGCCGTTGGCGCCGAGGTCCATGGCGGCCTCGACCAGGGAGCCCTGGGTGCGGCGCAGGCGGGCGAGCACGTTGTTGTAGACGACGACGATGCAGAAGGTCGTGTGGCCGATCACGATCGTCCAGGTCGAAAGCGAGACGCCGCTGAAGCTGAAGAAAGCGTTCAGCGCGATGCCGGTGATGATGCCGGGCAGGGCGAGCGGGAGGATGAAGAGAAGGCTGACCGCCTCCCGGCCGAAGAAGGGAGTGCGGTGGATGGCGAAGGCCGCGCACGACCCCAGCAGCAGTGCGATCGCGGTCGCCACGAGGCCGACCTGGAGCGACAGCCCGAAGGCCGTGCGCACGTTCTCGTCGTTCCACGTCGCGGTGAACCACTTCAACGTCAAGCCTGGGATGGGCCAGCTCTCTATGTTCGAGCTGTTGAACGCATAGAAGAAGATCAGGAGGATTGGAAAGAAGAGAAACATCAGGATCAGCGCGGACCATGCCCACAGCCCGACCCGCGTCCAGGTTCCCTCCACGACTACAGGGCCTCGAATGCGCCGAGGCGCTGCGCGACGGTCAGGTAAACGGTCATCACCGCGACCGGCACCATGGTCAGGGCCGCCGCGAATGGCACGTTGTTGGCGATGCCGATGTTCGCGTAGACGACGTTGCCGATGAAGTTCGAGCTCGCCCCGCCGATCAAGATCGGGGTGATGTAGTCGCCCAGCGTCAGCGAGAAGGTGAAGATCGAGCCGGCGACGACGCCGGGCAGCACCAGGGGCAGGACGACGTCACGCACCGTGCGCCACCGGCGCGCTCCCAGGTCGGCCGCCGCCTCGAGCAAGGATTCGGGCAGCCGCTCCAGCGCCGTGTAGACCGGGATGATCATGAAGGGCAGCCAGATATACGAGAAGACCAGCCACATCGCGACGTTGGTGTACCCGATGTTGGCCGCCGGCAGGCCCGCCTTCTGGAGGCTCCAGTTGAGCACCCCGTCGTGATTGAGGATGAGGATCCAGGCGTACACGCGGGCGAGGTAGCTCGCCCACAGGGGTAGCAACACAGCCGCGAACATGATCGTCTGGACCCGGCGCGACGCGACCCGGGCCATGAAGTAGGCGAATGGGAAGGCCAGGGCCGCGTCGGTCAGGGTGACCAGTCCCGCGATGAGGACAGTGCGGCCGATGATCCTCCAGTAGGTGGGGTCCGTCAGGATGATCCGGAAGTTGTCGAGGTTCCAGGACTCCACCACCTGGGTCGTGAACGGATCGATCGTCCAGAAGGCCGAGATCAGCAGCAGGCCGAGCGCTGCCAGGTAGACGAAGACGAACCAGCCGAGCGGCGGGGTCAGCAGAAGGACCGGCCGCAACCACGGAAGGCGCCAGAACAGTGCCTGGAAGGGGGCGGCCCCTCCTCCCTTCGAGGGGGGCCGCCTCGCCGCCTTTACGGACAAGCGGTCCCTAGCCTTTGATCGCGGTCCAGGCCGAGACCCACTGGTCGTACGGAACGCAGTTCTGGCTGCCGTTGTCGCAGGTGGCCAGCGGGGTCTTCCAGAACTTGATGGTGTTGAAGTACGAAGCGCCGGTCTCGTCGGCGTGGTACTGGTGGCAGGAGCCTGACTGCAGGGCGTCCATCTCGGCGCACGCCTTGCTGTTGACCGGGGTCTCTCCGAAGGACAGGGCCTGCATCGCCTGGACGTGCGCGGTGCTCACCCACTGCACCCACTTGTAAGCGCAGTTGGGGTGAGGCGCCTTGGTCGCCATCATCCAAGTGTCCGCCCAGCCGGTGGCGCCCTCTTGCGGGATGGTCTCGTCGACGGGCGCGCCCGCCGCCTTGAGCTGGATCGTCTGGTAGGGCCACGCAGCGCCGACTGTGACGTCGCCGTTCTGGAACAGGCTGATCTCATCGGTCGCAAGGGCCCAGTAGTGCTTGATCAGCGGCTGCTGCTGCTTGAGCAGCGCGACGGTCGCGTCGAACTGCTTCTGGGTGAGCTCGTACGGGTCGGTGATGCCCAGGCTCGGCTGGGTCTTGCTCAGGTAAAGAGCCGCATCCGCGATCTGGATCGGGTTGTCGGGCACCGTGACCAGGCCCGTGTTGGCCTTGTCGTAGATGACGCTCCAGCTGGTCGGCGCGGTGGGGAACTTCTGGGTGTTGTAGAGCAGCGTGTTGGGACCCCACTGCAGGGAGATGCCGTAGTGGACGCCGCTGATGGTGTTGTAGGGCGGTGACTGGAAGTACGCCTGGAAGTTCTTCCAGTCGGGGATGAGGTCCGTGTTCATCGGCTTGACGTCGCCGCCATAGATCAGGCGCAGGTCGGCGTCACCCGAGGCGGAGACCATGTCCCACTGCCCGCCACCGCCGTCCTTCATCAGGCTCACCATCTCGTCGGATGAGCCGGCTGGATGCAGGTTGAGCTTGCAGCCGGTTGCCGCCGTGAACGGGTCGGCCCACGACTTGTCCGCGTACCCGTCCCAGAGGACCAAGTTGAGCTGGCCCTCGCCTGCCCCGACCGATGTCGGCGGCTTCATGGTCGCGGTCGGCGGCTGCGCCTGGGTCGACCCCGTCGGAGTGTTGCTCGAACCGCATGCGGTGATGGCCACGACGACTGACGCGCCCAGGCATGCCAATCGCCAAAAGCTCTTCCGCCCTTCTGCTGAACTCATGGTCTTCCTATCTCTCCTTGCTCTCGAGCACGAACGTGTGGTCATTGGTCCAGGCCAGCCTCACGGCCCGGCCCTGGAGGTCCTGGGCATCGCCCGGGGCGTCCATATTTTGGCGTACAGCGACCAGCTGCTCGCCCCGGCCCAGTCTGACCACGTACCGGGTCGACATCCCGACGTAGACGACCTCCTCGACCGTCCCCTGCTCCACCGTCATGTCAGGGTCGGCCCGATCCCCCTCGGCGAGGATCCGGATCTTCTCGGGGCGCACCACGAATCGCACCCCGTCGCGTGAGAGCACGTTCGAGATCCCGATGAAGCCGGCCACGAACTCGGTCGCGGGGCGCTCATACACGTCGACCGGCGAGCCGATCTGCTCGATGCGGCCGTTCGACATCACCGCCATCCGGTCGCTCATCGTGAGCGCCTCCTCCTGGTCGTGGGTGACGTAGATGAACGTGATCCCGACCTCCTTTTGGATCTGCTTCAGCTCGATCTGCATCTCCTGGCGCAGCTTGAGGTCGAGGGCGCCCAGGGGCTCGTCGAGCAGAAGCACCTCGGGTTGGTTGATCACGGCTCGCGCCAGCGCGACGCGCTGACGCTGGCCCCCCGAGAGTTGGTTGGGCTTGCGGTTCTCGAGCCCGGAGAGCCGGACCATCTGCACGGCACGCTGGACCCGCTTCTTGCGCTCGGTGCCCGGCACGCGCTTGATGCGCAGGCCGTAGCCGATGTTCTCTCCGACGGTCATGTGCGGGAAGAGGGCGTAGTCCTGGAACACGGTGTTGGTGTCACGCATGTGCGGCGGCATCGTGGTCACATCTCGACCGCCGAGCTCGATCCGCCCCGAGTCGGGCCTCTCGAAGCCCGCGATCATGCGCAGCAGGGTGGTCTTGCCCGAGCCCGAAGGGCCGAGGAGCGTGAAGAACTCACCCTCGACGATGGTGAGGTCCACCCCCGCCACCGCGACCACCTGTCCGTAGTTCTTCCGGACGCCCAGCAGCCTGAGCGCCGGCTTGCTTTCAGTTGCCGTGGCCGCCAACTCAGTCCAGGGACGCCATCACGTGCTTGATCTGCGTGTACTCCTCGAGGGAGTAGATCGACATGTCCTTGCCGTAGCCGCTCTGCTTGTAACCGCCGTGCGGCATCTCGTTGACGAGCGGGATGTGGGTGTTGATCCAGACGGTGCCGAACTGGAGCCGGCGCGCCATGCGCAGCGCGCGGCCGACGTCGCGCGTCCAGACCGAGGCGGCCAGGCCGTAGTCGACACTGTTGGCCCACTGCAGAGCCTGGTCTTCGTCGCTGAAGCGCTGCACGGTGACCACCGGGCCGAACACCTCGCGGTTCACGATCTCGGCGTCAGGACCCGAAGGCACCACGACCGTGGGCTGGTACCACGAACCGGCCTTCTTGATCCGCGCGCCGCCGGTCAGGACCTCGCCGCCCGCTCTGCGGGCGCGGTCGACGAAGCCGGACACGCGCTCGGCCTGCTCCTCGGACACCAGGGGGCCCATCTCGGTGTCCTCCGCCATCGGGTCGCCCACCTTGAGGCCGCTGACGGCCGGCACGAGGTCGGCCATCAAGTTGTCGTAGATCTTCGGCCCGGCGATGACGCGGGTGGCGGCAGTGCAGTCCTGGCCTGCGTTGAAGAAGCCGCCGATCTTGATCCACTCGACGACCTTCTCCAGGTCGGCGTCGTCAAACACGACCACCGGCGCTTTGCCGCCCAGCTCCAGGTGCACCCGCTTGAGCGTCGCGGCCGCCGCGCGGGCGACCTCCTTGCCGGTCGCCACGTCGCCGGTCAACGAGACCATCGCCACTCCGGGGTGCCGGACGAGGCCTGCTCCGACCGGCTCGCCGTCGCCCGTGATGACGTTGAGCACGCCGGGCGGCAGGACGTCGGCGGCGAGCTCGGCGAACCGGAGCGCGGTGAGCGGGGTCCACTCGGAAGGCTTCAGGACGACCGTGTTGCCGGCCGCGAGGGCGGGCGCCACCTTCCAGGCGGCCATCATCAGCGGGTAGTTCCAGGGCGCGATCGACCCGACCACGCCGAGGGACTCGCGCCGCAGGATGCTCGTGAAGCCGGACATGTACTCGCCCGCAGCCCTTCCCTCGAGCAGGCGCGCGGCGCCGGCGAAGAAGCGGAAACAGTCGGCGATGGGGGGGATCTCCTCGGACTTGGTCGGGGCCAGCGGCTTGCCCACGTTCTGCGATTCGATGCCTGCCAGCTCGTCGCCGTTGGCCTCGATCGCCTCGGCGAGCTTGATCAAGCGCTCGCTACGGTCTCTAGGAGTGCTGTCGAACCAGACCTCGTCGTACGCCTTGCGCGCCGCGGCGACCGCGCGCTCGACGTCGTGCTCGGTGCCTTTGGGCACGTGGGCGATCACCTTGCCCGTGGCCGGGTTGATGATCTCCTGCTCGGCTCCCTCGCCGGGCGTCCACTTGCCGTCGATGAACATCTCGTGGCGTCGAAGCGTCGTGCTCATGGCTCCCTCCTTGCCCTCACCGTGTTTACCCGGCCGCGACTTCTCCGACCGCCGCGCCCAGGATGTCCAGCCCTTCGTCGAGTTGCTCATCCGGGATGGTCAGCGGCATCAGCGTGCGGATCACGTTGTGATGCAGGCCGGCCCGCAGGATGATGAGTCCCTTTTCGCGAGCGGCGACCATCACCTTGGCCGTCTCCTTGTCCGCCGGCGTCTTGTCGGTGCGATCGCGCACCAGCTCCATGCCGGCCATCGCGCCCATGACTCGAACGTCACCGATCAGGTCGTGCTCGGCAGCCCAGCTCTGCATGCGCTCCTCGAGGACCGAGCCGATGCGCGCCGCGCGCTCGGGCAGCTTTTCGTCGCGCATTACGTCCATCACGGCGAGGGCCGCCGCGCACGCGACCGGGTTGCCTCCGTAGGTCCCGCCCAGCCCTCCGGGGTCGGGGGCGTCCATCACCTCGGCGCGGCCGACCACCCCCGACAGCGGGAAGCCGGCGGCCAGGCTCTTGGCGACGGTGACCAGGTCGGGCTTGACGCCCGAGTGCTCGATCGCGAAGAACTTGCCGGTGCGTCCGAAGCCGGTCTGGATCTCGTCGACGATGAGCAGGATCCCGTGGCGATCGCAGATCTCGCGAAGCCTCTGCAAGAACTCGGCCGGGGCAGGCACGAATCCGCCCTCGCCGAGCACCGGTTCGATGATCACCGCCGCGACGCGGTCGGCCGAGACCTCGCAGTCGAAGATGCTCTGCAGAGCTGCGAGCGCGCGCCCCGTGTCCCAGCCGCGGTACTCATACGGGAAGGGAGCCTGGTAGATCTCACCGGCGTAGGGCCCGAAGTTCTGCTTGTACGGGCTCACCGATCCGGTGAGGCTCAGGGCCAGGAGCGTGCGGCCATGGAAGCTGCCGCGGAAGCTGATCACCGCCGAGCGGCGGGTGTGCGCCCGGGCGATCTTAACCGCGTTCTCCACTGCTTCGGCGCCGGTGCTGAAGAAGATCGCTTTCTTCGGCCCGTCCAGGGGCGCGACCTCGCACAGCCGCTCGGCCAGGCGCAGGTACGACTCGTACATGACCACTTGGAAAGAGGTATGGGTGGCGCGCTCGAGCTGGGCCCGCACCGCCTCCATCACCCGGGGGTGGCCGTGGCCGACGTTCATCACGCCGATCCCGCCCGCGAAGTCGATGTAGCGGTGCCCGTTGACGTCCCAGAGCTCAGCCCCGCTGGCCCGGTCGGCCACCAGCGGATGGGCGGTCGTGATGCCGCGCGGGACGTATCGGGCCCTGAGCTCGGCCAGCTCGGTGTCAGTGGAGCGCTCGGTGGCTGACAATGCCGCCCCATTCAAGCAGATACCATCCGCGATTGTGGACGCCGCGGCCCAGGCCGTAGAACGACTCTGGCCCGGACGGCGCCAGGCGGTCGTCCCGCTCGACGGTGGGATCACCAACCGCAACTACAAGGTCACGGTCGACGGGTCGGCCTACGTGCTGCGGATGGGGGGCGTGAGGACCGAGCTCTTAGGGATCGACCGCGCCGTCGAGCACGCGGCGAGCTTGCGCGCAGAGGAAATCGGGATCGGGCCGGCGGTGATCGCCTTCGTGCAATCGGAAGGCTGGCTCGTGACCCGGTTCATCGAGGGCAGGCGAATCCCTCCGGACGAGATGCGCGAGCCGAAAGAGCTGGGCCGGGTCGCCGCCGCGTTGCGCAAGATCCACTCGGCGCCCGCCATCCCCGGGCGTTTCGACGCGCATGCCGTGGTCGACGACTACCGGGCCAAGGCCGAGAGCTTCGGCGCGAGCATCCCGGCCGAGTTCGCGGCGGCACGGCAGGTGTCGCAGCAAATCAGATCGGCGCGCGGCCCCCAGCCCCTGGTCCCGTGCCACAACGACCTGCTCAACGCGAACTTCCTGGACGATGGCGAGGTCCGGATCGTGGACTGGGAATACGCCGGGATGGGCGACCGCTTCTTCGACCTCGCCAACCTTTCCGTGAATCACGAGTTCTCGGTTGCCGACGATCGAAGGTTGCTGTCTGAATACTTCGGGGCCGCGGAAGAGCGCGACCTCGCTTCGCTGCGACTGATGCGGTTCATGTCCGACTTTCGCGAGGCGATGTGGGGGGTGCTCCAGAGCGGGATCTCGGAGCTGGATTTCGACTTCACCGGCTATGCGGCCCAACACTTCGAGCGCATGGAACACACGGCGTCAGACCCCGCCTTCGGTGATTACCTACGGACCGTGATACCGGGCTGAGCCCCACCACTTCCCCAGATGTCTCGCCCCAGCCGGCCCTGCGGGCCACCGTTCCTACTACCGGGAAGGGAGAGCTCTAGGAGCGGATGCGGGAGCCCGCCGGGTCGTAGAGGGGATCTTTGGCCACCCGCCCCCGCGCCCAGGTTCCGAAGATGTCGACCTCGACCGCCTCGCCGACGGGCGTGGCGGCGGGCACGAAGGCGTACGCGATCGAGGCGGCGATCGTGTACCCGTAGCCCCCGCTGGTCACCCGCCCGACGATCTGGTCGCCGATCCGCACCGGCTCTGAGCCGAGTGCGACCGCGCGCGGGTCGTCCAGCACCAGGCAGGCGAGCCTGGCCTCGGCCGGCTTCTTCGCGAGCTCGACCAGGGCTGAACGCCCGATGAAGTCGCCCTTGTCGAGCTTGACGCAGAAACCGAGACCAGCCTGATAGGGGTCTGACTCGGGCCCGATGTCGGCGCCCCAGACCCGGTAGCCCTTCTCGAGCCGCAGCGAATCCACCGCCTTGTACCCCCCGGGGACCAGGTCCTTGTCGTGGCCGGCCTCCCAGATCGCGTCCCACAGCCGCAGGCCGAACTCGGACGGGCAGTAGAGCTCCCAGCCGAGCTCGCCGACGTAAGTGACCCGCAGCGCGAGACAGGGCACGGATCCGACCGCCAGCTGGCGCGCGGTCATGAACGGGAAGGCGGAGTTGCCGACGTCGGTGGTGGTGAGGGCCTGGAGGATGTCCCGCGATCGGGGCCCCCACAGGCCGACACACGCATAGGCCGATGTGACGTCCTCGACGAAGACCGATCCATCCTCGGGCGCGTGGTCGCGCACCCAGGCCAGGTCGTGCTGGCCGAACGCGGTGCCGGTGATGATGCGGAAGCGGTCCTCGGCGAGCCGGGTGACCGTGAAGTCGCACTCGATGCCTCCGCCCTCGTTGAGCATCTGTGTGTAGGTCAGCGAGCCGACGGCCCGGGCGACGCGGTTGTCGGAAAGAGTCTCGAGGAACTCGGCGGCGCGCCGGCCGCGGACCTCGATCTTCGCAAACGACGTGAAGTCGAACACCGCCGCCGTCTCACGACACGCCTGGTGCTCGACCCCGATGGCGGGAGACCACAAGCGGCCCGCCCAGCCTCGTGGGCGCAGTGCCTGGTCGCCGCGCGTCCCGTTGGGCTCGAACCAGTTGGCGCGCTCCCAGCCCGACTTCTCGCCGAACGCCGCGCCGAGGTCCGACAACCGGGAGTAGATGGGCGAGAGGCGAAGTGGGCGGCCGGCCGCCCGCTCGTGGCCGGGGTACTTGACGTCGTAGTAGGTCGAGTAGACCTCGCGCGTGCGCTCGAGCGTGTAGTCGCGGCTGGTGTACTGCCGGCCGAACCGCCTGGAATCCATCTCCCACGTGTCCAGGCTCGGCCTCCCGTCGACGATCCACTCGGCGACCAGCCTTCCCATCCCGCCCGCTCCGGCCAGGCCGTGGGCGCAGAACCCCGCCGCGACCCAAAAGCCTCGGACCTCGCTCGGGCCGACGATGAACTCGCCGTCCGGCGTGAACGCCTCCGGCCCGTTGACCAGCCGCACGACTTCCGCGTCCTTGATCGACGGCGTGCGCACGATCGCGTTGGCCATCAGGGGCTCGAAACGGTCCCAGTCAGGCTCGAGCAGCCGGCCGTTGAAATCGGCGGGGATCCCGTCCAGGCTCCACGGCGCCGGATCGCGCTCGTAGCCGCCCATGATCAGGCCGCCCGATTCCGGCCGGTAGTAGACGAGCAGCGACGGATCGCGCATGGTCGGCATGTCCAGCGGCAGGCCGGTCGGCCTGGTGATCAGGTACTCGTGGGCCATCGGGATCAGGGGCACGTTGACGCCGGCCATGCGGCCGATCTCGGGCGCGAAAATGCCGCCGGCGTTGATCACCAGCTCGGTCGTGATGTCGCCCTTGTCGGTGGCCACGCGGCGCACGTGGCCGCGGGCGACGTCGATCGCGGTGACGCGGGTGTCCTCGCAGATCTCAGCCCCCCGCCGGCGAGCCCCCTCGACCAACGCGAAGGTCAGCTGGCTCGGGTCGATGTAGCCGTCCGTCGGCAGGTAGGCGGCGCCGAGCACGCCGTCGGTGGTCATGGGCGGGAACATGCGCTGAGCGTCGTGCGCCGACACCAGCTCCAGCGGGAGACCGAAAGTCTTGGCCCAGGCCGCCTGGCGCGTGAGCTCTTCCATGCGCTCCTGACTGGACGCCAGCCGCAGCGATCCGACCTCGTGCCATCCGGTCTCCAGGCCGACCTCGTAGCTGAGCGTCCGGTACAGCTCGACGGAGTTCATCATCATCCGGGTCAGGCTGAGCGAGCCGCGCAGCTGGCCGACCAGGCCTGCGGAGTGGAAGGTAGAACCGCTGGTCACGCGCGAGCGCTCGACCAGCATCGTGTCGGTCCAGCCGAGCCTTGTCAGCCAGTAAAGGATGGCAGCGCCGCCGACGCCGCCCCCGATCACGACCGCGCGCGCGTGGGATCTCAAGGTGGTGTCAAGTGTGAGAGGTGCGGGGGCCGGACGTGGCCGGCCCCCGGTCGAGACCTTAGACGGCGGGTGTTTCGGCGGGCGCGACGGCCTTTGTCTCAGGCGCGTTGCGCTGTGCGACCACGTAGTAGATCACGCCGACAAGCAAGATCAACCCGAGGGTGAACTCGAAGACGGGGATGCTGCCAATCGGGCCGCCGATAGTGACGTTCGGCAAGGCGCTCAGCGGAGGGTTCTGGCCCCCTACGGCCGCGTTGCGCGGCCACAGGAAATTGATCTCCATGCTGATGCCCCACACCAGCGCAAGGATGTTGACGATCATGCCCCAGCCGCCCAACTTGAAGGGCGTGCTCTCCGTCGGCCAGCCGCGGAAGCGGGCGAAGAGGATGGCGAGGTTGCCCAAGATGTACGCGAGGTAGATCATCCCGGTCGCGCCGATCGCGATCGTGCCGGCGCCCGCGTAGTAGATGAGAGGTAGACCGGCCAGCACGCCGATCACAATGCAGGTGCCGATCGGAGTGTGCAGGGTTGAGTGGACGTTGTTGTAGACCTTCGCCAGTGGGAGCTTGCCGTCGCGCCCCATCCCGAACGCGAGCCGGATGGTTGCCGTCTGGATGGCGAGGCAGCAAACGTAAATGGCCGCGAAGACCACGAACAGGTAGAGGTTGGCCGCCCAGCCCGGGAAGTTCGATTCGATGATCGTCACGAGTGGGAACGGGTACTTGCCGGCGGCGGTGTCGGACACGAACTTGCTCATGTCGCCAGGGATGGCGATGATCACCGCGAACAGGAAGATCGCACCGATGACCGCGGCTCCCACGATGGACGCCAGGACCGCCCGTGGCGCCTCGCGCCTCGGGTTCTTGGTCTCCTCAGCCAGGGTGCTTGCCGTGTCGAAGCCGTAGATCACGAACAGGGACATGAACATGGCGGCAAGGAACGTCCCGGCCTGGTTCGAGAAGCCAGAGCCCAGTGCGCTGAAGTCGCCGAAGACTGACACCGACTGGCGGTGATAGAAGAGCAGCAGGACGAGGGCGAAAACGACCATGCCGAGGATTTCGAATACGACGCCCGTGTTGTTGACGAAGGCAACGATCCTCACCCCGAAGATGCTCAGCAGGGTGGTGCTCAGGAGCACGACCGCGGCCGTGTTGCGCTGGGCGTCCGGGTCGTTGGGAATGTTGATGCCCAGGTTGTTCAGCAGCGGGATCAGCACGAGTGGAACTGTCGCCACGACCGCCGCGACAGTGAGCACTCCGGCGAACAGATAGATCCATCCGCTGAACCAGGAGTAGTGCCGGTTGGATAGGTACTTGGTCCACTGGTAAACGGAGCCCGCGACCGGGAAGTGGGAGCTCACCTCGGCGAAGTTCAGACCCACGAGCAGCTGCCCGACCACGACGATGGGCCAGCTCCAGAAGAACGCTGGACCGGCCAGCCCAATCCCAAGGATGAAGAGCGTGAAGATGCCTGTCGACGGTGAGATGTATGAGAACGCGACGGCGAAGCTCGAATAGACGCCGAGGGCGCGCCTCAGCTCCTGCGGATGGCCGAACCGCGCCAGGTCGCGGACATCCGCGTGGTGGGCATGGTCTTCCAACTCCTTCCTCCCCTAAAAAGAACAGGCCTTCTGGTTGCGCCGGAACCTATCACCCGAAGTTGCAGGCGTCAACGATTGCGCGTGGCGCAACAAGCCTATGAGCCGGCGGGAGCGACCCGCCGGCTCCGGGAGTTTCTACATCTGGACGATGGGTCGGACCTCCACGGCTCCCGCCGAGGCGGCTGGGCATTTGGCGGCGTAAGCGACCGCCTCCTCCATGTCCTTGGCTTCGACCACGTAAAAGCCGATCACCTGGTCACCGCTGTGATTGAAAGGCCCCGAGTCGGCCTTGGTCGCCGAGCTGCGTACGCGGACGGTCTTCGACGTCGGCGACGGCATCACGGGGTCGCCCGACTTGAAGAGCTCGCGGCCCGAGAGCTCCTCGTAGTACTTGTTGTAGGCGTCGTTCTGCGCGTTGAACGCCGGGCTGCCCGGCGCGGGCATCTTGGCCTCGTCGGCATACAAAAGATAGAGGTACTTCACGTCGACTCCTTTTCAAATGGAGACACCTCCGGGTGGCTCCAGCTCCGATCGAGGGCTAGACGGGCTTCGCCTGGGCCAAGACCTGCTCGCGGGTCACGCCCTGCATGTGGTGAACCTCGCTGGCGTGTTTCTTGACGCCGTTGACGAGCTCTTCCTCGTCATCGGTCTCCAGGACCCATCCGCACTCACATTCGACTCTTTTCTTCATATCTTCTCCTTGTGCTGTTCCGGACCAGCGTTAGCATCATGCCCGGAGGGCTTTGGCGATTCTTTGGCGTCGATCGAGGCCGGCAGATCGTTGAGGCTCTATCTCACCGGCGAGGTCCAGGTCGAGAGCGAAGGACGCCTGCTCCGCGAGTCTAAGCTCGGCGGGCCCCAGGGCCGGTTCGTCCTCGCCTACCTGGCCACGGAGAGGAAGCGCGCGGTCGCACAGTCGGAGCTCGCCGACGCCCTGTGGTCCGGCGCCCCCCCGACCTCGTGGCCCCTTGCCCTGAGCGCGATCATCAGCAAGCTGCGGTCGCGCCTCGGCGGGATCGGGCTCGACCGGACCCGGATCATCGGCCATGCGTTCGGCTGCTATCAGTTCACCGCCCCGGCCGACGCGTGGGTGGACGTCGAGGCTGCGCTCGCCGCCGTCGATGTGGCCGAGGGCGGGTTGAACGCAGGCGATCCTGGGGCCGCCTACGGCCCTTCGCTGATCGCGACCACGATCCTGCGGCGTCCCTTTCTGCCGGGAGACGCCGGCGCTTGGACCGAGGAGCGGCGCCAGGGGCTGGCGGCCATGCTGGTCAGGGCCCTGGACTGCAGGGTCGAGGCGCTCCTTGCCAACTCCGAAGTCGAGCTGGCGCTGGCGCATGCGCGCGAGGCGGTTCGGCTGGAGCCTTTCCGAGAGTCGGGCTACAGGCGGCTGATGCGGGTCCATGCCGGCAAGGGTGACCGCGCGGAGGCGGTCCGCGTGTACGCGGATCTTCGCAGGCTGCTGGCCGAAGAGCTCGGCGTCGAGCCCTCAGACGAGACGGAGTCGGTCTACCGCGAGGTCGCCCGCTGAAGGGCGGGCAGCCAGCTTTTCGCCACCGAGCCCAGCCACGCTCCGGTCAGGCCGAGCAGCGTGCCCACGAGCAAGGTCAGCACCACGGGGATGGCGCCCTGGTGGCCGAATCCCATGATCGCCGCCAGGCTGGAGGCGGCCGGGCCGAGGCCGTAGCGCTCCTGGTCGTAGAGCAGCGGCGCTCCCCAGGCGAGTAGCCCGAGCAGCGCGCCGACGGGGATTGTCACGCGCGCCCGCCCGGCGAGGACTCCGATGGCCAGCCCCGCGAGGAAGGGCGCCCACCAGGCGAAGAGGACCAGATCGACGGCCCCCAGGGCGACGACGATTATCAGGGTGATCCCGAGCGATAGCCTCCGACTCACGGCTGCAGGCTCCACTTGAACGTTCCCTTCGCCGCGGAGGCCTGGTCTGCGGTCAGCATGGGCGCGTAGAGGCCGCTCCACCATGTGTCGACCCGGTTGGTGTACCAGGCGGACGCGGGGTTCTCGCTCTGACCGCCGGGGTAGATCCCGCTGAAGGTGCCGGTCCCCCAGTCGACCACCATTCTCCAGCTCGGACCGTGAGTGGACGGGTTGCCGCCTGAGGCTAGCGGCGTGTTGGCGTCGCCACGGTCGGCCCGCGGGCCGTAGCTCAGGCCGCTGACCTGGGCCAGGTTCTCCAGCTCACGCGTGTGGACCCGCCCCCAGGGCCAGGAGCTCGGGGTGGAACCGAGGCTCTTGGTGAGGGTCCCGACGGTGGCGTGAAAAGCCTTGAGCATCACGTCGGCGGCGGTGCGCACCCCGTTTCCCGGCGAGCTGAACGCCCGGTTGGCGGTATCGCCCAGGGTCCACGCCTCGAGGTCTTGGCCGAGCGCATCGTCCACCTCCGTGCGATCGATCGAGACGGCGCGCGACTTCCACCAGGGGTCGAACGTCTCGCTGAGGTAGGACTGCCAGAAGGTCGACCAGATCGTCGCCGCGGCGGAGCTGGTGTCCATGCGGTAGTCCCATTTGGCGAGGAGGTCCCGCGCCGCCGATTCGGATGGGCTCAGCTGCTCGCCGGCCAGCGCCTGCACCAGCACCGGCACGATCTCCGAGGCCAGGAAATCGCGCGTATCGGTCTGCAGACCCATCATGTCGGCGGCGCTCATCTTGCCGCCGTTGGCGGTGCCGAGGCTCAGGACGCGGTGGATCTCGTTGGCGCGGTAGCCCGGATCGAAGAAGTTCGAGGCGGTGCCGATGTAGTACGGGTAGTCGCTAGTCACCTGGCGCTGGTTGGCGGACCAGATGATGCCGGCCGGCGGGTCGTAGACCTGGGGGATCGCGTCGTAGGGCACGGTTCCGGTGACGTCGTCCTCGCCCGTCCCGGGCATGGGCAGCCAGGGCTGGCCGGCCGCGACCAGGGGGAAGTAGCCCGCCGAGATGAGCCCGATGTTGCCCAGGTCGTCCGCGTACACGAAGTTGTGGGTCGGGGAGTGCCAGTCGCGGAGCGCGTCGCGAAACTGCTGCCAGTTGGAAGCCTGTCCGACCCGCAGCAGTGCGTCGAGGTCCTGCGAGGGAAGGTTGCCCGCCCACCAGACCGAGGTGGTCTGCCCACGCTGGGTGATGACCGGGCCGTGCACGCTGAGCTTGACGGTGAGGTGCTCGGTAGCGCCGCCCAGCACCGGGATGTCATAGGCGACCGTTTTGTAAGGCTGCCAGGAGCCCTTCCAGAGGTACTGGTTGGGATGCGCCGCGTCCTCGTGCTCCAGGTAGTAGAAGGTCTGCTGGTCCTGGGCGTCGGTCAGGCTCCACGCGATGTGCTGGTTGTGGCCGATCAGCACGATCGGGGTGCCGGGGATGCTTACACCGCTCGCGTGGTAGCCCGGGGAATCCATGGAGAGCTGGAACCAGATCGACGGCAGGGTGAGGTGAAGGTGCGGGTCGCCGGCCAGCAGCGCTCCGCCGCTGGCGCTCTTCGATCCTGCCACCGCCCAGTTGTTGCTGGCGCCTCCTGTGGCGATGAGGCCTGGCGGAAGGGCGGCCAGGCGCTGGTACAGCGCCGCGGCGGTGGCGGCCACGGAGTCGCTCACCTGGCTCATGGACTCGATCGGGGCGGTGGTCGCGGCCCCGTAAGGCCCGGGGTCGTAAGGCGACTGTGCGTTGGGCGGCAGGACCGGGAACCACTCCGACGTCAGGTCGGCGCCCAGGGACTTGTCGAGCTGGGCGATCACCAGCGGCGTGTCGGTGAAGTTCAGCGTCTGGGTCATGTCGCCCTTCACGATCAGGGTGTCGATGGGCGTCCAGGGCGCGGGCTGATAGCCGAGGAGCGTGAACATCGCATCCAGCTGGTGGGTCGACTCGGCCTCCGAGATGCGATCGTTGACGCCCTCCGCGTATGCGATCAGAGCGTCGCGCGAGGGATCGCTCGAGGTGAGCTGGCTCCACTCCAGCTTGGCGGTCCGCAGCAGGCCGAGCTGCAGCTCGAAGCGGTCCGAGTCCAGCGCCGCCTTGCCGATCACCTGGGACAGCCTGCCCTCGCCCTGGCGGCGCATGAGGTCCATCTGGAAGAGGCGGAAGCGCGCGTGCACGTACCCCGTCGCCAGGAATAGGTCGTGGTCGGTCTGCGCGACTATGTGCGCCGTCCCGTCAGTTTCGAAGCTCACATTGACGGGCTGCTGCAGCCCGGCGAGGTGGAGTGTCTGGTTGCCCACCTGCGCCGCTGCGGCCATCGTCCAGGCGCCGGTGAGCGGGTTGAACGCCGGACCCAGCGCGGGGAGCGGGCCCGCCCCGAAAAAGGCCGCATAGAGAACCGCGGCCGCAGCGACCAGGGCTGCGACCGCATTGACGGTTCGGCCTGAAGGTCTTGGGCGTCCGATCCTGCGGCGGGTCACCACAGCGCCCTGCGACGACGGGGACTTGCCCTTGTGGATCGACGCCTCGACGGCGGGGTCGAGGGTCATAGGCGGGAATTCTGCGCCAAGCCGCCCGAAGGCAGGGAGAGCCGGATGGCCCTCCCTGTTCTAGGCCTCGTCTTTGCCGGCTTCCTCTTTGCCGCGTCGTGCGATCTCGGCCACCACGGCAGGATCCGCCAGGGTGGTGGTGTCGCCGAGGGGCCGGTTCTCGGAAACGTCGCGCAGGAGTCTGCGCATGATCTTGCCCGAGCGGGTCTTGGGCAGCTCGGGCGTGAAGACGATGTTGGCGGGGGCGGCGAACTTGCCGATCACCTTGCCGACGTGGTCGCGCAGCTCGCGCATCATTTGCGGCGAGCCTTCCTTGCCGCCCTTCAAGGTGACGAACGCGACGATGGCCTGGCCGGTCTGGGCGTCGTTGCGGCCGGCGACGGCCGCTTCGGCGACAGCCTGGTGGCTGACCAGCGCGCTTTCGATCTCGATGGTCGAGATGCGGTGGCCGGAGACGTTCATGACGTCGTCCACCCGGCCCAGGAGCCAGAAGTCCCCGTCCTCGTCGATGCGGGCGCCGTCGCCCACGAAGTAGGTGTCCTTCCAGCGGTTCCAGTAGGTCTGCTGGTATCGATCGGGGTCGCCGTAGATCCCGCGCAGCATCGCGGGCCACGGCTTGCGGATGACCAAGTAGCCGCCCCCGCCCGGCGGGACCTCTTCGCCCTGGTTGCTGAAGACAGCGGCGTCGATGGTCGGAAAAGGCTTGGTCGCCGAGCCGGGCTTGAGCGTGGTGATGCCGGGGAGCGGAGTGATGAGGATCATCCCGGTCTCGGTCTGCCACCACGTGTCGACTACCGGCGTGCGGTTGCCGCCGATGTGCTCGCGATACCAGATCCAGGCTTCCGGGTTGATAGGCTCACCCACTGAGCCGAGCAGCCGGAGCGAGCTGAGGTCGTGCTTTGCCGCGTATTCCGGTCCCCATTTCATGTGCGTGCGGATGGTGGTCGGAGCCGTGTAGAGGATGTCCGGCTTGTAGCGCTCCACGATCTTCCACCAGCGGTCCTTGTCGGGGAAGTCGGGTGTGCCCTCGTAGATGATGCCGGTGGTCCCGTTGGCCAGCGGCCCGAAGACGATGTAGCTGTGTCCGGTGACCCAGCCGATGTCGGCGGCGCACCAGAAGACCGAGTTGGGCTTGATGTCGAAGATGTAGTAGTGGGTGGTGGCGACTCCGACGAGGTAGCCGCCGGTGGTGTGGATGATGCCCTTGGGCTTGGCCGTGGTGCCGCTGGTGTAGAGAAGGTAGAGCAGGTCCTCGGAGTCCATGGGCTCGCAGGGGCATGACTGGGGGTCGTCGTTGAGGCCCTCGAGCACGTCGTGGGCCCAGACGTCGCGGCCCTTCTTCATGTCGATCTCGCCGCCGGTCCGCTTGACCACGAGGCAGGTCTTGACGGTCGGCGACATGGCCAGGGCGGCGTCGGCGTTGGCCTTGAGCGGGACCCGGTTGCCCCGCCGCCAACCCTCGTCCTGGGTGATCAGCAGCTCGCATTTCATGTCGTTCATGCGGTCGGAGAGCGACTCGCCCGAGAAGCCGCCGAAAACGACTGTGAAAGGGGCGCCGAGGCGAGTGCATGCGAGCATCGCCACCGGCAGCTCGGGGACCATGCCCATGTAGATGCCGATGTGGGTCCCTTTCTTGACGCCGAGCTTCTTCAGCCCGTTGGCGAACCGCACGACATCGCGCTGGAGGTCGCCGAAGGTTATCTCCTTGCGATCGTCTTCAGGCTCGCCCTCCCAGAAGTAGGCGACCTTGTCCTTGTGTCCGCCTTCGACGTGGCGGTCGACGCAGTTGTAGCAAACGTTGAGCTTGCCGCCGACATACCACTTGGCGTAAGGCGGCTTCCATTCGTAGAGTTGCTTCCAGGGTTCGAACCAGGTGACCCGCTTGCTGCCCTCTTCGGTCCAGAACTCGTCGAGTCCCTTGCCGTAGATCTCCGGCTTTGCGTTCGCCTTCTGGCTGAACTCGAGAGACGGCTTGTAGCGCCGCTCCTCGACCTGCATGGTCTCGATCGCATGGCCGGTGTGCTGGTCGTCCCTCATGCTCCTGCCTCGCTCAGAATCGCGGTCTTCCGGGTTATGACCACAGCGGACCGCCGACCGGCAGGATCGGCTTGGCCCGCATGCTGTTGGCCACTACCGCGGCCGACGTGTACCAGGCCACGATGGCGGTGAGGATTCCGACCCAGCCCCCGAGTCCTGTCAGACCTACACCAGGTCCACTGCCGTTGAAGGCACCGATGAACAGCAGGATCTCGGTGATCTCCAGGGTGAGAAAGACTAGGAATACGGCGACACTGACCCGCAAGCTCCAGAACATCATGTAAGTGTTGAAGATGGCGAATGAGACGAGGAACCAGCCTACGTCGTTGCTGATGTCCCCGGCCGGCACCTTGCCCATCAGGACGAGGACGATGAACGTGGCCAGAGAGAGCCAAAAGGCGCCGTACGTCGAAAATGCGGTGGCGCCGAAAGTGTTGCCGGTCCGGAACTCCCACATCCCGGCGCAGAACTGAGCGAGGCCTCCGTAGAAGAACGCTAGGCCGACCCACGTCAGGTCGGGCGCGAGATTAGCGTTGTGCGTGCTTAGGACGAAAGTCGTGAGCGCAAAGCCGCCCAAGCCCAAGGCGGCGGGGTTCGCGATCGCCGCCACCGGTGGGGCAGCAACTCTTGTATCAGACATCCCCTTGACCTCCTTTCAACGGCCGGGAGTCCATGTGCCCCGGCACCCAGCAAGACCACTAAACATGCACCGTTCTACGGCCGGTGTCAATTCATAAGTGCGGCTAATTGCTCTTAGGGGGCGCGGAAGGCGCAGGTTCCGAGATAACCTACCGCTGGGGCTGGACGCGGGGGGGGATTTCGAAGGCCCCAGGGATGGGATCGATGCAGCCAGGCATCGTTGGTTTGAGGGGGGCGATCACCGCCGCCTGGGAGCGTGATCTGCGCGCCGTGCGCCAGGACCGCTTCGACATGGGCGGCGACAAGGCGGCGCTGGCATTCATCCAGCGCTTCTACTCGCTCATCTCGGATTTGCGCGCGCCGATCCAGCGCGCCTGGGGCCTCGGCGGCCACGTCCACGTCGCCGACAGCCCTGTCACGGGTCCCGGCCCCCGGGTCTCCCAGACGCGAATCAAGCTGCGCAACCACGGCGACCTGGTGGCGCTCGAAGCGTTCACGTACATCGACGGGACGCCGAGGCCGAATCCCGCCCTGGGCCTCGACCGCGAGATCAAGGTCGCCGAAGTCGGTCCTTACGCGATAGTTCAGGAGCTTTACAGGCGATTGATCGACTTCCTGCAAGTGGCGCTGAACGTCGATCTTTCGCTGAACGGCTCGGCGTGGCTTTACGAGCAGGTGGTGGCGAACTATTTCGTCGCCAACGGGCGCTGGCCGACGGCCGCAGAGGTCTATCAGCGGACCACGCGCGAGTACGCGGTCGAGGACAGTTTCGAGCGCGTCATCTCCATGTTCGCTCCGAGCAACCACGCAGACGGATCGAATGGAAATGGCTCCGGGCCGAACGGCGATTTCGAGGTCGCGCTTTCGCTCGAACAGCTGCAGCGCTGCCGCGACACGCAGGTGGACCTCGAGAACTTCGTACAGGTCGTGCGAAGGGCCGTTGATGCCGACCAGGACAGCAAGCCAGTCACGAGCGAGGATGCGGCGCGCGAGATCGACCTCGAGGCGACGGCGGTGATGAAGCTGGGGCGGCTGCTGGCGGTTGCGCCCGATGTGAGCCGGGAGGGCGAGTTCTCGAGCGACTACTCCCAGTGGAGCGTTCTGCCGTCGTACAACGTGCACTTCTTCCGGCGTGTCAACGCGATCGACGATTACCTGGTGGTCGCCGCCACGCTGCTGCCTCGAGCGGCGGATGAAGGCACGACCACGACCTCTCCGGGTACCGCGTTCAGGGTCGAGCCCGGTAGGTCGCTCCCCGACGGCATCGTCACGTTCCTCATGACCGATGTGGTGGAGTCGACCCCGCTGTGGCTGCAGAGTCGAGCGCAGATGTACGCGGTGATGCGGCGTCACGACCAGCTGCTCGCCGGCGCCATCGAGGCCAACGGCGGCATCGTGCTGAAAGAGCGCGGTGAGGGAGACAGCTTCTTCGCCGTCTTCCTGCGCGCCACTGACGCGGTCGCGGCGGCTCTCGAGGCGCAGCGCGAAATCCGTTCGGAGGCCTGGCCAGACCGCATCCAGCTGAGCGTGAGGATGGCGATCCTCACAGGAGAGGCCGACGCGCAGGACCGGGACTATCGCTCACCGGCGGTCAACCGGTGCGCGAAGCTGCGACGGCGCGCGGTCGGCAACCAGGTGCTCGTATCGGAGACGACTTACTCGATCGTGGCCGACATCCTGCGCGACGACATCAAGCTGGTCAGCGTGGGCAAGCGGATGCTAGAGGGGCACGACCGTCCGGAAGAGATTTACGTGCTGCAGCACGACGAGGTTGCGCTGGAGAACGTGGTGGCCGAGGACGAGGTCACGGTCTGACGCCACGCCGGCGCCGGGCAGCGTCTTGCCTTGAAGATTAGCCTCCGGTAAAGCTGTGGCCTCCTCGAGAGTGACACGGTAGCCGAGCTGCTCTAGGCGTCTGAGACTGCGGCGGGTGACTGCCTCGCGATTGAGCTTCTCGAAGTGCGTTGGGCTGAGATCCTGGAAGACGGTGCCATCGCGCAGCGTGTGATAGATGGCGACCAACAGGGAGTGAGCGCTGGAGAGGGGCCGCGCGCTTGTTGCCGCGACGGGCTGCGATCCGACGATGGCGGGCGGTGAAGAAGGTCTGTCGGCGAGAGTGGCTGACTGTCCAAGCTGCTTCAAGCAAAGCGTTGCGTAGCCAGCGGTTGCCACCGCCGATGGAGCTGTTCCTACGCTTACCGGCGGACTCGTTATTACCGGGACAAATGCGAGCCCAGGAAGCAAAGTGGGCCGAGGTCGGAAATCGAGTCATGTCTGTACCGACCTCGGCAATGATCTGCTGAGCAGCTCGGACGCCGATTCCTGGTATCTCATCCAGGTGGTCGAGAGCCGCCTGTAAAGGGCGCATTCGCTGGGCGACCTCGTCATCAAGTGATGCGGTCTGTGCCTCCAGAGCCTCCAGCAGTTGAAATTGGCTGCGCAACATGAACCGCTGGTGCGGACCAAAGGAGCCTGTGAGTGCTTTTTCCAGCTCGGGAATCTTCCACCGGAGTGCGGTCTTGGCCATCCCCGCCAGGGTTCGGGCATCCTGGTCAGCGGTGGCGAGCGCGGTGAGCATGGCCCGACCGGAGACGCCCATGACGTCGCTGGTCATGTCACCAAGCTTGATATTTGCTCCCTCTAGCAACTTCTGAATCCGCTGGACCACGTGCGCACGCTGCTCAATCACCGTGCGCCGGTAGCGAACCAGCTCACGTAATTCACGCTGCTCGCGGTTGGGGATGAAGCTGGCTTTAAGCAGGCCATGTCGAAGCAGGTCAGCCAACCACTCGGCATCCTTGACGTCAGTCTTCGCCCGGGCTCTATGCACCAAAGAGGCATGAGCATTTCGTCCAGCCGGCGCACCTCAATTCTCATCCTCGGTGGTGCGCCGGGCAAGGCCCGGCTCATGGGCCGTTAACAGGCTGGGTTGCTGGCAGCCCTGGCGTTTCGTAGTTTCACGCCCAGGAGGCGCGTTGGGAGCTGGGGGGCTCCGGGAGGTGGGAGGGCCCTCGGAACAGGCGTGAGCAGGCGGAGGTTGGAAGCTTGCAGGGGCGGATGCGGTTGAATGGTCGTCGATGAAAAGGTCGGTCTCTCCTGCAGGCGGCATCAGCGTGGACCGGTTCTCGGTCGTCCTTGTCGCCGTGGCCGCCACCCTGTGGGCGTCCGACGCCTACTTCCGCAATCAGCTCGTCAGCCACCTCACCGCCACGCAGATCGTGGTCGCCGAAGACGCGCTGGTCACCCTGTTCCTCCTGCCCGTCCTCATCCGCAACTCGAGCGAGCTGCGCCATCTCGGGCCACGCGGATGGCTCGCGGTCGGCATCATCGCCGCGGGTGCGCAATCGGTTGCGACCATCCTGTTCACCGCCTCCTTCCAGGCCGCCGCCACCTACAAGGTCTTCGCTGAGACGTTCGTCCTGCAGCAGACCCAGCCCCTGATCGCGATCGTCCTCGCCTGGATCGTGCTCGGCGAGCGGCGCCGTCCTTGGTTCTGGCCGGCCGCCGCGGTGGCGCTGGTCGCCGTGTACCTGGTCGTGTTCGCGCAGGACCCGACCGCGCCCGTGTCAGCTCTTCAAAAAGGCCGGGTCGAGGTCGGCCTCCTCGCCCTCGGCGCCGCGGTGCTGTGGGCGAGCGGGACGGTGCTGGGTCGATTCGCCCTGGGCTCGATCAGCTTCTGGAGCATGACCGCGCTGCGATTCACCCTGGCGCTGCCGGTGCTGATCGCCATCACGCTGGCCCAGAACGGCACCTCGGGCTTCACGCACTATAGGTTCTCCGACTTCGTGCCGAACCTGCTGGCCATCGCGCTCGTGCCCGGCCTCCTGGCTCTACTCCTCTACTACCGCGCGCTCTCGAGGACCCCGGCTTCGCTTGCGACCATCGCCGAGATGGCGTACCCGGTGGCGGCGACGCTCATCGCCTCAGCCCCGCCGCCCTGGGGCTTCAACCAGCCCGTTTACGGAGTGCAGATCGTCGGAACCGGCCTTTTGATTGGTGTGATCGTCGTGCTCAACTTGACGAAAGAAAAGGTCGCGCCTGTCGCGCACGCGCCGTCGCTCACGCTCGCGGAGGGCTGGCCCTCTCCACGCCCCACAGCTGCTGCGCGCGCACGCCGAGCCCATGCACGACGGCGGTGAAGGCGTCGCGTTGTTCGAGCTTTCCAGCCCCGAAAGTCGAGGCCAGGTCTGCTCTGAACGCCGGGATGTAAGCCGACCCGCCTGTGAGCAGCACCCGCTCGACGTCGCCGGTGCCGATCCCCGCCTCGTCGAGAGCGCGCCCCGTCGTCTTTGCCACCAGATCGAGCTCCGGCCGGATCATCGATTCGAAAGCCGAACGCCGCACGGTGACCCGCAGGTTCAAGGGCGCGAACTCGATTTCGGTCGCATCATCGTTCGAGAGCGCGATCTTGGCCGCCTCGATCGCCTTGTAGAAGTCGTACGCCTGGCCGTCGTAAAGCAGCGAGTGGACGATCTCGGCTTCGGTGCCGCCGATGCGTGAGAGGATCGCCGGGATGCCGGGATCGGCCATCAACAGGCGAACGGAGCTGGCGGTGCGAAGCTCGTTGAAGAGCCAGTTCGGTAGCGAGTCGAGCCCCAGCGCGGGACCGACCAGGGTTTCGAAGAGCACGCCGTCCAGGATCTCCCCGCCGATCGCGATGCCCGACGTGGCCGCGATCCGCGGCTCGCCGCCGCGCGAATCCAGGACCGCCACGTCGTAGGTGCCACCGCCGAAGTCGACCGCGATCTCGACCCCGGGGTGGGCTTGCTCGCCGATCACGGCAGCCGCCGGCTCCGCGAGAAAAGCGACCTCGGTGAACCCCGCCTGCTCGGCAGCCTGCTCGAGCCGCCGGAACGCTTCCGCTCTTGAGGCGGCGCGTTCGTCGGGATCCTCGCCTGCGAAAACCACGGGGTGCCCGAGCACCACAGCGCCGACCGGGCTTCCTGCGGCGGAGTCGACATCGTTCTTGAGTCGTTTGAGCACCACGCTCACCAGCGCGCCGACGCTGAAGTCGGTCGCCCAGGAGTTCGTCCCGGCGAAACCGAGCTTCGCCAGCTCGTGCTTGACGCCGGACAGGAGGCGGGCGTCGTTGCAGCCGCCGCCCTTGCGGAACTGGCGGCAGTCGGTGTCCCAGCCGTACGGCGCCAGCGGGCACTTCCAGCAGTCGGTCTTCTGGTACCCGGATCGCAGGAAGGTCTTGACCGCCTCATCGCCAGCCGTCCGCCGGCCGCCTCGGTGCAGGTAGATGAACGACGGCAGTGTCTTCGAGCCTCCCGACCCGACCGGCAGCACGTCGACGCGGTCGGCGTACGCGATCGAGACCGAGCTGTTGCTGGTCCCGAAATCGATCCCACATCCGAGTGGCTGGGCAGACCGACTCACCGGCGGACTATAGAGGCAGCCGGGGCTCCGATTTCAACGACCTGCTCGCGAACCTCGCAAAGGGGACCGAGAAGAGCCTGCTTAGAGCCTGGACAGGGCCGCGTGGACGGCGTCGGCCTCTTCAGCCGCGAGACGGCTGCCCAGGTTCTGCTCCAAGCTGCGCACGAACACCGTGTGCGCCTTTTCGTACGCCGCTTTACCCTGCACGGTGAGGTGCGCGTAGACGCCGCGCCGATCGACCGGGCACGAGCGGCGGTCGATCAGACCAGCCTTGATCATCTGCTCGATTCTTCGCGAGGCGCCGCTGTCGGTGATGCCGGCCAGCCTGGCCAGGTCCTGGAAGCGGAGCATGGCGTCCGGAGCGCGATTGAGGTGGGCGAGCACCTCGTACCACCCCAGCGGGATCCCAGCGCTCGGGAGCATGTCCTTTTCGATCGCGGCCGAGGTCGCGTTATGGACTCGCGCGAGGCTCTCCCACACCTCGACCACCTTGGTCGGGCTGACCTTCTTCACGTCGCCAATGGTATTCATCGTGGGCCTGTATAGATAAGGAAGAGGCCGGGCAAGCTTGCCCGGCCGTTTCCTAGGGAATCCTTACGATGCCGGGACGAGCTCGGCGGCCTTGATCACGATCTCGGCGTCGACCTCGAGCTTGATGGTGTGGCTCGCGAACGGCACGGCGCCGGCGACCCCGTTCCAGTTGAGCCCGAAAGCCATCCGGTCGAGCTGGCCGCGCGCGCTGATGCCGACCCTCTCCTTGGCCCCGAACGGGTCGGGCATGCGGCCTTCGACGGTGGCGTCGAGGACGATGGGCTTGGTCACGTCCTTCACGGTCAGGTCACCGGTGACGCGGAACGACTCTGCGCTTGCGGCTTCGACCTTGGTGATCTTGAAGGTGATGTAGGGGTACTTCTCGGCGTCGAAGAAGTCGGCCGAGCGAAGGTGCGTGTCGCGCTGGTCGCTCCTCGACTCCAGGCTGGCCACTTCGATCTTGACCTCGCCGCGTGCCTTCGTGAAGTCATCGTCGGGGCCTTCGAGCTGACCCTCGAACTTGTTGAACCGGCCGCGCACCGTGGAAACGCCGAGGTGCTTGGCGGTGAACCCGATATGCGTGTGCTGCTGATCGACTTCGTACTTAACCATGTGTTCCTCCTGGAAACTGAATTCTCACCCACTACTACTTGCTTGCGCAAGCAACTATTCCAAGAGGGCTGAAGATCTCCTGCGCTGGAACGCCTGGCCCGACCTGCGCCAGCTGATCCAGATGCCCGCCAGCATGATCACGAGGAAGCCGGCCAGTGTGACGCCGAACAGGATCGGTCCTGGCTTTCCGGATTGGACGGCCGCCCCGAGTGGTCTCAAGTCGACCGTCGCGGCCCCGTTCAGCCAGGCTATGAGGCCCGTCACAAAGGCCGCCAGGGCCAATGTCCAGCGCTTCTCCGAAGCCGACATGCGAGCGAGGTCCAGCCGGTGCGGGCGCCCAGACGCCTGAATGTGTCCGAGGCGGCTGATCAGGACGAGCCAGACGATCAGCATCACGACGCCCACGCCGAGCGCGATTCGCGGGTAGGCGGTGGTATCGATCGGCGTGAGGTCGGCCGAACCGGCCCATGCAGCCATCGGCAGCGCCCAGATCAGGCTGGTCAGGGCGGCAAAGCCGGTCTTTCCGAAACGCTCGACCAGGCCCGCCATCAACTCTCGAACCTCTCGCTCAAGTACTGCTCGAAGGTGATTGTGCGTCTTTGTGCTCGGGGCAGAGCAGCCGGCCCTCGGCGAGCTGGCGGCTGATCTTGAACGGCAGCCACAGGTCGATCATCCGCCTTGGTCTGCTTGCGGCGGCTGAGGATGCGCGCGCGATGGCGTGCCTGAGCTCCGTCACGAGATGCCGTCCCGGTGTCACCAGTCACCAGTCACCAGAACGTTCATTCGCGCATCAACCGGGTCATTCCTCGTACACTGGCTGCACAGCCGGTTCGCCGGCCCGCTTCGCTCGGGTCCTCTCTCGCCGTCATAGAAACGGTGTCCTGATCGCCGCAAATCCAAAAACGAGAGGACCAGGAGAATACGTTGTCTACATTCGCAGAAGCGGGCGTGAGCCCGCGCACAGTCGCCACCCTTGCCGCTCAGGGCATCTCGGAACCGGTCCAGGTCCAGGCGGAGGCCATCCCCGCCCTGCTCGCGGGACGGGACGTGGTCATGGAAGCCCCGACCGGGTCGGGCAAGACCCTCGCCTTCCTCGTGCCCATGGTCGAGCGCCTGCCACGCGGCGGTGCCGGGCCCCGTGCCCTGATCGTCACGCCGACCCGCGAGCTCGCACTCCAGGTCGAGAAGGTGCTTCGCCTGCTTTCGACCGGCCTTCGCTCGACCGTCCTGTACGGCGGCGTCGGCTACGCCACCCAGCGCCTCGCGCTGCGGCGCGGAGTGGACGTGGTCGTCGGCACGCCGGGCCGCATCCTCGACATGGTCGGCCAGGGATTGCTCTCCCTTTCGCGCATCGAGTACTTGGTGTTGGACGAGGCGGACGAGATGCTCGACGCCGGGTTCGCGCCCTCGGTGGAGCGAATCCTCGGCCTCACTTACGAGCCGCAGACCGCGCTCGCATCGGCCACTATGCCGAGCTGGGTGGAGCGCATGGTCGAAAAGCACACCAACGACCCGGTCGAGATCAAGGTCGTTTCCGAGCACAAGGATCTTCTCGAGCACGGGATGCTGCGGGTCGACAGCGAATCGAAGCTGCAGACGCTGAGCAAGTTGCTGCGCCGCCACGGCGGCACCGCGATCGTGTTCGGGCGTACCAAGCACGGCGTCAAGAAGCTCAACAAGAACCTGCGCCAGATGGGGCACAACTCCGTCGAGCTGCAGGGCGACCTCTCGCAGTCAGTGCGCGACCGCGCGATGGCGTCTTTCCGCGAGGGCCGCACGCAGATCCTGGTCGCAACCAACGTGGCGGCGCGGGGGATCGACGTCGACAGCGTGGGCTTGGTCGTCAACTTCGAGCTTCCCGACTCCGCACAATGGCTCACCCACCGCGTCGGCCGCACGGCCCGCATGGGGGAGACCGGTCGCGCGGTCACGTTCGTGACCCCCGAGGACGAGCCGGCCTGGGTCAAGCTCAGTCGCCAGGGCGCACCCGACATTCGCGAGGTAGATGCTCGACAGCTGGTCGACGAGGGCACGTGGCTGTACCGCGAGTCGCGACCGATGCAGAGCCACGGCGCTCCGAAGGCTCGCGGCTCTCGCGGCGTCACCCGGCGCCGCGGCACTAGCTCGTGGCGCCCAGGTGCTCCCCAAAGAACGTCATAACCCGACGCCAGGAGTCGTCCGCAGCCTCTTTGTCATAGGCGCGTCCGCCCTCGTTGAAGAACGAGTGGTGAGCGCCCGGATAAACCTTGATGTCGTGGGCGATCCCGCTCCTCTCCAACACCTGCTCTAGAGACCTGCCCGCGCGCGCGGTGAAGTCTTTCTCGGGGTATGAGCCGACGACGGGGCATAGGCGCTTGACCACCTCGAGCGGCCGAGGATTGACCCCGTAGAAGGGCGCGATCGCCTTGAGCCGTGAATCGGTGCAGGCCCATGCGATCGCAAAACCGCCGCCCATGCAAAAGCCGATGGCGCCCATGCGCTGGGCATCGACTTCGGGCATCTTCGCGAGCACGGTCAGCGCGGACTTCAGGTCGAAGATCCCGTAGCGGTTAACCGAGCCGAGCAGCATCCCGGCCATGTAGCGCGACATGCAGACGGCGCGGTTGCGACCGGTGAACAGATCGACAGCCAGGGCGGCGTACCCCTCATCCGCGAACCTGCGCGCGATGCTCTTCATGTTGTCGTTGAGGCCGTAGGCCTCGTGGATGACCACCACGCCGGGATGGCGGCCGGCGCCACCGGGCAGCGCCAGGTAGCCGCCGCCTTTGAGCTCGCTCGCTTCGATGTCTCGCGTCAGCATGGTCGTCGCTTAGACGTGAGAGATGGTAGTCGGGTAGAGAGGCCGGTTGCAGGCGGGCGGTATCCTTAACTACTCGCGCGGTCGCGGCGTGGGCCCGTGGCGCAGTTGGGAGCGCGTCTGAATGGCATTCAGAAGGTCAGGGGTTCGAATCCCCTCGGGTCCACCAAATTTCCGTATTCGAAATCGCCGTTACTGGCCTGACAATGCCGCCGCCGCCGCCGCGGTTGACACACTATCTGACACACTATTTGACACACTACGTGCCCTCGAGTTCGGGTGTGTGGTCCCGACGCGAGAGATCAAGCGGCTGCGGAACTAAGCCCCGGACACAGCGCGGCCGACCGATCAGACTCTCACTTTCTCCGATGTTTGGTTGGGGTCGATCGTGCTTCGATCACACCGGTTTCCGCCGCCCTAGCCGCGTTGAGGGTGATCAGGTGGGCCAGGATCTCCTCCTCGCTCAAAGGAAACTCCCAACCATATGCGGCATAAACAGCACGATCCAATCGCTCGTGAGCCTTTTCGAGCCAGGTCGGCCATTCGTTGTACAACTCTGTGAGCGCGCGCTTGTCCGGCTCGACCGCGAGCCAATTCCGCCGGAGCTCGTCTAATGCTCGCGCCTCTACAGCTGTGGCGGCAGCTTGCTCTGGAGTGCATTTCGGAAAGGGGTAGGTCTCAAACACCGATTCCGGCGTGTATCGGAAGCCGCTTTCCCGCTCCCGGACCTGCGATCCCTTCCGCAATGACCAAATGCCGTGCGGCTTGGCTTGAAGAACGCCGAACTTGAAATCGTCATCGAACGCAAACACGACCACTTGTGTATCTGGCAAGGTGGCAGCCTCGACCCACACGAATATTCGGTGCTTCGAAACTCGCGCCGTGGCAAGATACCGGTCGAGACCGGTGAGCGCGGTTCTCATGTGACGGCCGGATGCGCCTAGGCGCCACCAATTCCTCTTTCTGGACTCTGAGCGATTCGTGTCGCGCTCGGGCTTCACAACGCGCTTCACATACTCAAATGGTGCTTCGTACAGCGCGGCTTCGTGCTCGGGCAGCGACTCGGGAAAGTCGATGATGAACATGTGTCGAGGCGGGTGTTCGATAAGGTCAGCCCCGTTCATCCAGGGCACTACGATGTCACTGTTTGGTTTGCCGTTCGGGTTCTTGCTCAAGAGCATG
The DNA here is from genome assembly GCA_035533335.1 of Candidatus Baltobacterales bacterium. Taxonomy (GTDB): domain Bacteria; phylum Chloroflexota; class Dormibacteria; order Dormibacterales; family Dormibacteraceae; genus DATKSS01. The sequence continues at coordinate 46,365 of DATLUC010000132.1, forward strand.
CTGTCTGCAACGTCGCTCGTGATCTCGAATTTGCCGACCTTGACCGGTCCTTGGAAAGCGACATCAGAGTTCTCCCGAAGCCTCTTAGCTCGAGTCACGTCCAATCCCGCGGTCAGATCAGCGTTGATGCTAGGGACTGCGGTGCCATCCAATGTTCGATCCTTTTCGGCTCCGTTGTCGAAACCAACGATCGACACATGGACCATCGCGCCCTCAACAACCCAAGGCTCATCGTCCCAGGCTGCGAAAATGTCGCCGGTCTCCTTGATCCGGTCGAGGATTTGGCGGTTTGTACCACTTCGAATTCCCTGCGTCCCAAGCAATCCCGCTCTCTCGAGCTTTCCTGCCTCGATGAGCGACCGAGCCTTCTCAAACCAGTAGAGGACATAGTCGGCCCCGCCTGGCACGCGACCACGCCACGTTGCTCGCAGGGTGTCGACATACGAGTCACCAAGGTCGCGGCGCATTTTCTGCGACCCGGAGAAGGGCGGATTGCCGACCACGACGTCCGACTCGGGCCACTCGGCAACCTTCGGGTGTGCGCTATCAGCTAGGTTGAGAACTGCGTCGCGGCACTCGATGTTATCGAGCGGTCTGAGGATCGGGTTCTTCAAGTACGCGAAGCCGTTCGAGATCATCCATTGGATTTCGCCAATCCATATCGAGACTCTCGCGAGTTCGGCCGCGTAGGCGTTGATCTCGATGCCATGCACGACTTGTGGGCCGACTCGGGGAATCTCTTGTGTAAGGCCCAACTCGGTAGATGCCCACAAGATCGCCCGTCGCTCAAGATCCTTAAGCGCTTGGAGAGCGATATAGAGGAAGTTGCCCGACCCGCAAGCGGGGTCGAGCACTCGATAGCTCGCGAGCCGATCTAGAAACTTCAGGAGGATCCCTCTCGCGTTGTCACGTGCCCGCGTCTGCGCGGCGCGCTTCGGTCCAGTCAGCGCCGCCTTCAGGTCGATACCCTGAAGCGCCTTGCGGACATCCGCTTGCATCGCTGCGAAGTCTCGCTCGAGCGGAGTAAGCACAACCGGGATGACGACCCGCTCGATCGAAGCGCGATCTGTGTAGTGCGCGCCGAGCTGACTCCTCTTGGCCGGGTCCAGGCCTCGCTCGAAGAGCGTTCCGAAAATCGCTGGCTCAACCTGCGACCAATCCAGACGCGCGACCTGGCTCACAACATCGACCTGTTTGTGGTTCATAGGCAGGACGTCATCGTTGTCGAATAGGCCACCGTTGAACCATTCGATGCTATGTGTGCCGAAAAAGCCGCCCGGAGCCTTCGACATGCGGCCGAACAACTCCCGGAGTTGCTCCGCGAATACCTCGGGTTGGTTTCGTGTGGCGGTCGCAAGATCACGCACAACACCGGCCGGGAGGAGGCCGGCGTCCTCTGCGAACAGACAAAACAGCACCTTGTTGAGGAAATGCGCTACCCGCTGCGGATCGTAACCGTTACTCCGTAGCTCGCTCGCCAGCGCCGCGAACGCACTCGCGGCCTCTTCCGTGAGTTGATCGCGTGTCTTGGTGGGTCGGAGCGCCTCCGGGTTGGTCATCACCGCACTGAGGATTCGGAGTGGCTCAGCAGGATGGTTCAACAGCTCGGTCAGGTCGAAGCGATGGACGACGGCGATGGTGTTGGTGAAGTTCGTGTGCACCTCGAAGCGGTTAAGGTCGCAGACGACTAATAGCGGTGGATTGAATAGCGCCTCGCGATAGTCAAGAAGCTGCTTGTACGCGGCTCCCAGGTCTTTGTGCTTGCCTTTGTATTCCCAACCGAAGTAGCCGCGCTTCCAGACATCAGCCCATCCGTCGCCTCCGCTCGTCTTCGCGGCCCCCTTTTCGAATGCGTAGGACTCGCTGTCTGGATCGCTATTCGGCGTGGGTTGACCGAGCAGACCGCACAAGTCGATGAAGTGTTCCTGCGCGGCGGCTTTTTCGGTGGCCGAATTTTCTATCCATTTCAAGGCGAATTGGGAAGCGTTCATATGCCCGGCCATCGTAAACGCCCGTGCATGATGCGGCTCGGTGAGATAGGCCTTCAGCCACTTCGCCTACCCAATGCGGGCAAGGATGTCCGGTGGCTGCAGATCGCGTCTGGCAGGTTGCGAGGTGGTCGACTACCTTTGCGCGGTGAGCAATAGCCGACCCGAGCTGATTCTAATTTGGGGCGTGTCGGGGGCGGGCAAGTCCACCTACTGCCGTTGGCTCCGGGACGCGCACGGATACGCCTTCGTTGAGCACGACGAAGTCGCCGGCGCACGAGGGTCCCAAGGGCAGGCCGACCGGGATTGGTTGGCCATGTGTAACGGCCAGATCCCGCCGATCGGATTCGTGGTCAAGAGACGCGGAGAGGCAACCGTCGTTGAGGTTGGGTTCCGCCCCGCCGAAGGAACAATCGCGATTCTCCGCGAGCTCATCGACGCCGGCGCCTCGGCGTGGTGGTTTGACGGCGACCGAGACGGCGCCCTCGAGAACTGGCGCTGACGCGCCAAGCCAGTTCTCGATGCCTTCTGGCGAGTCCAGCTTGGGTATGTCGACAGGAATTGGGCTGAAATCGCCGAGATCTTCCGCTCGTGCATCGTTCGGTCAATCGGTCCTCGCGGAGCGACTCTGCCGGTGGAACAGATCGACCTCTTGATGTTCGGGCCCGAAGAGGGCAGGTAGGCAAGACGTGGAAATCCTGACCGCGGTCCTCGGCGGCTTTGTGGGGGCGCTGATCGGGCTCCTGATCGCGCTAGTCGGCCAGTCGCGCGAGGACGACCGTCTGCGCCGAGCCGAGGCATGGCGCCAACAAACGGCCAAGCAGGTTCGGCTCCGAGACGAACTCGCGACGGCGCTGCGGCTCGTGTACGCGGTCGCCGCCGACACGGGCATCTTCCGGTGGGTCCCGCCGTCTCAAGCGTCGAAGGACCCGAACTATGCGAAGCGTCGGGCGGAGATCGACGCCCTCTACGAAGAAACGAGGGCAGCCGACATTCGCCTCCGGCTAGAGGGCGCGACGATTGCCTGGCGCCCTTTGGCTGACGTCGCGCGAGAGCACCAGCGCTTCCGGGATGCGCTCAACACGCTCGACGAACCCCAGGCCTCGGCGGAGTCCAGAGCAGCCGCCAGGACGGATCTCGGCGAAGCCCACAAGGCTATCTCCGGCGTCGCCGAAACGCTGCACGAGACATTCGCCACATACCTCGACGCCCTGACTCCGCCGGGCCCGCCGCCGGCACCCTCCGGGCTTCGGTCATGGCTCCGACAAGCTGAGGAGTGGATGCGCAGCTGACCCCAAGGGTCCCCACACCCGGCAGCATAATGACGACGCGCGCGGAAGGCGTGCCAACCGCGCCGTGGCATCTTCGTTGTGGACGCCCTCTTCTGGACAATCGTATCGATCGCAGTCCCGAGGTTCGTGCTGTCGCTGGCTACGATGATCCGGCCTGGTCGACTTGCAAAGGCGTAGTTCGCGTCACTAATCAAGCGACCGATCCATTGCGTCGGCGGCGTCTCGCATCAGAGCCGGCATGACGTGCGCGTAAGTGTCCATCGTCACCGAGATGCGGCTATGACCGAGGGTTTCCATGACCACTCGTGGCGAAACGTTCTGGGCCAAGAGGAGGCTTGCGCACGAGTGCCGTAAATCGTGAAATCGCATTCGTGGCAACTTTGCTTTGCGCAGAACTCGCCGGAACATCCGCAATACGTTGCGTTGGTCGAGCGGCTGCCCCGTAGAAGAGGTGAATACAAATCCTCTCTCGTGCCAAGCGACGCCCGCTGCTCGGCGCCACCGGGTTTGCTCTAGTCGAACAGCCCGCAACGCCTCAGTCGTTTTTACGGGCAGGACAAGGATTCGGCGACTCCGTCGAGTCTTCGTCTCCATCAGGACTTGGCCTCGCCCCGAGATCCTTTGCAGCGACTTGTTGATCATGAGCTGCCTGCGGTCCAGATCGATGTCGTGCCATTGAGCTCCGAGCGCCTCGCCGAGTCGGACTCCCGTGCTGATCGCCAACATCACCAAACCTTCAATCGGTTCACCCCTCGCCGCAGCGAGCAACCTCTTTGTTTCTTCTGGCGATAGCACACGCACATCCCTGTGACTTATGCGTGGTGGGTCGACCAGCTTGGCCACGTTTTGCCCGACTAGGCTCCAGCGGACCGCTTTGCTCAGCGCGATTCGCAGAATGAGCAGGAAATATCTCACAGTCGTTGGGGAGAGGCTTCGATCAGCCTGTTTGTGCGCGATAAAGCCTGCGACATGCTGGACGCTGAGCCTTTCAAGCGGCACTCGGCCGAGCTCAGGCACCAGATGAAGGCGCACAACTCCTTCGTAGGAGGCGTACGTCGATGGGCGAAGCGTTGGGCGAACCGCCATGAGCCATTGCTCGAGAAAGGCGGCCACTTGTGGACTCCGAGAAGGTGGTGGGGATCCGTCAGTGACGTCATTGACAAGCTGGCGAACTCGCTCCTCCACCTCCTTCTTCGAGTTGCCATAGACGACTTTGCGGCGGTGGCGGGCAGACGACTCGCCGAGGTCGACTGAACCACTCCAACGTCCGTCTGCCCGCCGGAATACCGAGCCAGCGCCTTTGGCCCGTCGTTTTGGCACTAGAGACGGGCAGTCGACTGACGCAAGCGTCCTAGCAAGCCGCTTGGCGTCTGCGGCTGCCAGCAAACCTGCACCTCGATCCATTTCTCGAGCTGCGCTCTCGGTATCCGAGTCGATCTGCCGAGATGCACGGCAGGCAGCTCGCCAGCTGCCAACAGCGCGAACACTTTTGAACGACTGATGCCCAGAGTTACAGCGACTTCCGCCGGTCGGAGCAGGAGACTGGCCTTCGAATCCTCTTGGTCGAACGAGGGGGGAACCCGAGCGGCGCGGGTTCCCCCTTGCCCCCCTCCGCGCCGATCGAGAACGGGGGAGAGATATGAGGATTTGGCTGCCCGTTGGGAAACTAGAGATCTCGCCGATGGCGTTGGTTGTGGCCTAGCAGACACCGCGAAGCTCTGCTCCGTGATCGAAGGAACTGTCACCGGCCAGCGCTCCGAATCCGATTCAGACGCTGGCGACCAGCATTGATCGCCCGAAATGCGCGGCCTTGAGCTGCAGCTGTCAGCGGCGAGAGAAGACCACCTGCTCGTCGAGTCACGAGGCCGATCGGGAGCATGTAGGCGGCCGTGCCGCCCCAACCGCGCGCCACCGTGCCGGCGGTGCCGTGGGCGAACTTGATGCCCTGGAAGAGGGCGACCGGCGAGATCGCGGTGATGAGAAGAATCGCGAAGCCGCTGGCCATCCAGTCGGCCTTGCCGTTATTCGGTGCTTCGCCCAGCACCGCCGGCAATAGCAGTGAGAGGCCGACGACGAAAGCTGTAGCGACGACGAACTTGGCGAGCAGGAGACCGATCACGAATTCCGCCAGGTGGGTCGCGCCGCCCGCCAAGCGCGGCCAGATGGCGAGCACGCAGACCAGGGGCACGAAGGCGGTGATGGTCAGCACCAGCGCCGCTCGGACGATCAGCTCGAGGTAGACGACCATGGCAAGAAAGCTGATCAGCAGGGCCATGATGATCAGCGCCACCACGTTGAGGTGGACCTGCGACAAGTCGACGTTGCCCGCGGATACGACCGTGCTGGGATTGGCTGCGGAGAGCTCCTTGTCCCAGGCGTGCCCGAGCAGCGCAGCGTGCACCGTCGCGTACTGGACGATGGCAAGACCCGAGTAGGCGAAGAAGACACAGGCGACGACCCGCGGCACCACCGAGAGGTCGAGCCCAAGCTGTCCTCCGAAGATCCGCTCGACGATGCCGAAGGCGACCACCGCGCCCAGGATCAAGAGCGAGATGGCGAGCACACGGTTGTAGATGGGGACCAGGGCGACGAAGTCGGGCTCGGTGGCGTCGCCGAAGGAGTGCATGAGGTTGCTGATGCCCCAGAGCGCGTCCTTGATCGCCCAGGCGGTGATCGCCTGCACGATCTGGCTGGCGTACCCGGAGTAGATGTCGGGGGAGGGGTTCACGAGAAGAGGTGCCCCGCGTAGTTGGCGGCGGCGATGCCGAGGTAGAGGAACGCGACCGCGGCGATGGATACGCCCAGCGACGACTTCGAGCGCTCGACCAGCTGCGGGTTAGACGTGAACGAAGCGAAGACCCAGCCGATCAGCGAGACCGCGATCCC
>DATLUC010000133.1:0-10019 GCA_035533335.1 Candidatus Baltobacterales bacterium
AACCGAGTCGACGCCGTGGTCGTGTTCAAGAGCCTGACCACGCAGCAGATCCGCCAGATCGTGGACCTGCAGCTCGTGCGGCTGGGCAAGCACCTGTCGGAGCAGCAGATCACCATCGAGGTCACCGACGCGGCCAAGGACCTTCTCGCCAAGGAGGGCTATGACCGGGTGTATGGGGCGCGTCCGTTGCGGCGGGTGATCACGAACCGGATCGAAGACCAGCTCTCCGAGCACCTCCTGCGCGGCAAGATCTCCCGTGGCGACACGGTGCAGATCGACGTCGACGGCGAGGATGCCCTGAAGTTCACACCGGTGCGGCACAAGCACAAGGAACCGGCGAGCTCGGGGGCTCCGGCCAAGCCGTAACCGCAGGGGCCGCGGGTCTTAACAACCTGGGTTGGCGCGCCTTCGCGCCCGCGTTACGCTCGGCCGCGAAAGGGTCGTGCTGGTTGGGGCTCGGGGGAGGGGAGGCCCCGGCGACCCGGGATCTTGGGTGCCGCGGGCTAGGGCTTGAGCCAGCGCTCCATTCCGCCGACCAGCCGTGCCGGCGTCGTCTGGCTCTTGATCAGGTGGTCGAGCGCGCCGAGCTTCGCGCCGCGTTCGACCAGCTCGCGCTCGCTGAAGTTGGACAGGATCACCACCGGCACCGGCTCCGTGGCCGGGTCGGCCCGCAGCGCTTCCAGGACGCCAAGACCGTCCAGCCTCGGGAGCCGGATGTCGAGGAACACGATGTCCGGCATCGCTCGGCGGGCCATGTCCAGCGCGATCTCGCCATCGGGCGCGACATCCACCCGGTAGCCGTCGAGCTCTAGCTTCAACCTGTACATCTGGGCGACCGACGGGTCGTCCTCGACCAAAAGGACGCGGACCTCGTCGTAGCCCATCTCGGCAGCTTCGTCCAGCTGATTCCTCCTGTACAGGAAACGCACAGCGCCGGAGATGGCGACAGAAAGCTGAGAATGGAGGAGAGGTGAACGCCCCGGCACCGCTTCGCCTTCGCCCACTCGAAGTCGGCGACCTGCTTGACGAGACCTTCCGGATGTACCGCCGCAATTTCGTCTTGTTCGCCGGGATCTCGGTGATCGTGTCCATCCCGTCGTCCGCTCTTTTGGGGTACGGGTACTCGCTTTTCGGAAACATCCTCCAGCAGAGCACCACAGGAGTTGCCCCCAACTTCGGCGTCCTCGCGAGCACTCTCCCGGCCCTGGCAGTGGGGGTGCTCGTCAACATCGCGCTCATCCCCTTGTTCTACGGCGCCGTGATCTTTGCGGCATGCGAAGCCGCGCAGGGCCGTCCCGTTTCGGCCGGCGGAATCGTCTCCGCGGTCATGCGTCGATACTTTCCGCTGCTCGGCTATTTCCTGTTGATCGGACTCATGGCGTTCGCATTCTGTTTGATCCCTTTGTGGGTCTGGATCTGGGTCGGGTGGCTTTTGGTCGTGCCCGTTATGTTCGTCGAGGACGTCGGCCTGATCCAGGCCATGGGCCGCAGCTGGAGGCTGGTCGAGGGGCGCTGGTGGCGAACGTTCCTCATGGTCTTTCTGCTCTTCATAGTCCAGTACGTCGCGCGCCTGGCCCTGAACGCGTTCATCGCGCTGGCCCAGTACCTGCTGTTGATCGTCGCTCCGTCAGCTCTGGTGCTGGGGATCGCTGGCGCCACGCAGGTGATCATCGACTCGCTGGTCAACCCGGTCCTCCAGATCGCGATCGTGCTCGTCTACTTCGACCTGCGCGTGCGGCGCGAGGGTCTCGATCTCTTCCAGCTTGCACAGCGGGTCACATCTCCGCTGCCGAGCCTGTGAAGAACACCAGGATCGCCATCCGCATCCTCGGCGCGGCCGCCGTGGCTTTCGCGCTCATCCCGCTCGCCTCGGGGCCCGCGCTCGCCGGCCCGCCGCCACCGCCGCCTTATCAAGCGGCGGTCCAGGAGGCGTACGACCTGGCCAAGAACGCGGCGCCGGCCGACATCGCGCCGGCCGTGCGCGCCGCCTCCATCCTCGAGGCCGCCAGCGGCCAGAGCCAGCAGGAGATCCTCGGCGACCTGCAGCGGCGGCCGCCCGATTACCAGGACGCCACGGAACGGCTCGCCGCCCTGCTCGCAGCGCTGAACCAGCCGGCCGACACAGCCGACCCGGCGCTGGCGCGCCAGCGACTCCATGACGTGATGTCGATGAGCAGGTATGACGCGCTCCACCGGCCGCCCAGCCTCCTGGAGCGATTGGCCCAGTGGATCCGGGACAGGGTCGCCGACCTGCTTCGGTTCCTCACCGGCGGGGCGGGCGGCGAGGTGCCGGGCGTCATCTACTACCTGGCCGGCGCCGCCACGCTGATCGCGGTCGCAGTCGTGGTCTTCCTCTCCACCCGCGGAAGGTTCGGCCAGGAGGTCGGCCCGATGCGAGCGTCAGGGCCGAGGCCGCCTGCCGACTACTTCGCCGAGGCCGACCGCCTGTCCGCAGCAGGCGATCGGGTGAGCGCGATCCGGGCCCTCTGCGCCGGAGTCGCCGCCACCCTCGCGGGGGAGCGGACCTGGGAGGGCAGCCCGCTCACCGTGCGCGAGATCTTTCAGCGCGCCCCCGACGCGGCCGGCCTGCGCCCGCTCCTGGTTCCTTTCGAGGCCGCGATCTACGGCGGGCGTGAGGTCGACGAGACGACCTACCGCCTGGCCGAGGTGGTGGCGGCGCCATTTCGAAGTCCGCAGGAGGCGGCGGCATGAGGGGCGCGCGGGGCTGGGTGCTCGCGGGGCTGGCCGCCGTGATCGTGGCCGCGGTCGCTTACTACGGACAGCCGCAGCAGGATTCCCCCGACCACAGCTCGAGCAGCGACGCCGCGAACGGGACCTCGGCTGCTCGCCTCTTCGCCCAGGCGATGGGTCATCCGACCGACCAGGTGGCCGGCACCTTCGAGCTTCCCGGGTCGCGTGGATTGATGTTCGTTTTCACCCCGACCAGCCCTTACACGTCGGGCGAAGCGCAACGCACCCTGCAGTGGGTCCGCTCCGGCGGCACGCTGGTTTACGCCTCGGAGCAGGGTGACCCCGAGCTCGACCGGGAGCTGGGGGTGGTGCGCCTGGGCGGATTCGTGACGACGGGAAACCAGATCGCCAACCCGACGGTCGCCGGGGTCGGCCAGGTGGCCGGTGGCGGAACACTCGACCCGCTCGACCCCAGCGCCGAGCAGGTGCCCATCCTGCGGACCTCGCAGGGTCTCGCCACGGCGTACGAGCAGCCGGTCGCGTCCGGAACCGTGATCGTGCTCACGGATCCGCTCGTCCTCTGCAACGGATACCTGGAGAAGCAGGACAACGGGCGCCTCCTGGCCGATCTGTTGGGCTCCACGAGCCCCGGCGCCCCGGTCACGTTCGACGAGTACCACCACGGCGTCGTCCTCAGCGACTTCGCTCCGCAGGCCTGGGTCACAACACCATGGGGGGCGGCGATGCTGTGGCTCCTGGTGGCCGTCTTCGTGGGACTGGTCCTGCGCGGACGCAACTTCGGCCCGCTGATCCCGCGCCCGGCGGATCCCGGCCGCTCCGACGCCGAATGGTCGGTGGCGGTGGGCCGTCTGCTGCGAAGGTCGAGCGCGCGGGCGGTCACGCTGGGTCTTCTCGCCTCGGCGACTGAACGCGCCGTCGCATCGAGGACCGGCCTTCCGCTGCAGCCACGCGAACGGTTCTGGAATGCTCTGTGGGTGCGCGCTCCCGAGCTGGCGGCCGAGCTGGCCGCCGCAGAGAACACCCTTCACAGCTCGTCGGCGACCGAAGCCGAGCTCCTGAGCGCAGCCCAGCGGCTGCATGGAATCGCGCACCCGGGCCCCGGAACCGGGCCTCGCGCGCCATCGAAAGGCGACGCCTGATGGCCGGCACGCCTGCGTCGGCGCCGGATTTCTACGCCCGCTTCCAGGAGCAGCTCGGCAAGGCGGTGGTCGGGCAGGAGCATGCGATCCGCCTGTGCGCGATCGCCCTGGTCGCCCAGGGACACGTCTTGCTGGAGGGCGTCCCGGGCACGGGCAAGACGCTGCTCGCCAAGTCGATCGCTCGGGCCCTGGCGCTCGACTACGGGCGCATCCAGTTCACGCCCGACCTGATGCCCGCCGACATCGTGGGCACGTCCGTGTACGACCTGGCCAGCCGCAGTTTCGCCCTGCGCCGCGGGCCGATCTTCACCAACGTGCTGCTCGCCGACGAGATCAACCGCGCCCCTGCGAAGGTGCAATCGGCGCTTCTGGAGGCGATGGAGGAGCACGGTGTGACCCTGGAAGGCGAGCAGCTGGGGCTGCCCGACCCCTTCTTCGTGCTGGCGACGCAGAACCCGGTCGAGTACGAGGGCACGTATCCGCTGCCCGAGGCGCAGCAGGACCGCTTCCTGTTCAAGGTCCGGCTCGACTACCCGGCGCCCGCAGACGAGATGGAGGTGCTGCGCCGCTGGGAGTCGGGAATCGAGCTGCGCGACCCGGTCAAGGCCGGGGTCGAGCCGGTGCTCGGGCCGCAGGACATCGCCGCCTGCCGGGCGCAGGTCGCCAGGGTCGTCCTCGACGAGAAGATCAGGCGCTACGTGGTCGATCTGGCCACCGCCACGAGGACGGCGCCCGAGATCGCGCTGGGCGCGAGCACACGAGCTGAGGTCCTGCTGATGCTGGCGGCGCGGGCGTACGCCGCCTTCGACGGCCAGGACTTCGTGACGCCCGACCACGTCAAGGCCCTGCTGGCCCCCGCGTTCCGCCACCGTCTCATCCTGCGGCCCGAAGCCGAGGTCGCCGGGCAGACGCCCGACAGCGTGCTCGAAGCGGTGGCGAGCCGGGTCGTCCCTCCGCGCTGAGACCGTGATACGAGGGCTCGCGCCGCAGCCACGCCTCTTATGGGCGATCGCGATCGGCGCCGGACTGATCGCCCTTTCGGTGGTCTCCCCTGTGCTTGGCCTGGTCGCGGTGGTCTACAACGCCGGCCTGGTCGTGGTCGCGGCGCGCGACCTCGCGCTCCTGCCCGGGCGTTCTGGTTACACCGTCCGGCGCAAGATGCCGGAGCCCTTCTCGCTGGGCGAGAGGGAGGAGGTCACGCTCGTGGTCGACAACCCGGCCGCGGCCGGATTGCAGGCTAAGGTCGCCGACCATGCGCCCGCCGAGCTGAACCCAGAACCGCGCGTGCTCTCAGGGCGTTTCGACCGCGACGGCCGGCTGCGTTTGAGCTACCACACGTCGTCGCCCAGGCGCGGCGCGTACCGCTTCGGCCCGGTCGACCTGCAGGTCGCTCGCGACGATGGTTGGTGGCGGCGCCAGGTGCGAGTGTCTTCGGCGCACGAGGTCGCGGTGTTTCCCAACGTGGTCGCCATCAGGCGCGTCCAGCTGACGCTGCGGCGCGGGCTGCGCGCCATGGCCGGCATGCGCCGCGCCCGGCCGCCAGGCGCATCGACTGCGTTCGCCGGGCTGCGGGACTACGTACGTGGCGACGATTTCAGACGCGTGAGCTGGACCGCGACTGCGCGCCGGGACCACCCGGTGGTCGTGGAGGTCGAAGCCGAGCGTGGCCAGCAGGTGATGATCGCGCTCGACTGCGGGCGCCTGATGACCGCGCCGGCCGGCCACCTCGACAAGCTCGATCACGCGGTCAACGCGGCGCTCATGCTGGCCTGGGTGGCGCAGGCTTACGGAGATCGCGTGGGCCTGATGACGTTCGACGATCGCATCACCGCTTTCGTCAAGCCCGAGCGCGGAAGCGCCCAGCTGCGACGGCTGACCGAGACTCTCTACAACGTCAGGGCGCAGTACATCGAGCCTGATTTCGGCCACGCGATGACGCACCTCGCCCTCCGCGTGGGCCGGCGGTCGATGATCGTGTTGCTCACCGACTTGCAGGATCCCGAGGCGTCCAAAGAGCTGATGGCTCATTGCCTCCGGCTTGCCGGTCGGCACCTGGTGCTGGTGGTCGCGATGTCAGACCCCGCGGTGATCAGCGCGCGGGACGCGGCCATCACTACGTCGTCGCGGGCCTACGAATGGGCGGCCGCCGAGCAGTTCATCGCCAGCCGGCGCGAGAGCTTCGAGCTATTGCGCCGGGGAGGGGTGTTAGGGCTGGACGTGGTCGCCGGCAGCCTCTCGCCGGCCCTGGTCGAGCGCTATCTCGAGCTGAAGGAGCGCGCGCTCCTGTGACCCGCCCGCTCCTTGTCGGCCGCTGAGCAGGAGGTAGGAGTACAGGAGCAGCCCGGTGGTCAAGCCGATCGCCAGCTTGACCGCGAACGGAGCCCCCGACGGCGAAATGTTGCCTTCGATCGTGCCGGCCACCACCAGCAGCGGCGCCAGCCCGAGCAGGAGGATGAAAGCTCGCTGCGCCGCGATGACCAGGGCGTCCGAGCGCTTGCGATTGCCCGGAGACAAGAGCGCCCATCCCATGAGCAGCCCGCCGGCTCCCTGGGCCACCACGATCGACAGCTCGAGCACGCCATGGCCGATGATGAAATCGAAGAGGCCGCCGCTCAGGCCGTACGCCTGGGTCAGCCCGAAGAGGCCACCGAGGCTGATTCCGTTGGAGATCAGCACGTAGATCACGGGCAATCCAAAAAGGACGCCGAACCCGAACGCGAGCATCGACACCCAGATGTTGTTGGTCATGATCAAGCCCGCCAGCGCGACGCGCTCGGCCGAGGGGATGTCAGTCCACAGCTGGTGGTGGTGGACCGAATCGATGAGCTGGGGGGGCGCGATCGCATATGCGGCGTCCGGGTTGGCCAGGACGACGAAATAGCTGATGAGCGCGGGTACGAACATGAGCGCCGCGGCCGCGAGCAGGTACCGCCACGCGCCGCGGTACGTGCTGGGCAATGTCTCCACGTAGAACTGCCGGATCCGGCCCCAGCTGTCTCCGCCGCGCCGGTAGACGATCCCGTGGCCGCGGGCCACCACCCCGTTGAGGTAGCGGTGGACCGGCTCGCCCGGCCAATCACGCTGAGCCCGGGCAAGGTCCGCGGTGGCGCGCCGGTACAGCTCGGCCATCGTCAGGACCTGCGCCGGGGCCAGGCGGTTCAGGTCGCCGCCCCCGGCGCGGGCGAGCAGGTCCTCGAGCCGGTTCCAGTCGTCGCGGCGCAGGGCCACGAAGTCCTCGGCCCTCACGGAAGCAAAATAGCCTATGCACCAGCCGCTGCCCGACAGCGACCTGGTCGTCGCCACCCCGGAACGGGTCTCCTTCGACTACCAGGTGGCGGGGCTCGGGACACGCGCCATCGCCCAGCTCGTGGACCTCTTGATCGTCGGGGGCATCCTGATCGCGGTCTACTTCGTGGCCCTGGCGGCCGAGCTGGCGAGTGCGGACACGATCGCCACCCTGATCGCAGTGATCGGCAGCTTTGTGGTGGTCTTCGGCTACTTCTGGGTCAGCGAATCACTGTGGTCGGGACAGACCATCGGTAAGAAGGTGCTCCGGCTTCGCGTGGTGGGCGACCGTGGCGAGCCGCTGACGTTCATGCAGGCGGGGATTCGCAACATCGTGCGGATCGTCGATTTCCTGCCTTACGCATACGGGATCGGCCTCGTCGTCCTCTTCGCCAACGGCAGGGGGAAGCGGCTCGGCGACCTGGCGGCCGGCACGGTCGTGGTCAAAGACTCGGACCGCGTGGGGCTCTGGCAGCTCCCCCGGGGAAAGCCCGTGCCGGCGGCCGCGAGCGGGCCCGGCGAACCGCTGCCGGTCGGTGCTGCGCCCGCGCCGGTCTACGCGCCGGTCAGCTCGGCCGAGCTGACCCTTCGCCGCCTCGACCCCGACCTGCGCCGGTTCGTGACCTCGTATGCGCGGCGCCGTCCGCAGCTGAGCCTTCAGGTCCGCGCCGAACTTGCCCACCAGGTGCAGCCGAGCTTGCGCTCCGCCGTGCCGGACGTGTTCGCGGAGAACGGGCCCCTGGCTGCGCTCGACCACCTGGCAGACCTCGAGCGCCAGTAGCCCGGGCGGCCTGCTCAGAGCCAATCGTGAAGCTGCTCGGCGGTGAGGTTGCTGCCGCAAAGCGGAGTGGCCACGCGCCTGCCTGCCCACTCGCCCCTCCGCTGTGCGATCGCGGCCATCCCGGCGGCGCCGGCCGGCTCGACCGCGAGCCCGGCCAGCGAGAAGAGCATGCGCATGGTCTCGAGGATCTCGGCGTCCGAAACCAGCATCACCTCGTCCACCGTCTGTCGCATTATCTCGAGCGCCTCCGCCACCGGCACGCGGACTGCGATGCCGTCGGCGATGGTTCCGGCGGGCGCCGAGATGGGACGGCCCTCGCGCCACGACCTCTCCATGGCGGGCGCCTCCGACGAGCAGACCGCAATCACCCTGGTGCGCGCCGACGCGTGTTTGAGCCAGGCGCCGATCCCGTTGACCAGGGCGCCGTTGCCGAGGGGTACGAAGATGGCGTCCAGCGGGTTCTCCAGCCGGCCAAGCTCGACCGCGATCGTGCCGGCGCCTTCCGAGATCGGCCCGAGCAGGCCGTCCTCGATGTACCGCGCCCCCGAAACCGATGCGCGATGTTTCGCAGCATCCTTGGCGGCGTCGAAGTCCTCGCCCTCGAGTACGACCTCGGCCCCCAACGCGCGCATGCGCTCGATCTTCAATGAGTTCGCCGCCCGCGACGCGAAGACCGTGATCTTTCGTCCCGCCTTGCGGCAGGCGTACGCCATGCCCTGGCCGAAATTCCCCGCCGAGGCGCATACGAGGCCGCCGGCGGCGTCCTCGCCGAGGCGCTGCACGAGATAGTCCGCGCCGCGTCCTTTGAATGAGCGGATCGGGTTCACGAACTCCACCTTCAGCAGCGTCTCGACGTCGAGCCGCTCGCTGATCGGTTCGCAGACGAACTGGGGCGAGTCGCGGAAGACTGGGTCGATCAGGCCTGCCGCCTGGTTGATGTTCTCGACCGAGATGGCGGCGTCCACGCCCGCGAGTTTATCTATGAATGGGACGCCGCCCTGGGGGTAGTCAGGTCGGCGTCCCTACGCTTGTTATACGAAACGTCGCGATCCTGTAAAAGGCTACGGGCCTACTTGTAAAACTCCATCATGGGTGGGAGAGTAATCAGCCCCATGCCCAAGTCGACGATCACGTTCGTGTGCACCGAATGCGGCGGCGAAAGCCTCCGCTGGGCCGGCCAGTGCCCGCACTGCCGCGCGTGGAACACGCTGCAGGAGTTCCAGGTGCGCAAGGCTGCCCCGGGCCGTGAAGCGACCCGTCCATCCCAGGGCGTGAGGCCCGTCCCGATCGGCGAGGTCTCCGCGGAATCCGCCCCCAGGATCGCGCTCGCTTGGGACGAGCTGAACCGCGTGCTCGGGGGCGGGATCGTCGCCGGCAGCCTGGTCCTGATCGGCGGCGAGCCGGGCGTCGGCAAATCCACCCTGCTCATGCACGCCGCGGCGCAGGTCGCGGGTCGCTCCGGGGGCCAGGTGCTCTACGTCTCGGGCGAGGAGTCGGCCCAGCAGATCCGGATGCGGGCGGAGCGGTTGGGAGCCCTGGGGAGCGGGATCCTGCTGCTGGCCGAAAACGATCTCGACGCGATCTGCGAGGCCATCGGCTCAGTGAAGCCCCGGCTGGCGATTGTCGATTCCATCCAGACGGTCACCGACGCGGGCTTCGAAGGCAGCGCCGGCAGCGTGACCCAGGTCCGGGAGTCGGCGGGGCGCCTCATGCGGCTGGCCAAGGAGACGGGGGTTCCGATCTTCCTGATCGGGCACGTGACAAAAGAGGGTTCGATAGCCGGGCCGAGGGTCCTTGAGCATATCGTTGACGCGGTGCTGTACCTCGAAGGCGACCGCCGCCAGGAGCTCCGCATCCTGCGTGCCATGAAGAACCGGTTCGGCTCGGCCGAGGAGATCGGGGTCTTCGCCATGGGCGAGGCGGGGCTGGAACAGGTGACCGACCCGTCGGCCGCTTTGCTGGGGGAGGCGCCGCTGGCCGCCCCGGGCACCGCGGTGGTCGCAGCCCTGGAGGGCACGCGCCCGCTCCTGGTCGAGATCCAGAGCCTGGTCAACCAGACCGACAACGCCATGGTCCGCCGGATCGCCAACGGCATCGACATC
>DATLUC010000134.1:0-10159 GCA_035533335.1 Candidatus Baltobacterales bacterium
GAACTGGACCCAGGTGGTGCGCACCTTGGGGTGGAGGAGCAGCTGGCTCTTCTCGTTCGCGGTGCCCTGGATGCGCAGGATGGCGTCGACCGGGGCGTTGCTCCAGCCGCCGTAGCCGTAGATGTCGTAGCTGCCCTGCTCGTAGGCGGTGATCGCCGACTCGGCGTTACTGAGGATGTCGATGTGGATCTTCTTGAGGGTCGGCTTGGGCGAGCCCCACCAGTTGGGAACCGCCGCGAAATCGACCGACTGCTTCGGTGTGTAAGCCGTCATCTTGAAGGCGCCCGTGCCGATCAGCGTGGCCGGGTTGGTCCACCAAGTTGAGCTGGCGGTCTCGCCCTGGGGGTCGCCCTTGATCGCGTTCATGTCGACCACCATCCCGGTGGTCGCCTCGAGCGCGATGGCCGAGAGGAACCAACCGGCGGGCTGGGTGAGCTTGGCGACCACCGTGTAGGGGTCGGGAGCGGTGAGACCGCTCATCGACACTGACGGATCATTGGACTCGAGGAGCTGCTCGAGCTTGGAACCGGTCGGCGCGCCGGAGGCGGACGAGGCTGCGGCCACCGTGCTGTAGCCGGCGATGGCAGCCAGGTTGCCTGCGTAGCCGCCCTGCTGCCATGCAGCGCGGTTCCACGAATACAGGACGTCCTTCGAGGTGACCTTGTCTCCGTTGGAGAACGTCACGTCCTTGCGCAAGGTGAACGTGTAGGTGAGCCCGTCCGACGACACCGTCGGCATGCTGGCCGCGATGTCCGGCACGATGTTGAGGTTGTTGTCGAACTTGACCAGGCCGTTGAAGACGTTCTGCGCGATCTCGGAGTCGGTCTCGGCGTTCAGCTGCGCCGGGTCCAGGGTGCCGAAGTCGCCCAGGATCGGGAACTTCAGCGTCTGGTCGGCCGCCAGCGTGGTGCCGGTCGTGCCGCTGCTCCCGCCGCACGCCACGAGCGCGAGGGTGGACACGGCACCCACGGCGAGCGCCTTGAGAATCCGTAACGAGGTTGGAGTCATTAGCTTCTCCCTAAAAAGCTTGAGGCGAGGCCTCTTCCCCCCTCGCCTTCTTCCCGGTGGTCTTCGCTGTAACCGGGGCGAGAGCGCGCCGACAAGGGGTGGCGGACCGCATATCCGCCTCTTACTCCACCGCACATTGTGGCTGGGCCGGGGCCGAATGTCTACCCGCCCCCCTAGCGGCCGGCCCCCGATTCGTAGGATGATCCGGCGGTGGGCTTGAACGGGCGCGGTCGCCGGAGGCAGGAAGGCGTGGGAAAAGTCGACGGAACCACCCGCTTCACGGCCGACCTCGAGATGCCCGGCCTGCTGCACGTCCAGCTCGTGCTCAGTCACCTGCCGAGCGCCCGAATCCGGGGCATCGACACCGCGGCGGCGCGTTCCGCGCCCGGGGTGGCTGCCGTGGTCACCGGCGCCGATCTGCCCGACGTGGAGGCGAGCGGCCCGGACAAGCCCCTGGCGGTGGACCGCGTGTACTACGTCGGCCAGCCGGTCGCGGCGGTCATCGCGGAGAGCGGAGCGACCGCGATCGACGCGGCGCTCCTGGTCGAGGTGGATTACGAGCCGCTCGAGGTCGTGTCCGACGCGGAACAAGCGATGAAGGACGGCTCGCCACTCGTGCTGGACCCCACCGAGGAGAGCTCTGAGGGCGACGCCTCCATGCACGGGGCGGCGACCGACGCGGAATCGGAGCCCGTGGTCCGACCCCGCAACGTGAGCGCGGTCGCGACCTTCAAGCGCGGCGACGCCGTCGCAGGGCTGAAATCCTCGGACACGGTGATCAAGGCGACCTACCGCATCGCCGGTGTGCACCACGCGTTCATCGAGCCGCACGTGTCGATGGTCCGCCCCGAGCCGGGCGGCGGGATGACGATCTGGGCGCCGACCCAGGGTCCTTTCATGGTCCGAGACGAGATCGCGAAGCTGCTCGACGCTGCGCCTCACGAAGTTCGCGTGATCCCGATGCCGGTGGGTGGAGGCTTCGGCGGCAAGGTGATGCTGCTCGAGTCGGTTCTCGCCCTGCTCGCGCAAAAAGTCCGCCGGCCTCTGCGCCTTACGCTCACCCGCCAGCAAGAGTTCATGCTCGGGCGCCCGGCGCCCGCCGCCACGTTCGACGTCGAACTCGGCGCCAAACGCGATGGCACGCTGGTGGCCCTGCGCGTCCGCTACCGCTACGACAACGGGGCCACCGCGGGTTGGCACGCGGGCATCACCGGCTCCTTCCTCGGCGGCACGTACCGAATTCCCAACTTCGACATCACCGGCTACGAGGTCTCCACCAACAAGACCCCGACCGACGCCTACCGCGCTCCGGGAGGACCCCAGGGCTTCTTCGCGCTCGAGTCCGCCATGGACGAGCTTGCGGCCGAGCTCGGGTTGGACCCGATCGAGCTACGCCTGCGCAACGCCTCGCGCGAGGGCGATCCCATGGCGGACGAGAACCCGTGGCCGCGAATCGCCATGGTCGAGTGCCTGGAGGCGGCGCAGCAACACCCGCTGTACACCGCGCCGCTCCAGCCCGGCGAAGGCGTGGGCATGGCGGTCGGCGCCTGGGGCGGCGCCCGCACGCCGGCTGCGGCAGGCTGCCGGGTCGAGCCGGACGGCACCCTCGCGGTCCTCATCGGCTCGCCGGACATCAGCGGCGCGGCGACAGGGCTGGGCTTGATCGCCGCGGAGGCGTTCGGGATCTCTTCAGACAAGGTCCGCGTGGACGTCGGCGACACCGCGACCGCGCCGTTCGGGCCCATGGCAGCCGGCAGCCAGGTCACCTACAGCGTGGGCGGAGCGGTCCGCGAGGCGGCCCTGGAGGCCAGGCGCCAGCTCCTCGAGATCGCGACCGAACAGCTGGAGGCGGCCCCCGAGGACCTCGACGTAGCGGACGGCAGGGTCTCGGTTAAAGGGGTGCCGGACCGTTTTGTCGAGATCACCCAACTGGTGGCGCTGAGCACGGCGTTCATGGGCAAGTTCCGTCCCATCGAGTCGACCGGCCGATCGGCGGTACAGAGTGCTTCGCCCGCGTTCACCGTCCACATCGCGCGGGTGAAGACCGACCCGGAGACGGGCGCCTTCCAACTCACCGGCTACGCAGCGATCCAGGACGTCGGCCGCGCGATCAACCCGCCCGAGGCGGAGGGACAGGTCCACGGCGGAGCGGCACAGTCGCTCGGCCGCGCCCTCGGGGAGCAGCTCTTCTACGACTCCGACGCGCAGCTTCGAACCGGCAGCTTCCTCGACTACGAGCTGCCGACCATCGACCAGCTTCCCAACATCGACGTGCAGCTCATCGAGGTCCCGTCGCTCGTGGGGCCGCTGGGTGCCAAGGGGGCAGGGGAACCACCTGCGATACCGGGGCCGGCGGCGCTGGCCAACGCCCTGGCGCGCGCTACCGGGGTCAGGCTGCGCGAGATGCCCATCGACCGCTCGCGGATGGTGAGGGCGCTTCGCGCTGATCAGTAGGCAGGGTTCGTCACTGCGCGCGTACATCGTGCGCACGCTGCCGGACTTCTCGCCCATCCTGGTGAGCAACCGCGCCCCGCACGAGCCGAGGCCTGAAGGAGGGTTCAGGCGCGGAGCAGGCGGGGTGATCACCGCGCTGCTGACCATGGCAGAGGCAACCGACGCCGACTGGGTGGCTTGCGCGCGGACCGACGCGGAGCGGGCGCTCGCCGCGAAGCTGGGCGCTCCGGTCACGGTCCCGCTGCTGCAGTCCATCGGGCGGCTGCACTACGCGACGCCGACCCGGGAGCAGTACGAGATGTATTACTCGGTCATCGCCAACCCGGTGCTGTGGTTCATCCAGCACTACCTCTGGGATCTCGGGAACGAACCGGTGATCGATGAGAGGATCCACCAGGCTTGGACCGACGGATACGTCAGGGTCAACGAGCAGATGGCGGCCAAGGTGATCGAGGTGGCCCGCGCCGCTTCCGGACGGCCGCTGGTCCTGGTTCACGACTACCAGCTGTACCTGGTGCCCAGGATCGTGCGGGAGGCGCTGCCCTCCGCCGTCATCCAGCATTTCGTACACGTTCCCTGGCCAACCCCCCAGTACTGGAAGGTGCTGCCGAAGCACATGCGCGATGCCATCCTCGAGGGCTTGCTCGGCTGTGACATCGTCGGTTTTCAGTCGAGCCTCGACGTCCGCAATTTCCTGATGACGTGCGAGGAGAACGCCGGCCTGCAGGTCGACGAGCGTGAGCGCGCAGTCGTGTCCGGAGGGCGCGTCACCTACGCGCGCTCCTATCCCATCTCGATCGATGTGGCCTCCACGACTGCGCTCGCGGCGTCGCGTGGGGTGCATCGACAGGAATTCGAGCTCGCCAGCTGGCGCCCGCAGCGCCTGATCGTCCGCATCGACCGGACCGACCCCTCCAAGAACATCGTCCGTGGCTTCATCGCTTACGAGAAGCTGCTGCGCTACCACCCGGAGCTGCGAGGATACGTCCAGTTCTGGGCCTTCCTGCAGCCCTCGCGCCAGGACGTCGCCGTGTACAGCCGCTACCTCCGCCAGATCCGCCAGGCCGCGGGCCGAATCAACAGCGAGTTCGGGACGCAGGAGTGGCAGCCGGTCCGGATCGAAATCGGCGAGAGCGAGCGCAAGGCGATCGCCGCGCTGAAGAACTACGACGTGCTCCTGGTCAACCCCGTCTACGACGGCCTCAACCTGGTCGTTAAAGAGGGAGCGCTGGTGAATCGCACGGACGGCGTGATCGTCCTGTCGGAGAACGCCGGAGCGCACGAAGAACTGCGCGGCAGCGTCCTTTCGATCAACCCCTTCGACGTTGAGGCCACGGCCGCCGCGATCTACACGGGCCTGACGATGCCGCTGGCGGAACGCCGGGCCATGAACGAAGCCGCGAGGGAGGTCGTCCGCAGGAATGACATCGCCAGGTGGATCAGCCACCAGGCGCAGGACCTACGCGACCTCGTACCTCCGGACAGGCCGCAGATTCGTTAGTCCGGCGCCGAGTCAGCCCACTCGACGATCGCCTGGAGGAAGACAGCCGCCTCTTCGGGACCCCGCACCACCACGTCGCACAGGTGGAAGAGGTCCGTGGGGGCTTCCGGGGAGTCGACGCCTACCGACAGGTGCGGATAGTCCAGGCTGCGGACGTACTCGAACATCGAGCGGTCGTTCTCGTCATCGCCCAGGCACACCACCGCGGCAGGATCGACCGCCGGCAGCAGGGCCGCCAGCGCGCTCCCCTTCCCCGCCTTGGGCGCATGGACCTCGACCACCTTGCGCCCGAGGGCACCGGCCAGCCGGCCGCCGTCGAGCAGGGGCTTCAACAGCGCGATCATCTCCTCTCCGGTGATGTCCGCCTTTCGGAAATGGACCGCGCTGCTGGCTGGCTTGGCCTCGAGCCACGCCCCGGGGGTTCGTTCCAGCAGCCTGGAGACGTCGTGGTTGAAGTGGTCGAGCGCCAGCTTATGGGCATGCCGGGGCAGCGCGAGCCCGCTGTCGCCGATGAGCCTGACCCCGGAGATCGGAACCAGGGCCTCGAGCTCGGAAGGTGCCCGGCTGCTCAGGACGATCACGTCCGCCAGGACCTGGACGAGCCGGCGCAGAGCATCTAACGACTCGGGCCGGGCCACCGCTTGGGCCGGGTCAGGCACCACGTCGGACAGCGTGCCGTCAAAGTCGGTGATGAGCACGAGCTCGCTCGGCGGAACGTTCGCGACCGCGGAATCACGCCAAGCTTGGGCGATCGTCTTCGAGTCCAACACGTCTACTTACAACGCGGGCCGGTGCCGCTCGATGACCGATTCGAACTTGCGGCTCGGCCTGAGGGTGCCGAACGAAAGACTGCCCTCGCCGCCCAGACGTGACCCGCAGAAGAGGTCCGCGACGTCCGGATCGCCGTGGCGCACGAGGAGCGACGCCTGCAGCACGACGGCCATCCTCTCGACCAGGTGTCGGGCGCGGGCTTCGATCTCATCCGTGTCGGCGAGGTCTTTCTTCAGAGCACTGATCGAGCGGTCCAGCCGCTGGTCCGCGCCCTGGGCCGATTCGACCTCCGCGAAGAACGCCGACACCGAGTCCGGCTCCTTGCGCATGGCGCGGAGCACGTCGAGCGCATTGACGTTGCCCGATCCCTCCCAGATCGAGTTGACCGGGGCCTCGCGATACAGGCGGGGCAGGATCGACTCCTCGACGTAGCCGTTACCGCCGTGGCACTCAAGCGCCTCCGCGACCACGGCGATGGCCCGCTTGCAGGTCCAGAACTTGGCGACTGCCACAGCCAGTCTCCGGAAGTGCGCTTCCGCCGGGTCGGTTGAGCGGTCGAAGGCGCCGGCCAGCCGCATCATCATCACGGTCGCCGCCTCCGACTCGATCGCCAGGTCCGCCAGCACGTTCATCATCAGCGGCTGCTGGCTCAGGACCCGGCCAAAAGCCGACCGGTGCGCGGTGTGGTGCGTCGACTGGGCGACCGCCTGCCTCATGAGCGAGGCGGAACCGATCACGCAGTCCAACCGGGTGTGGTTGACCATGTCGATGATGGTCCGGACCCCTCTTCCCTCCTCGCCGATCATCACCGCCCATGCGTTGTCCAGCGCAACCTCGGCCGACGCGTTAGAGCGGTTGCCGAGCTTGGACTTCAGGCGCTCGATGTGAAAGCCGTTGCGGGTGCCATCGGGTAGGACGCGCGGCAGCAGGAAACACGACAGACCGCCCGGTGCCTGTGCAAGGACCAGGAACGCGTCACACATGGGAGCCGAGCAAAACCATTTCTGACCGCTCAGCCGGTAGGCCCCGTCCTGCCCGATGGGCTCTGCGCGCGTGGTGTTGGTGCGGACGTCAGACCCACCCTGGCGCTCCGTCATCGCCATTCCGAAAAGCACTCCGCGCTTGGTCGGGGCCGGCCGCAGACCCGGGTCGTATTCGAGCGTCGTGACGAGCGGTTCCCACTGCGCGGCGACGGCCGGCTGCTTGCGCAACGCGGGGATGACCGCGTACGTCATCGAGACCGGGCAGCCATGGCCGCCCTCGACCTGCGACCAGACGTAGAAGGCGGCCGCGCGCGCCGCATGCGCACCCGGACGCGGCTCGCGCCACGGCAGAGCGTGCAGACCGTGCCCGACGGCGACCTTCATCAGCTCGTGCCAGGCAGGATGGAACTCGACCTCGTCGACCCGGTTGCCGAACCGGTCGTGTGTGCGCAGCAGGGGCGGGTTGTCGTTCGCCTGGAATCCCCAGTCGATCGCCTGCTGGGTGCCGGCGAGCTCGCCAAGCTCGTGCACCATGTCCTGGGCCCACGATGCGCCCTCTCGCTCCAGCGACTCGCTCAGCGGAAGGTCGGAGTCGAAAAGGTTGTAGTCGACGAGCGGCGGCGGCTGGTTACTGCTCATCGGCGAGCTCCGCGACCAGGCGCAGCTGCTCTTTGCGCTCTTCGTTGTCGAAAGCCATCGGCGACACGATGAGGGTCTCGACCCCGGCATCGCGAAACGCCCTCAGCTTCTGTCGTGCTCGCTCCGGCTTGCCGGCGATGCTCACCGCGTCGATCAAATCGTCGG
Source organism: Candidatus Baltobacterales bacterium (assembly GCA_035533335.1). GTDB lineage: Bacteria > Chloroflexota > Dormibacteria > Dormibacterales > Dormibacteraceae > DATKSS01. The sequence continues at coordinate 7,522 of DATLUC010000134.1, forward strand.
GCAGCGCGAGCATGGCCTCGTTCTTGCGCCCCGCCAGGTACAGCTCCTGCACCTGCTGGGCCTCGCGCTCGAATCCGTACGACGAGACCAGACGGTTGTAGAAGTTCTGCTCTCGAGAACCCATCCCCCCGACGTAGAGAGCGAGCACGGGACGCATGGCGTTGCGGGCGACGTCCTCGTCCTCTCCGATCATCACGTTGACGTTCGGACAGATGCGGAATCCCTCGAGCGTGCGGCCGGCGCGCGCGGCACCTTCCTCCAGTGGCACCCGCAACGCGGCTGTGTGCTCCGGCGAGAAGAAGACGGGCAGCCACCCGTCAGCGATCTCGCCGGCCAGCGCCACGTTCTTGGGCCCGAGCACGGCGAGATAGATCGGGATGCGGTCCTGGACCGGCCGGACGGTCAGCTTGAGCACCTTGCCCGGCCCGTCTGGCAGCGGCAGCTCCATGGTCTCGCCGTGGAACTCGACCTTCTGGTGCGCCAGCGCCATGCGCACCACGGCCACGTACTCACGGGTGCGCTGGACCTGCTTCGCAAAACGAACCCCGTGCCACCCCTCCGAGACCTGCGGTCCCGAGGTGCCCAGGCCGAGCAGCATGCGGCCGCCCGAGAGGTTGTCGATAGTCGCGGCCGTCATCGCGGTCATGGCGGCGCTCCGCGCCGGGATCTGGAAGATGCCGGATCCGAGCTTGATGCGCGAAGTGCCGGCCGCCAGCCACGCCAGCACCGTCGCAGCATCGGAGCCATAGGCCTCGGCCGCCCATACCGAGTCGTAGCCGAGGCGCTCCGCGGCCTGGGCGATTTCGAGCTGGCCGGCGGCGGTGAGGCCGAAGCCCCAGTATCCGACCGAAACGCCGAGCTTCACGAGCTGAGCTTAGGCGGTCGGGACGAACGTCTGATACAGGAGGAAGACGTTCAGCCCGATGATCACGCCCGCGACGCTGTACGCGGCCCAGTTGGTGACGCGGCGGTTGACCAGGGTGCCCATGACCTTGGGGTTGCGGCAGAACATCACCAGCGGGATCAGCGCGAAGGGGATCCCGAACGACAGGAAGACCTGGCTGAGGACCAGCGCACGGGAGGGGTCGAAGTGGATGCCGATCACGATCATTGCCGGGACCATCGTGATCGCGCGGCGAAGGAAGATCGAGATCTGACGGTGGATGAAGCCCTGCATCACCACCTGCCCGGCGAGCGTGCCGACGGATGATGACGAGATGCCGGAGGCGAGGAGCGCGACGCCGAATATCAGCCCGCTGTGCGCGCCGAGGTAGTGGTCGAGCGCGTGGTAAACGACCGTGAGGTCGCTGCCCTCGCCGGTCAAGCCGCGCGAGTGGAAGACCGCGGCCGCGGTGGTGAGCATCGCCATGTTGATCACACCCGCGATGCCCATCGCGATGACGACGTCGATGAGCTCGAACCGGAAGATCTTGATCCGCGCGCCGGGGTTGGAGCCGACGATCCGCTTTTGGGTCAGGGCGGAGTGCAAATAGATCACATGAGGCATGACGGTGGCGCCGATGATGCCTACTGCGAGAAGAACGGAAGCGCTGCCGTCCAGGTGCGGAACGAAAGTGCTCGCGGCAACGCTGCCCCATGAAGGATCGGCTCGAAAGACCTCGAGGCCGAACGCGATCACGATCAGTCCGACCAGTCCGGCGATCGTGGCCTCCAGTCGCCGGAAACCCCAGGCCTGGAGCGCGAGGATCGAGAAGGCGACCAGCCCCGTGAGCAGCCCTGAGAGGAAGAGGGGGATGCCGAACACCAGGTAGATCCCGACCGCAGCGCCGACGAACTCCGCGAGGTCGGTCGCCATGGCGACGAGCTCGGCCTGGATCCACAGGAAAACCACCACAGGCTGCGGGAAATGCTCCCGGCAGAGCTCGGGCAGGCTGCGCCCGGTGGCGATGCCGAGCTTCGCGCTCATCGACTGGATCAGCATCGCCATCAGGTTGGCGGCCAGGACCACCCACAGCAGCATGTAGCCGAACTGCGAGCCGCCCGCCATGTTGGTGGCGAAGTTGCCCGGGTCGACGTATGCGACAGCGGCGATGAAGGCCGGCCCGAGGAACGGCGCCAGTGCGCGCAGGCCACGCCGCTCGCCGGTCAGTGATCGTTCGGCGGCACGTAGGACCCTCAGCTCGCCGGGCAGCGCATCTTCCACCCCCAGCACCTGGGATGGCTTCTTCGCCGCCACCGCCTTGACGGCCTCGATCGCCATCAGCGCGCCACGGCGACGAAGAGGGCTCGCGCAAGGCCCAGCGGGAGCGAGTCGCGGCGCCCCTTGATCCGCACCTCGATCGGGCCCTCGAACTTGCTCTCGGCCACCACATCGATGCGCGTGCCGGGCAGCAGGCCCCGGCGGTCCAGCTCGCGGAGCTTGCCGGCGTCATCGTCCGATACACCCTGCACGACGACCTTCTCGCCCGCCCGGCACTCGCTCAAGGGGCGGTTGCTGACCGGGCGCACCTTGCCGGTCAAGGTCGGGATCGCGTGCCCGTGCGGGTCGAGCTCGGGCCGGCCGAGCAGCTCGAAGATGCGCTGCTCCATCCGCTCCGAGATGACGTGCTCCAGCCGTTCCGCCTCGTCGTGGACCTCGTCCCAGCTGTAGCCCAGGACCTGGACGAGGAACATCTCG
>DATLUC010000135.1:0-32880 GCA_035533335.1 Candidatus Baltobacterales bacterium
ACGAGCCCATCCCCAGATGGTGGCCAAAGTTGGCGTCCTCGTAGCCGGCGCCGAGAGCCTGATCAACCGTGAAGTAGCCAGCCTGTGAAGCGGCGATGGCGCCGAGGTCGCGGCGTAAGACGGCGGCTGGAATGCGGGTGGACATACGCCAATCCTATCATCATCATAGGTTTAGCGCTGGTTTACTCCGTGGGCTGTATATCCAGTCGGGTGTATTGCAAGGAGTACATCGCCTATTACAACTGGACTTTCGGCGGGCAGTGCGGCTTCGGCGCGCGCGATGGCGCGTCGCCGCCCCCGTACATGGCCGACCAGTACGGGTTTCCGGTCGTCGACATCTACGTCGATGCGGTGCCGCCCTTTCCGCCGCAGCCCTACGTTTCGGCCGTGACCCCGACCTCGGTCGCGTTCACCTGGGCCGCTGTGAGCGACCGCGGGGACGGCGCCGGCCAGGACTACTTCATCTCCGGCATGGATCACTACGTGTCGTGGCTCACGATCGACGGCCGGCCGGGCCAGCTGCAGCTCGCGTGGACAAGCGCTCCTCGTGTCCTGGAGCTGGATGGCATGCAGGCTGGCGAGACCGCCTGCGTTCACGTCCAGGCGGTCGACCAACTGCAGAACTCGACGCCGGACGTGGTCCAGTGCGCCGGACCGCTCCCGCCACCGCCGATGCCCACGTGGCAACGCGTCGCACCGCAGGTGAGGGCGAATCCCGCGGAGACCGGCCTGGTTGGTCTGGACACGTGGTTCTGGCTCGCCCCGGCGCCGTCCGGCATGGCCGTCAGCGAGCTCGCCAACGGGACGAGGTACGCCCTGACGGCCACCCCGGTCGAGGTGGATTGGAGCTTCGGGGACGGCGTGACGTCGCGCATCGCCGCACCGTCCGGTTTCGGGATCGAGTATCCGCAGGAGTCTCCCGTGACGCACATGTATCAGTCACACGACCAGGCCGGCTACAACGTGACGGCGCTGGTGCGGTACGCGGTCAGCTGGACGGCCACGGTCGGCGGGCGGTCATTCGGGCCTTATCCGCTCGACAACGCCGAAATCGGCGCGAGAGCTCTCCCGTACCCGGTGCAGCAGGCTCAGCCAGAGCTCCTGGCCACGTGATCTCAGGCGCCGGTCCAACCGGTCCACCGGTCGACCCCGATGGCGACCACTGGGCCCGCGGGCCGGGAGGTCCTGTATGTCGCATACCTGGCAGCGAGCAGCTCGATCGCCCTGTCGGATTCGGCGCCGTCAGCGACCAGGCGGGCGTGGCCGTCCATCCGCACCCACCAGAGCTTCGCCCAGTCGTCCTCGTAGTGATCGACCAGGAGCGACACCGCCGGGTTGGCCGCGATGTTGCCGAGACGCTTGAGGGCACGGGTGCGCTTCGGTTTCGCGTCGACGGCGAAGTAGATCGTCTCTCCATTGAGGGCGAAGCAGACCGGCACGACATGCGGCCGCCCGTTGGGTCCGGAGGTGGCCAGCCGCCCGACCCGGGCGCTGTCGACGCGCAGCCTCATTTCCGCCATTTCCATGCTCGGAAGTCTGGTGCCTGTGACGGGCCCGCGTGCGGCCATTGCGGCTATCGTTGATCTCGTGCAGAGGCTTCGCACCTACACCGTCGAGGAGGCCAACAAGGAGCTGCCACGCGTGCGGCGGATCGTGGCCCAGATCGCGGAGCTCTCGGCGATGCTGCCCGAGCTTGAAGACCAGGCGAGGATCGCGGAATACGACTCCAAAAGGGCCGCCGCTAGCGCCGAGGACCGCGACCGCCACCAACAGGCCCGGGACGCCGTGGGCGGGGCCGAGCTCGAGCTCCTCAAGGCCGTCGCCAGCCTCAACGGCTTGGGCATCCAGCTCAAAGGCCCGCTCGAGGGACTGATCGACTTTCCTTCGTACCGCGACGGCGAGCTCGTTGAGCTGTGCTGGAAGCTAGGCGAAGAGAAGGTCGAGCACTGGCACCACATCGGCGAGGGGTTCGCCGGCCGCAAGAAACTCTAGGAGTCGGTCCTCTCGGTCGCGATCCGACTCCTGACCGCCTCAAAAACCGTCTTTGCAATCCCGGCGGCGTCCAGGCCTTTGTCCCGCATGATGTCCGAGCCCTTGCCCTGCGGCAGGAACTCGTCAGGCAGCGCGATCGTGCGGACCCTGCCCGCCAGCCCTTGGGGCGCCAACGTCTCGAGCACCGCGCCGCCGAATCCGCCGGCCCCGACGTTGTCCTCGACCGTCACCACCACCGGGTGGCTGCGAGCCCAACCCACGATGCGCGGATCGACAGGCTTGACCCACCTAGCGTTGACCACGGCACACGAGACCTTCTGCATCTGGAGTCGCTCCGCGGCCTCGAGGGCGATTCCCACCATTCGTCCGACGGCGAAGATGACCACGTCTGAGCCTTTGCGAAGCTCCTCCCATCGTCCGATTGGAAGCGGCTCGACCGGAAGATCGGGGGTGGCTGGGACCTGGCCGCTCGGGAAGCGGATGGCGATCGGACCGTCCGCGGCGAGGGCCGTCTCCAGCAGTGCGCACAGCTCGGTGGCGTCGGCCGGCGCGGCGATCTTGAGGTTGGGGATCAGGCGGAGGTAGGAGAGATCGAAGATCCCGTGGTGGGACGCTCCATCCGGGCCCGTCACGCCGGCGCGGTCGATGATGAATACCACCGGGAGCTTGTGCAGCGCCACGTCCATGATCGTCTGGTCAAAGGCGCGGGCGAGGAAGGTCGAATAGATGCACACCACCGGATGCATCCCAGCCATGGCGAGGCCGGCCGCGAATGTGACGGCGTGCTGCTCGCAGATCCCGACGTCGAAGAACCGGTCGGGGAATTCTTTGGCAAAGTTCAAGAGGCCGGTCGACGAAGCCATCGCCGCCGTGATCGCGCATACTTCCGGCCGCTTCGCCGCCGCGCTCATGAGAGCCTCGCCGAAAACGTCGGTGTACTTGAGCTCGGTCGAGCGGGGCCGCCCGGTGAGTGGATCGAACGCGGGGACTCCGTGCAGCTTGTCGACCTCGTCCTCGACTGCCGGCGAGTAGCCGTGGCCTTTCTCCGTGATCACGTGCACGACGACCGGTTCGCGGAGACGCTTGGCGCGCGAAAGCACCTCCTCGAGCGCGGGCTCGTCGTGGCCGTTGACGATTCCCGCGTACTTGATGCCAAGGCTCTCGAAGATCGTCGAGGGCTGCAACAGCTGCTTGAGGCCTTCTTTCACTCGATATGCGGCCTGGTCGGCGGTCGCGCCGACCAGGGGCAGGTCGCGCAGCAACCGGGAGATGTCGTCCTTGATGCGCTCATAGCGAGGATCTACGCGCAACTGAGAAAGGTGACGCGCCAGGCCGCCCACCGTCGGCGCGTAGGAGCGACCGTTGTCGTTGATGACGATGATCAGGTTCGGCGGCTGCAGGTGCGCGATCTGGTTCAGCGCCTCGTAAGCCATCCCCCCGGTGAGCGCGCCGTCGCCGATCACCGCGATCACAAACCCGCCGACCTTCTTGCGGAGCCTGGCCTCGGCGATGCCGAGGGCATAGCTCAGCGACGTCGAGGCGTGGCTGTTCTCGACCAGGTCGTGCTTGGACTCCTTGCGCGACGGGTAGCCCGACAGGCCGCCGCCCTGGCGCAGCGTAGCGAAATCCTTGGCCCGGCCGGTCACGAGCTTGTGCACGTATGCCTGGTGGCCGGTATCCCACACGATCGCATCCTTGGGGCTGTCGAAGACGCGATGAAGCGCGAAGGTCAGCTCGACCACCCCAAGATTCGGCGAGAGGTGGCCGCCGGTCTTCGACGTCTGCTCGACCAGGAAGGCTCGGACCTCGTCCGCGAGCGCATCCAGCTTCGGTTGGTCGAGCGCCTTGAGGTCGGCGGGAGAGTGGATCGTCTCGAGGATGGACACGAATGCCTAACGCTCCGCGCCCGACATGAGTTCCGCCAGCTCGATGCACAGCCGCGTGCCCGCGCCGCTCGGCCCGCGCAGCACGGTGGTCAGCTCGCTGTTCATGTTCCAGCTCGACGCGGCGATGTCGAGGTGGGCCCATGGCTTTCCGCCCGCGAACTCGCCGATGAACATGCCACCGAGGATCGCGCCGGCCTCGCCGTATTCGGCGTTGCGCAGATCTGCGATCTGGCTCCGGAGCAGGATCCGGTAGTCCGCATAGATCGGGAGGCGCCAGACCCGGTCGCCCGCTTCGCGCGACGCCTGGTCGACCACGGACCAGAAGGCGTCGTCGTTGCTGACGGCCGCGGTCGCGCCGTGCCCGATGGCGACGGTGGCGGCGCCGGTCAGAGTCGCGAGGTCGATGATGTGGGTCGCTCCGTTGCGAAGCGCGTGGGTCAGAGCATCGGCCAGCACGAGGCGACCTTCGGCGTCGGTGTTGAGGATCTCGACTGTCTTGCCGTCGGCGCTGACCAGGACGTCTCCAGGGCGCTGGGCCGCGGATCCCGGCATGTTCTCGGTGGCGGCGACGACCGCCATGACGTCCAGCGGAACCTTGCGGCCGGCGATGACGTCCATGGCGGCGAGCACCGCCGCCGCGCCGGCCATGTCCGCCTTCATGAGGCTCATGTGCTCGGGCTTCTTCAAGGAGATGCCCCCGGAGTCGAAGGTGATGCCCTTTCCGACCAGGGCCAGCACCGGCGTCCCGGCCGGCACCGGCACCCCGGGCTCCTGGCCACCACGATGTCGGAGCCGGATCAGCCGCGGGGGCCTGGCTGAGCCCGACGCCACGCCCAGCAAGAGGTTGTAACCGCCGGCGCGAAGCTCGTCAGGCCCGAGCACCTCGACCTCGAGATGGTGCCGTTGCGCGATCCGCAGAGCCTCCTGGCCCAGCGCCTCCGGGGTCAGCTCGTTCGGTGGGGCGTTCTGCCACTCGCGGGCTTTGTTGGTGGCTTCACCGTTCTCCTGCGCCGCGACGACCTCGCGCTCGCGCCCGGCGCCGAACCCAATCAGGACCAGCTCGACGATCTCGCGCCGCTCGGGATGGGCGCCGGTCTGCCGGGAGCGCCGCTCGAACGAACCCATGACGCAGCCCTCGACCACGCCTTTGAGGGTGTCCGGGCCGAGCGGGTCGGTGCGCAGCAGCCCGATGCGCTTGTAGCCGTACGTCCGCGAAGCCCGGATCAGCTCGTGGTGCGCGGAGCGCAAGCGCTGGCCGTCCAGGTCGTGGAGCGCGCCCACCCCGTAAAGGACGACGCGCCGGGGAGCGATGCCCTTGGGGGACGGAATCGGCAGGACCTCGTGAAGACGGCCGCGGAACTCGGCGTTGGCGACCAGCTCTGACAGCACCCCGCCCATCGCGCGATCGAGGTCGAGCGCCGGCCCCGCGAGCCGCTGGCCCGTGGACACGGGGACGGCGAGGGCATCGACCGTGAGCTCTGCGGCGGGTGTCGAGACGAGGCTGATCTTCACGAATTGATAAGCGTACCGAGTGGGCCGTTAAGCAAGATGCTCCGCCACCAGCTCCAGCACGTGGGCGACCCGCAGCTTGAGGCCCCTGCGCCGGGCGGCGGCCTCGATGTGGACGAGGCAGCCGGGGTTGTCGGAGGCGACCACGGCACAGCCTGTCTTGGCGATGGCGTCGAGCTTCCACTGGGCCAGCCGGTCCGCCACGCGGGGCCACTCCAGGCTGAAGGTGCCGCCAAACCCGCAGCAGTTGGCAATGTCGGGAAGGTCTACGACGTCGTACCCGGCGAGCTCCAGGAGTCGTCGAGGCTCGGACTTGAGGCCAAGCTGTCGCAGCGACTGGCACGAGTCGTGGTAGGCGATCTTGAGGCTCATGGGCTCGCCGTCGACCAGGCCGGGATTGGCCTCCAGCAACTGGAGGGCAAAGCGCGTCGAGTCTCGGAAGCGCTCCGTGATCGAAGCCTCGGTCCTGACTCCCCACTCGGAGGCGTCGATGGTGAACGCGCCGAAGCACGACGCCGAGGGCGTCACGATCAAACCCTTGGAATCTCGAAGGCTGGCCTGGAGGTCTGTGTTCAGCTTGCCGGCGCCGCGGAAATCTCCCGCATTGGCCGAGACCAGGCCGCAGCACCACTGACCCTTGGGAAATCCAACCTTGAATCCCGCCGCGGTTGCGATCCGCTCCAGCGCCACCGCCGCCTGCGGCAGCATGCGGTCGACCATGCACGAGGCGAAGATCGTGAGTGGCTCGCCGTCCACCTCGCTCGCCGCCACGCGATCGCGATACGGTACGCGCGCCAGCCGAGGCGTCCCGGGTACCAGGCTGCTGAAGGGGGCCGCGGTGCGCATGAGGCGGTCGGCCAGCTCGGGTCGTTCCCAGATCCCGAGGGCCGCCCGCTTACGCAGAGATTTGCGACCGGAGCGCCGGTGCTCGAGGATCTGTCGTGGCAGCGGGATGTCGACCGGACAGATGTCCTGGCAGGCATTGCACTGCGTGCACAGCGTGTTGGGAAGGTCCGCGGCGTCCAGGCCGTGGTGGAACGGCGTGAGCACGAGGCCGATCGGTCCGTTGTAGATGTAGCCGAACTGGTGCCCGCTGACCGCCATGAATGGCGGACAGGCGTTGGAGCAGGCGCCGCACCTGATGCAGGTGAGGGCATCGCGAAAGATCGGGTCTTGGCGCATCGTCTCACGGCCGTTGTCGAGGATCACGCAGTGCATCTCGCGTGGCCCGTGGACGCCGATCGTCAGCGACTGCTCGATGTCGGCCGAGCGCGACGGTCCTGTGATCCAGTTGACGTAGCTGCTCATCACCTGCCCGGTGCCGCTGCGCGGCAGCATGCGAAGCACGGCCACTGCATCGTCGAGGGTCGCGACCACCTTGTCGATTCCGAACAGCGCAATGTGCACCGGAGGCAGCGTGGTCGTGAGGTCGGCGTTGCCCTCGTTGGTGACGATGACCACCGTGCCCGTCTCGGCGATCGCCATGTTCGCGCCGCTGATCCCGACCGTCGCATCGATGAACTTCTGGCGCAGCGATTCGCGCGCATGCAGCTGGATCGCCTCGACGGTGGCCTCGGTCCCAAACACGCGTGCCGCGTCCTCCTTGGTCAGATGGATCGCCGGCGCGATGAGGTGGGAGGGATGGGTGTGGGTCAGCTGCACCATCCGCTCTCCGAGATCGGTCTCGACCACCTCCATGCCCAGCCCCTCGAGGTAGGGATTGAGCTCGATCTCCTCGGCGGCCATCGATTTGACCTTGGTCACCACCATCCGCTCGCGCGACTGACGGCCGCTCCCCGCGTTCCAGCAGATCTGCCCGATGATGTCGCGCGCCTCGGCCGCGTCCTTCGCGAAATGGACCTTTCCGCCGACCGCCTCGAGGCGTTGCTTGAACTGCTCCACAAGCTCGGGCAGATGCTCGAGGTTGGCCTTGCGCCGCGCCTTGAGGTCGGCGCGGCCTTTTTCGAAGTCATAGCTCTCGAACGCCTTGTTCCTGCGTTCGCGCAGCCCAGTCATCGCCTCGACGAGCGCCCTCTGCAGGTTGGGGTTGTCGAGGGCCCGATCGACACGCCGGCTGAAATGGCGCCGGGTCTCGGTCAAGCGAGCGCCCAGCGCGCGCCCGGCTCAGGCACGCGCGGTCGAAGCTTCTTTCAGGGCCTGTGCAACCGCATCGGGCGTGGTCACCGGGGCCAAGCATATGGTCCCGACGCACACGACGGCGCGACCGTCTCCGGCAGGATCGATCACCGCGTAGGGATGCGCGAGGACCGCAGCGCGAGCGAGCTCGACGTTCTTGGTCGTGACCTTGACCGAGTGATCGATTCGGTCGAGCGCTCGAGCGAACACCGCGGCCATCAGGCCGTACTGCCGCGGCAGGGCAGCGATCGACTCCAACGCGCGCCGCGCCCGGTCACGGTACGGGGAGGACGGATCGCCGGTCAGAGTGTCGATCTCCATCAACGCCATTGCCGCGATGGAATTTTCGACCAGCGGCTTGATGCGGTCTCCCAGCCGGCCGAGCTCCTCGTCCCCGGCGCGATCGAAGTAACCGCCCAGCTCGCGATCGCCATAGCTCTCTTCGATATGCGCCGCGAGATCGATCGCGACGGATAGCCACCGTTCGCCCAGGCCGTGCTGGTGGGCGCGCACTGCGGCCCACATCGACCAGACCTGGTCGGCCAACTGGCCGCCGACGCCCTCCGCGTGCGTCATGCCCTCACCGTCGCGATACGCGCCCTCAAACAGCCGCTCCAGAAGGGCGCCGGCTCGCTCGCGCAGGTAAGGTCGGTCGAGCCGAAGAGCGGCGTCGAGGTAGGCGATGGCGAGAGCCGCGTTCCACGACGTGTACACGCGACGGTCCACGAACGGCGCCTGCGCTTGCGCGCGCCGGCCGCCGTCCATCGAGTAGTAGTCCTCGTCGGCGTCCTGGCTTCCGGCGTAGAGGCCGGATTCCGGATTGCGCAGGACCAGCTCGAGGTATCCCGTCGTCGTGTCGAGGACTCCGGACATGCCCGCCAGAGCAAGCGCATCGACCAGGCCGGCATGGTCCTCGAGCATCTTTTCGAAGTGCGGGACGCTCCAGTCCTGCGTCGTGGAGTACCGGAAGAAGCCGCCTTCGACGTGGTCGTACGTGCCGCCGCGGGCCATGTGCTCCAGGGTGTTGGCCGCCATCTGCGCGAGGGCGCTGTCGCCACGCAGCTGCGCTTGCTCGAGCAGGAGGAGGATGGCGTCGGTCTGGGGAAACTTGGGCGAATTGCCGAAGCCGCCGTAGTGGGGGTCGTAGGCCGACGTCACCGCACCGAGGACCGCGTCGACCGATGTCGAATCGAGCTCTCCTGCGCTGCGCGAGACCCCCAGGGCTGCTCGCCGGCGTCCTTCGAGTGCCTTGCTCGCGATCTCGGCCTGGTTGGCGTGGTAGTAGGCGGCCACCCGCGCGAGGGCGTCCGCCATCTGGTCAGGCGGCATGTACGTGGCCCCGGTCAGGATGTCGCCCGATGGGGTGAGGAAGGCGGTCGTCGGCCAGCCGCCCATGTTGTAGCGCTGGTTGATGTCGGGCCGCACGTCGTTGTCGACGCGGATCGGGACGTACTCGCGGTTGATGAGGTCGATGACACCCGGGTGGGAGTAGCTGGTCTCGTCCATGACGTGGCACCAGTGGCACCAGACCGCCGAGATCGACAGCAGGATGGGCCGGCCGGTTCGCCTGGCGAGGTCGAAAGCGCCGGCCGACCAGGCCTGCCAGCGAATCTCGCCGGCGCGGTTGGGACGCGGCGAGAAGTGGAATTCCGCCCCGACCGGCGCCGACTCTTCGGACATTGGACAAGGTTACGATGGCATCGTGATCTCGACTAGCGCGGTCGACGCGTACATCGAAAAGCACTCACGGCGGTTCGTCGAAGACCTGAAAGAGCTGTGCTCCTTCCCGAGCATCTCCAACCACGGCGAGGCAGCCATCACCCCGGCGCGAGACTGGCTGGCTCATCGCCTCGCTCGGTTCACCGACCGCGTGGAGACTTTCTCCGCGGGCGGGATGCCGGCGCTCTACGCCGAGGTCCCGGGTGCCGGCAAGCGCAGGCTCCTGCTGTACCAGCACTACGACGTCCAGCCGGTCGACCCGATCGACCTGTGGGATTCGCCGCCTTTCGAGCCGCTCGAGAAGGACGGCCGCATCATCGCGCGGGGCGTCGCCGACGACAAGTCGGACGTGATGGCGCGCATCCATGCGCTCGAGACGCTGAAAGAGCTTGGCGAGGTGCCGGTCACCCTGAGGTTCCTGGTCGAGGGGGAAGAGGAGATCGGCTCGAAGTCGTTTGAGAAGATCGCTCACGACCACGCCGACAAGCTGCATGCGGATGGCTGCCTGTGGGAGTCCGGTACGTCCTTCGACGACGCCGGGCGCCCCACCATCCAGTTCGGGTGTCGCGGCCTCCTGTACGTCACCTTGCGAGTCAAGATGCTCGACTTCGACCAGCATTCGGGCTTCGCATCCATCTACCCGTCCGCCGCGATGTACCTCGTCGGCGCCCTGGCCAGCCTGCGCGACCAGGACATGAACATCAAGATCGACGGGTTCTATGACCGGGCCGTCAAGCCAACCGAGGGTGACCGCCGGATGATGGAGAGGATCGACCCCGAGGTCGACAAGCGCAAGCAGCTCGTGGGGTTCGAGCGCCTCGTTCGAGAGCCACGGGCGGAGCGAGTCATCGAGCAGCTGCTCTTCTTGCCCACGTGCAACGTGGCGGGCATCACGACTGGTTATCAGGGTCCGGGTTCAAAGACCGTCCTCCCGGCCGAGGCGACCGCCAAGCTCGACTTCCGGCTCATCCCGGACCAGGATCCTCATGATGTCCTGGAACTGTTGCGAAAGCACCTGGATCGCAACGGGTTCGAGAAGGTCGAGATCCTGGCCGGTGAAGGCGAGAAGCCTGCACGCTCCGACCCTGCCTCGGCGGTGGCGAAAAGCGTCATCGAGTGCGTAGGCGAGATGTATGGCGAGCCGATCCTTTGGCCGTTCATGCCCGCCACCGGCCCGATGCACCCGGTGGTCGCCGACCTCGGCGTGCCGACGGTGCTGCCGGTGGGCGTCGGCCGTCCCGACAACCGGATCCATGCGCCCAACGAGAACATCCACGCGGCGGACTACATCAATACCGTGCGGTTGATGTGCCGGGTGTGGGAGCGGTTCGGGGCAGGCTGATGGAAAAGCTCACCGACAAGCTGTTCACCGTCAAGTACAACGAGGACTCAGGGCACGCCCATATCGAGGTCGTCGACCAGGCCGTCTGCGGCACCAAGTGCAAGGGCAAGTACTGCAACCACTTCTGCCCGGCGGGCGTCTACGAGTGGAACCAGGAGCAGCAGAAGAACCTCGTCAGCTTCGGCAACTGCATCGAGTGCGGCGCCTGCTCCATCGGCTGCCCGTTCGACAACATCACCTGCCAGACGCCGCGGGGCGGCTACGGGGCGCAGTTCAAGAACGGCTAACGCCGTGCAGGAATACGGAGCCCTCCTCCCACACTTCCAATTGATGCAATGAGCGAGCACGACGTGGTCATAGTCGGAGGCGGCCCGGCGGGGCTGGCGGCCGGCCTTTACACGGCGCGCATGAACCTTCGCACCGTGGTGGTCGACCGGGGCCCCCTGGGGGGCCAGCTGCTGAACACAGAGCTGATCGAGGATTACCCAGGCATCGAGTCGATCCTGGGTTCCGAGCTGGCCGTGAAGATGGGCGACCACGCGCGCAAATTCGGGGTCGAGGTCCGCGACTTCGAGCCGGTCAAGGAGATCGACGTCGAGGGAACCACGAGGGTGGTGCGCCTCGAGTCGGGCGAGGAGCTTCGGGCGCCCGCGGTGATCATGGCCGCCGGCGGACTGCCTCGATACCTCGACGTGCCAGGCGAGAAGGAGTACTGGGGTCGCGGCGTCAGCTACTGCGCCGTCTGTGACGGCGCGTTCTTCAAGGGCCAGGAGCTGGCTGTCGTCGGCGGTGGCGACGCGGCCGTCGAAGAAGGCGAGTTCCTCACGCGCTACGCCTCAAAGGTCTACATCGTGCATCGCCGCAGCGAGCTCCGCGCGCAGCCGATCCTGGTCGAACGCGCGCGAGCGAACCCGAAGATGGAGTTCATCTTCGACGCCCAGGTCAAGGAGATCGGAGGCGACGAGAAGGTCCGCGTCGTGCGCTATGAGCAGCATGGGCAGCCCAAGGAGCTCGCGGTCGGTGGCGTTTTCATCTTCATCGGTTTCGTGCCGAACTCCGGCCTGTTCAAGGTGCACGTGAATCACGACGCAGGCGGCTACATCGTCACCGACAGCAAGATGCAGACCTCGGTCGAGGGCATCTGGGCCGTCGGCGATGTGCGGGCGCAGTTGACCAAGCAGATCGCAACCGCGGTGGGCGATGGCACGACGGCGGCCGTCGCAGCTTCGGCCTACGTCTCGTCGTTGAAGGACGCAGCTCGCGCGTAGGCGGCATCGGTCCCGCTCGTGTAGGCCGCCTCCGTCGTGTTGGCCACCGCGAATCCTGCCAACCACGGTCACCACTTCGTGAGGCTCGCGCGCTCCACGAGGAGATGGCGGACGAACCGGTCACCGCCGTAGCGCTGGCGCTACTGCGTTACGTCGATCCAGACCAGTCCCGGAGGTAGGCTCAGCGGCTGGCCGTTGACGGTGAAGGCAAGGGGGCCGTGGCTGTCGGTGGATGCCCACGTCCCCGTGTAGTGCTGGCCCAGGTAGTACACGTCGATCGCGCCGTTGGTGTCGAGGTCGTAGTCATGGATGTATGAGCCGTGGCCGTCTCCGATGTCGAGCAGCGTCTCGCGCGTGTGCAGCGTGACGACCATGGACATGCGCAGGGGCTGCCGCAAGCCCACATCTGAATAGGAGTGCCCCTGCTCGCTTTTCTGGTAGGTGCCGGTCACCGGGTCGTAGGTGTACGTCGAGTTGTGCTCGGCGACGCTGAAGGTCGTTTCCGCCGCGCCGCCAGAAACAGCGGGCCGTGCCTTCGGGATGACGAAGGCAGGGATGCTCGAAAAGTAGTTCTGCTCGGCGGCCAGCACCAGCGGGCCCTTGATCATCAAGTTGTCCGGGGCATACCGCGAGTTGGTGCGGAACTGGTAGCCGACCGTGTCGAAGAACTGAGGGGTGGGATCCTGGGCGGCTTGCGCGCGAGTCGCCTGCGATTCACCGGACTGGAACAGGAGGCCTTTGTAGTGACGGCCGAGCTTCAAGGAGATGAACCGGCTGGACCGCATTGGCCCGATGAGGTCCGGGGCGTTGTCGAAGACCGCCGTGAGGCGGGTGATGCCGCCCTCGGCAAGGTACTCGAAAACGATGCCGGCCCCCTGCAGCCCGTTCTGGTCCCAGGCGCCCTGGTCGTTGGGGATCTGGATCAGGGCCGGGTACTTGAGGGCTGTCGTGTGCTCGGCGTCGTGATAGTAGATGCCGGTGTTCAACGCGAAAGCGCTGGGCACCAGGTGTCCCGATTGATCACGGCCGCCGGGGGCCATCGACAGCGTGATCGGGCCGGCCAGGATGCCTGCGGTCGAGACAATGGCGCTGCGGTCGTCCGCGGCCCACTTCAGGCTTGCGATCTGCGTTCCGATCGAGACCTTGATCGTCCCTGGCTCCATCTGGTCGTTGAAATTCAACGTCAACGTTGCGCCCGGGTCGATCTCGGCGCCGTCGGTGAGGGCAGTCCCGCCCGGCCCCAGCACCGATGTGATGCGCGGCACGATGATGGTGGTGAAGCTCCAGGTGGCCGAATTCATGCGGTGATGGCCGACGTCGTAGATCGGCTTCATCACGACGGTGTAGCTGGTCAGCTCCGCAAGCGGTTTCTTGGGCGTCCACGCGTAGTGCGTGTCGCCGGAAACCGACGAGATCGACCCATCCGTGGTGGGCGTGATGGAAAAGGCCTGTTCAACCGCGGCCATGGCGACCGGCCGGCTGAAGTCGAGCACGATACGGCTGTCGGTCGGGACATCCTTCTGTCCGTTCTTGAAGTTGGTCGTCACCGTGGTCGGAAGCGTGTTCTCGTAAGCGAGATACGTGCCCACGCTGACGAGAAGGACGAGCAACGTCAAGCCGACGGCGATCCAGCCTCGGCGTCCGAAACGGTTACGGCGGCGCGGACTTCGCCTTATTGGCTGGACCGGCGGGTCCGACGGCTCGATCTGTGGCAGCGACGTGGAAATCGACAACGGGCCGCGAGGATTATCTCAAATGAGACCCGGCGCCAACGGCGGGGGTTGCTCTGCGAGCCGGCGCAGCAGGGCGAACGTATAGATGCCGGTGTTATGCCCGCTTTCGAAAGCGACCTGCAGCGCGTACTGGCCGACGAGCGTGACGTCATGGATGCGCAGCTCGTCGGCGCTAAGGTTTTTCACCCGCGAGAGCCGGCCCGGCGCGCCGGCTTCACCGCGACATTCAGCGCAAGGGCATGCCCATCGCAGCTGCTCACCCGAGTATTCGGTGTGATGGCCATCCTCCCAGGTGATGTCCATGACCTGGCGGGCGCGGTCGACGTCAACTGAGGTCGGAAATGGATCGGGGTCTTGCAGTGTCGCGCCTAACGGACGTTGATGACGGGCAGCTGGCGGAACGACTGGATCGAGGTTCTTGCTGCCACCTGTGATGCGATGTGCATGAACGCCTTGGCGCCGGCAGACTCGGGACGAGAGATGACTACCGGGGTGCCGGAGTCGGCGTCCTCGCGGATCCCTTCTTCCAGAGGGACCGCGCCGAGGAAGGGAACGCCGAGCCGCTTGGCCGCTTCCTCCGCACCACCGTGGCTGAAGATCTCGTGTCGGTGTCCGCAGCTCGGGCAGATGTACCAGCTCATGTTCTCGATGAGCCCGAGTGGTGTCACGTTGAGCTTGCGGAACATCTGGAGCGCCTTGATCGCGATGTCCGTCGCCACGTCCTGCGGCGTGCAGACGATGGCGACGCCGGTGATCGGGATGGCCTGCGCGAGGGTCAACGACGCGTCACCGGTCCCGGGGGGCAGGTCGATCACCAGGTAGTCGAGGCGTCCCCAGTCGACCTGGACCATCATCGCTTCGATCGCCTTGCCGACCATGGGGCCGCGGTAGATGGTCGGTTGGTCGCCTGGGTAAATGTGGCCGAACGACATCAGCTTGAGCCCGTGCGCCTCGATCGGCTGCAGCATGCCGTTGATCTGCTCCGGCACCGATCGCGAGCCGGTCATCGCCGGCACGGAAGGGCCGTAGATGTCGGCGTCCAGCAGGCCCACCTCCGCACCGCTCAGGCGCAGAGCCGCCGCCAGGTTGACAGCCACCGTCGACTTGCCGACGCCGCCCTTGCCCGAGGCGACCGCGATGGTCTGCTTGACGCCGGGCAGGATTTCCGAAGGCTTGGGCCGCGAGAATGCGGGCCGCACGTTCGCGGTCATCCGGACGTCCACACCGGTCACGCCGGGGATCTCTCCGACCAGGTCTTGGGCCTGCGACTTGAATCGGTCGCGAACGGGACAGGCCGGTGTCGTGAGCTCGAACGTGAAGCTGACCCTGCCGGCCGGGCTGACCTCGAGCTCCTTGATCATGCCGAGGGCCACGACGTCGCGGCCGAGGTCGGGATCCTGGATCTGAGCGAGCGCGGCTAGGACCTGTTGGGACGAAGGGGCGGACATCGACAAGGCATGTTACCGGGAGTCAGGAGGCAGCCGATTGGCGAGCTATTGGGGGCTGAGCCGCGGCCCAAAAGGCCGATCCCCAGGGTGGGCCCTCCCTCATTTCGTGGCTTCCCTCCCCCGAAGCTTTCACGCCAAACCGCCTCCGAAGTTAGTTCAAGGGCAAACCCTTGACAACCCTGCCTGTTAATTTTCACGGCGATGAAGCAGGTCACTGCCCAGAGCCCGAGCTCAGAGCTGCTGTCCTATTTCGCCGGCCCGGCTTCCGACGTCTACTTCCAGCGGGCCCACGACACCCTCGCCGCCGCCGACGTCGACGCCGTCGTCGCGATGGACTTCTTCTCGAGCCGCCCGGGAGTCCTTTGTGGCATCGCCGAGGCGCTGCGCCTGCTCGGGGCCGTGCTCCAGAAGGGGGACGAGGCCTGGGCGATCGCCGAGGGCGAGCCCATGACCGAACGCGAAACCGTGCTACGGGTGCGAGCCCCTTACTCACGCGTCGGCGTTTACGAGACGGCCCTGCTCGGGATGCTGTCCAGCTGTTCAGGTTGGGCGACCGCGGCCCACGAGATCGTCGTCGCGGCCGCTGGCAAGCGCGTGATCTCTTACGGAGCGCGCCATGTGCACCCGCTCATCGGCCCGGTCATGGAGTACGCGGCCGTCGTCGGCGGGTGCGCCGGCTGCGCCACGCCGTTGGGCGCCCAGCTGGCGGGGCTGAAGGCGCCGTCGGGCACCATGCCGCACGCGATGATCCTGGTTTTCGGCGACACCGTCCAGGCCGCGCGCGCCTTCGACGCGCACATGCCCGACGACGTGCTGCGGATCGTGCTCGTCGACACTTTCAAGGACGAGGCTGAGGAGTCGCTGCGGGTCGCCGAAGCGCTCGGCAAGCGGCTCCGCGGCGTGCGCCTCGACACCCCGAAGGAACGCGGCCAGGTCACAGTCGACCTGGTGAAGGAAGTGCGCGCGAGGCTCGACCAGGCCGGCCACGAGCACGTCGGCATCTACATCTCCGGCGGGCTCGACGCGCAGCGCATCCGCGATTTCGAGGCGGCGCACGCCCCGGTCGACTCATACGGTGTGGGGATGGCGATCAGCGCCGCCCCGCCGATCGCCTTCACCGCCGACATCAAGGAGATTGCCGGCAAGCCGATCGCCAAGCGCGGCCGCATTCCCGGCACGGCCGCCAACCCCCGGCTCCGCCGCGTCTTCTAGGCGGTCGAACCTCCGGTGTCACAGGTCGGCGGTCCCGCCGCCCTCGCCGCTCATCAGGCGGCATGCCGCGCATGCACCGTTTGCGCAGACGCCGGCATCATCGCCGAGGCCAATCCCACGTTCTCGGGATCGTGGGGCGCGCCTTTCTTCCTGGTCGGACAGGCGCCAGGCCCCGTGGAGCGAGTGTCGCGACGGCCGTTTTCCGGTCGCGCCGGCAAAGAGCTCGACCGGTGGATGGTGCGCGCCGGCTTTGCCAGCGCCGAAGAGTTCCGCCGCCTGACCTACGTCGCGTCGCTGATGCGCTGCTTCCCGGGCCGCAACCGCGCCGGGACCGGCGACCTCCGCCCGCCACCCGCCGGGATCGCCAACTGCGCACGCTGGCTCGAGGCCGAGCTCGACCTCGTCAAGCCCAGAGCGATCATCCTGGTCGGCCAGATGGCGATCGCGCGATTCCTGGGCCCGGGCCGGCTCGAAGACCGCGTCGGCGAGCAATTTGGGCAGAGGCCGGCCATGGTGCCCCTGCCGCACCCGTCAGGGCAGAGCCGCTGGCTCAACGACCGCGGCAACCGCGCCCGCCTCGAATCGGCGCTGAGCTTGATCGGCGAGCTTCGGTCGACCCTTGCGCCTGGCTGAGCAAGCGCGTGAAATAGCGACGCGGGCCGCCTGGAGCCTGTCGGACGCGCGACGAGGAGGAAGACGTGAAGTACCTGCTGGTCTACTACGGCGGCAGCATGCCGGAAACCCCGGCGGCCCAGGCGCGCGTGATGAAGCAGTGGACGTCCTGGTTCACGAAGCTCGGTGCTGCGGTGGTCGACGGCGGCAATCCGTTTTCTGGCGCGGTCAACAAGGTGAGACCAGACGGCACCGTCGCGAAAGGGCCGGTCGGTCAGCGCGCGACCGGCTACAGCATCATCGAAGCTCCTTCGCTCGAGGCTGCGACGGAAATGGCCAAGGGCTGCCCGGTGATCAGGGGCGGAGCGCAGGTCGCCGTCTACGAAACGTTCAACGTGATGTGACGCTTGCCATCTTTCTTTGCGAGACGTGAAGGCGGACGCGCGGTAATCGAGGGCGGCGACGCACAGCACCTGGCGCGCTCGTTGCGGGCGCGGGTGGGGGAGGAGATCGACGTCGTGGATCCTGCCGGGTTCAAGCTGAGGGTGCGGCTCGATTCCGTGTCCAGCGAGCGGGTGAGCGGGATCATCGTGGACGAGCAGCCGCACCGGCCCGAGCCCAGTGCGCAGGTCACGATCGCAGTCGCCAACTTGCCGGCGCCGGCCCTCGAGCTCGTGCTGTCGCGGTGCACCGAGGCGGGCGCCCACGCTTTCATCGTGTTCCAGGCCGACCGCAGCGTGGCACGGGGGTCGAAGCCCGAACGGTGGGCGACCATCTGCCGCGAGGCTGCGATGCTGGCCGGCCGCCTGCACGTGCCCCAGGTGACACACGCGGCGTCGCTCGACGCGGTGTTGGCGCGAGCGACCCATCCGGTCATGCTCGTCCGCGGCGCCGAGACCCTGCTTTCCGCGGTGGCCGAGCCCCGCGACCTTACCCTCCTGGTGGGTCCCGAGGGCGGCTGGACCGACCGAGAGCTCGCCCTGGTCGAGCCCAAAGCAGACCTCGGGCCCCGGAACCTGCGCGCGGACACCGCCGCCCTCGTCGCGCTCGCGATCGTCCTCGCGAGCCGCTGAGCTCAGCGCTTCAGCGCGCGATACGTCTCGACCTCGCCTGCGATGGCGATCATCGAAGCCACACCGAAGGTCACCGCCGCGAGCACTATCACCACTGCCGCCAGGGGGACGAAGACCGCCGTCAACCCGATCCCGGCGCAGAGCAAACCCACCGACAGGACCAGGACCGCGTAGGTCTTGAAACCGCGCGGCGTGGCGGCATAACCGGGCGCCAGCTCACCGAGTGAGCGCGAGGTCACGCGCCGCACCACGAAGTCGCCGGCTCCAAAAAGGTTGAGCAGCAAAACGATGCCGGCCAACGCAAGGAGCACGCCGAGCGCGAGGACGACAGCCACGTCCGTGATTCTCACCCTCTCTAGGATTTGAGCGTGCCCACCGTCCAGGCCCAGGTCCGGAACTTCTGCATCATCGCCCACATCGACCACGGCAAGTCGACCCTGGCCGACCGGCTGCTCGAATACACGGGGTCGATCAGCCAGCGCGACATGCAGGACCAGGTCCTCGACACCATGGACCTCGAGCGCGAGCGAGGCATCACGATCAAGCTCCAGGCGGTTCGCATGACGTATCCCGCCCACGACGGGCAGTCGTATGAGCTCAACCTGATCGATACGCCGGGGCACGTGGACTTCGCCTACGAGGTCTCGCGCTCGCTCGCCGCGTGCGAAGGCGCGATCCTGGTGGTCGACGCGGCCCAGGGCATTGAGGCTCAGACGCTGGCCAACCTTTACCAGGCGGTCGAGGCGGGCCTCACCCTGGTCCCGGTCGTCAACAAGATCGACCTCGACGCGGCCCAGCCGGAGATGGTCGCCGAGGAGATCTCGGACGTGACCGGCATTCCCCGCGACCAGGTCATCTTCGCGTCCGCCAAGCAGGGCATCGGCACCGAGGACATCCTCGAGGCCATCGTCGCGCGTGTGCCGCATCCGCGCGGCGATGCGACCAAGCCGCTGCGCGCCCTCATCTTCGACTCGCACTACGACATCTACCGCGGTGTCATCACGTACGTGCGCGTGGTTGACGGTGAGATCCACCCCGGCAGCAAGATCCGGATGATGAACACGGGCAAGGTCCACGAGGTCGACGAGGTCGGCTGGTTCGCACCGCGGCCGCAGCCTGCCGAGAAGCTCACGGCGGGCGAGGTCGGCTACGTGATCGCCGCGATCAAGAACGTGGTCGACGCCCGGGTCGGGGACACGATCACATCGCTGGAGCACGGCGCGACCACTGCGCTGCCGGGCTATCGCCAGGTCAAGCCGATGGTCTTCGCAGGGCTGTTCCCGACCGAGTCGGACCAGTTCTCCGACCTGAAGGAGGCGCTCGAAAAGCTGCAGCTGAACGACGCTGCGCTCTCCTACGAGCCCGAGAACTCCGCGGCGCTGGGGTTCGGCTTCCGCTGCGGGTTCCTCGGCCTGCTCCATCTCGAGATCGTCCAGGAGCGCCTGGAGCGCGAATTCCAGCTGGACCTCATCACCACGGCGCCGACGGTCGAGTACCAGGTGAAGCTGAGACGGGGCGAGGTCATCGCTGTCGACAACCCGGCGCTGCTGCCCGACCCGACGTTGGTCGAATCCATCTCAGAGCCATTCGTCAAGCTCTCGGTCATCGTCCCGTCGGGTTTTGTCGGTCCGATGATGGAGCTGTGCCAGGAGCGGCGCGGGATGTTCAAGCACCTGGAGCACAGGCCGGGCGACCGTGTCGTGCTCGAGTATGAGATCCCGCTGGGCGAGATCATCCACGACTTCTACGACCAGCTGAAGTCGCGGTCCAAGGGCTACGCATCGATGGATTACGAGATGATCGGGTTCCGCGAGGGCGAGCTCGTCAAGCTCGACGTGCTGGTCGCCGGTGAGCCGGTCGATGCTCTGTCGCTCATCACCCATCGCAGCAAGGCGCAGAGCCAGGGCCGCCGCCTGGTCGAGAAGTTGCGGACGATCATCCCTCGCCAGCTCTACGAGGTGCCCCTGCAGGCGGCGATCGGAGGTAAGGTCGTCGCTCGCGAGACCATCTCGGCAATGCGTAAGGACGTGCTTGCGAAGTGCTACGGCGGCGACATCACCCGCAAGCGCAAGCTCCTGGAAAAGCAGAAAGAAGGGAAGAGACGTATGAAGCGCGTCGGTTCGATCGAGATTCCACAAGAGGCGTTCATGGCGGTGTTAAAGCTTGACTAAAGCGATGCGGACACTCGCCCTGATCATCGCGACAGCGCTTTTCGCTGCCGCCTGCGCGCGTTCGTCGAGCAGTGGCGCCAACGCCACGCCGATCGAGCTTTATGCGGCCGAGCCGAGCCAGGCCGACGTCCAGTCGGTACTGGGCGATTCCAACTGGTGGCCGGGGCCGCCATCCTTCGGCGTGCGGCCCCTCGATTCCGCCACGATGCCGTTCCAGGAGCGCTTCCATGTCGTCCAGCGCTTCTCCCACATCGGCACGGCCGAGACCCTGGAAGTGGAGTTCACACTGTGGGACTCGACGACGACGGCGACCACGCAGATGACAAACGTCCAGTCGGCCTTCGGCACGTCGGCATCAGGTCCGAAGGTGGGGGACCAGGTCCTCTACTACGGCTCGCAGACCTCGACGGCGGCCCCGTTCGAGACCGATACCTTCGTCCGGGTCGGCCAGGTCGTGACCTCTATCAGCCTGAACCGCAAGGACGCTTTCCCTAGCGTCAGCCTGCTGGGCAAGCTCGCGACCAAGATCGTTTCGCGACTGAAAGACGTCCTCGCCGGCAAGATCAAGACCAGCCCGCCTCCAAGCTCGGACAGCACCCTGCTGCCTCCGGCGGGACCGGACATGACGCTGCTGGGCTCGACCAGGCTGCCGGTGGAGGCGGTGGTCGTGATGCTCGGCTTCGCGTCGCCGGAGGTGCTGGCCGGGATCCTGCACGGCGACGGCGTGGACACCATGGTGTTCGGCGACTACGTGCTGGACGCGGACACGCACATGGAGATGAGGGCGGGCGTGCTCGACTTCAGCACGACCCAGGCGGCGGACGACTGGATCAATGCGCTGCGCGGCACGGCCAGCGTGGACGCGAACGGCGTGTCAACCTTCTACGACGACGGCAGCGGACAGTACTTCAGCGTGTTCAGCGCCGGCACCAAGGGGGCGATGCTGGTCTGCCGGTCGACCTCGAACGTCGAGGCGGCGTCGCGCTCATGCGAGGCGCCACTGTCGCGCGTAGGTCCCGCATGGCAGCTGAGCCTGCAGGGAGGCTAGGGCTACCGGGGCGCGGTTCTCAAGCGGGCCTGGTTCGCGGTTTCCTGGAACCAGAGCCACTGCTTGGTCAGGCCTTCGCGTAGCGACACCCGTGGCTCCCAACCCAGCTTCTCTCGCGCCAGGTTGATCGATGCGCCGGTGTGCCGCGGGTCTCCTGCCGCGGCGGGGAGGTTGTGGCGGTGCACCTTGATCCGGCTGATGTCCTCGAGGGTCGCCAGCACCCGGTTGATGGTGACGCGACTTCCGCCGCCGAGGTTGAAGACGAGGCCGACTGCATCGGCGGCGGCCGCCTTCACGGTCCCGTCGACGGCGTCCGAAACGTAGGTGAACTCGCGTGTCTGCTCGCCGTCTCCAAACACCTCGATCTCCTTGCTGTCTGCCAGCGCCTGCATGAACCGGGCAAGGGCCATGTCCGGTCTCTGCCGTGGGCCGTACACCGTGAAGTAGCGCAGCGAAACAGCCGGGACGCCGAAGCTGCGCATGTAGACGTGAACGAGGTGCTCCGCCGCGAGCTTGGTCATCCCGTAAGGCGAGAGCGGGCGCGGCAGGGCAGTCTCCTTGGTGGGAAACATCTCCGCGTCGCCGTACACGGACGAGCTGCCGGCGTACACCAGCCGCTGCACCGGGTTCTCTCGAACGTACTCGAGGACGCGCTGCGTCGCCAGGATGTTGTCGTGCACATAACGATCGAAATCGCTGCCCCAGCTCGGCCTGACGGCGGGCTGGCCGGCGAGGTGGAACACGACCTGCGAGCCGGCCATCGCGCCCCGCAGGTCGTCCTCGACCAGGTCCAGCTCGTGGAAGCTGAAGCTCGGGTTGGCCCGCGACGCTTCCAGGTTCTGCTCTTTGCGTGAGCGATCGTAATAGGCGCTGAAGCAGTCGATGCCGACGACCTCGTGGCCGTCGGCCAGCAATCGTTCGCACAGGTGTGATCCGATGAAACCGGCGGCGCCGGTGACGACGACCTTCGAACGTTGCTCCAGCACTGCTGATTAGCGTGACCTCTAGCGACGCCGGTTTGCAACCGGCCCCTATCCTGAAACGCGATGAGGCGGTTCGAGTCGTGGCTTGCGGAATCGGAGATCGGGGTCGAGGTGCGACAGTTCCCGCAGGGCACTCGCACGGCCGTGGATGCGGCTCGCGCGGTGGGCTGCGAGGTCGCGCAGATCGTCAAGTCGCTGGTCTTCATCGCCGCCGGTCAGCCCGTGGTGGCGCTGGTCAGCGGCGCCAACCGTCTCGACGAGAGGCGACTCGGCGCCGTCGCGGGTGAACCGGTGGCAAAAGCAGACGCGGAGATGGCGCGGGGCGCGACCGGTTACTCGATCGGAGGCGTGCCGCCCTTCGGCCACGCCACAGAGGTCCGCGTGTTCATGGACCGAGACCTCATGCACCACGACGTCGTGTGGGCGGCGGCCGGCCGGCCCGACTCCGTGTTCGAGATCAGCCCGGAGCGGCTGCGCGAGCTGAGCAGCGCCATGGTCGCCGACCTGAAGGTTTCTTGAGCGGCCTTCTCATCTTCTGCCGAGGTTGCGGCAAGCAGGTGCCGAGCTCGCAGGTGCGCGACGGCCTGTGCCTCGACTGCCAGGTCGTGCGCTCGGTCGCCGACCTGCGCGACGAGCACGCGCGACTCTGGCGCAAGCGCGAGCGATACCGCAGCCACAACGCCAACGCGGAACAGATCGGGCGGCAGATCGCGCGAGTCGAGGACCGCATGGCGCTGCGGATCAAAGAGCTGGTGTCGAACGAGAAAGACGCGGTCGACTACCTGCGGCGCGAGCTCGAGTCCGCGCGAGGTCAGCGCTACACGATCAAGGGCGTGTGATGAAGCCGTTCACGCACCTCTACGTCCACATCCCGTTCTGCAAGCACAAATGCGGTTACTGCGACTTCAACGCCTACGCGCGCATGGACAGCCTGATGCCGGACTACGTCGACGCGCTGGAGCGCGAGCTGGCCGGCGCTTTAGAAAAGCATCCGTTCGGCGAGCTGGAGACCGTCTACTTCGGGGGCGGCACCCCAAGCCTTCTACCGCCGGCACTGATGACGCGCCTGCTCGACTTCATTCGCGCCAACTTCAACCTCGCCAACGGCGCGGAGTTGACGCTCGAGGCCAACCCGGCCAGCACGGACGAGGCTCGCATCGCGGCATGGCTCGAGTCCGGGGTCAACCGCTTGAGTCTGGGTGTCCAGGGGTTTGACCCGCGCGCCCTTGCCGTCCTCGAACGCAAGACCGATGGTGCGCAGGCGACCCGCGCTTTCAGGCTCGCTCGCGACATGGGGGTTTCGAACATCAGCGTCGACCTCATCTATGCGGTGCCGTTCCAGGACCGCGACACCTGGCTCGACACTCTGCGGCAGACGATCGCGCTCGGCCCCGACCACGTGTCGACGTACTGCCTCTCCTTCGAGGAGGGAACGCTCCTGTTCCGCCGCCGTGCCGAAGGTCGCCTGCCGGAGGTCGACCCGGACCTCCAGTGGGACCAGCTGGACGTGGCCTGTGCCGAGCTCGAGTCGGCAGGCTTCGGGCGCTATGAGGTCTCCAACTGGTCGAGGCCCGGCTTCGAGTCCCGCCACAACCGCGCGTACTGGCGCTGCCGCCCCGTGTACGGCGCGGGCGCAGGCGCGCACTCGTACGCCACAGATGGGGTCACGGCCTGGCGTTGGTGGAACCTCGCCCGCCCTCGGGAATACATCGCGGCGGCGAATGAGCCGCGGGCTGAGGGCGAGGAGCTCCCGGCGCACAAGGCTGCCGCCGAGTCGCTGATGCTCGGGCTGCGCACGGTCGAGGGCATGGCTGCGCCCGAAGGCTTCGACGACGAGCTGACCCGTCTCAGCGCGGCGGGTCTGGTGGAGCGGACGGGCGGCCGGGTCGTCCCGACCCGGCGCGGCCTGGACCTACACAACCAGATCGCGCTCGCGGTACTGTAACTAGCACTCTGGCTGCCGGAGTGCTGAAAAAGAGATGGAAAACAGGAAGCAGGCGATCCTCAGGGCGGTGGTGCACGAGTTCACGACCAGCGCGGTGCCGGTCGGCTCCCAGGCGCTGCAGAGCCGCTACTTCGTCAACCTCTCGTCGGCCACCATCCGCAGCGAGCTGGCTGAGCTCGCCGACCAGGGGTACCTGACCCAGCCTCATACCTCCGCCGGCCGCGTTCCGACGGATTCCGGCTACCGCTATTTCGTCGACTTCCTGATGGACGTGGAGAAGATCCCCGAGCGGGTCGGCGTCTTCATCAAAGAGGAGCTCCGCACCGCGCCGGCCGACGTCCAGGGAATGGTGGAGAAAGTGGCCATGACCGCGGCCGCTGTGACCCAGAACGCGTCGGTCGCGAGCGCGCCACAGGGCGCGCAGGCCCGGGTCAAGCATGTCGACCTCGTGTCGCTGGAGCCTACCGAGGTCCTTCTCATCCTCCTGCTCGAGGGCAACCTCCTGCGCCAGCAGGTGGTGACCGTCGCGGAGGCGGCCAGCCAGGCCCAGCTGACCAAGCTCGCAGCGCGCCTCAACGGCTCGCTCGCCGGACGGGGCAGCGAAGAGGTCCGGCGCCACTACGACACGGCCGCCCTCGGCCTGGAGAAGGAGCTACTCGGCCGGGTCGTGGCGGTCCTCGACATCTACGAGAAGGGCTCGGAGAGCCTGGTCGTCCACGACGGCGTCCGCAACCTGGTGCGCCAGCCGGAGTTCGCCGAGTCGTCGCGCCTGCAGCAGGTTCTGGAGGTCCTCGAGGAGACGCGCTACCTGACAGTGCTGCTCAGGCAGCTGATCGGCGAGTCCGAGCTCCAGATCGTCATCGGCTCCGAGAACGCCTCGAGCCAGCTCCAGGGATGCGCCGTCGTGCTCACGACCTACGGACCTTCCAACCGGCTGAAGGGCGTGCTCGGGGTGATCGGTCCGACCCGTATGGCTTACAGCCAGACCGTGGCCCGGCTGCAGGCGGTGGCGCTGGCCGCGAGCGATCGCATGGCCGAGCTGGGAGTTTGAGCAAGAGCCGGTTCGAGGTATCTAGTCCGAGATGACCACCCGCAAGCATCCGCACGACCCCCAGGAGCCGCACGAGGCGGAAAGTCACCGCAAGACGGCCGATCCCCTGTCGCCGGCCGGCTCTTCGATGGAGGCCAAGATCGCCGAGCTCGAGTCGGCGCTGGCAGAGGCGAAGGACCGACACCTGCGACTCGCCGCCGATTTCGACAACTACAAGAGGCGCGCACGACAGGAGCAGGCCGAGACCATCCAGCACGCGTCGGCCGAGCTGATCGGGCGGCTCTTGCCCGGCCTGGACGCGCTCCACAATGCGCTCGAGCACAAGCCGCACGACGTCGACGAGGCTTGGTCCAAGGGCCTCGAGCTCTCGGTTCGCAAGCTGGAGGAAGCCCTTGGCGCGCACGGGCTCGAAGCGATCGAGTCGGTGGGGGCGCACTTCGACCCCAAGCTGCACGAGGCGATCGGCCACGAGGAGTCGTCCGAGCACCCCGAGGACACGGTGGTGTCGGAGCTGCGCCGCGGTTATCGCATCCGCGACCGCGTGGTGCGGCCCGCGCTCGTCAGGGTCGCCCGGCCGCCGTCCCTTCCGTCTCCCGCCAGCGAATAGATAAGTGGCGGTCAAGCGCGACTACTACGAGGTGCTCGGCGTGGGCCGCCAGGCCTCGCCGGACGAGCTCAAGCGCGCTTTTCGAAAGATCGCGATGGACTCGCATCCCGACCGCAACCCCGATGACGCGGCGGCGCACGCCCGGTTCGTCGAGGCCAGCGAGGCCTACGGCGTGCTTTCCGATCCCGGGCGGCGGCGCACGTACGACATGTTCGGCCACGCGGCTGTCGAATCCGGCGGAGGTCCGGCGGTCGATTTCACGGACATGCCGTTCGGCGACATCTTCGACACGTTTTTCGGCGGCGGCCGCTCGCGCCGGGAGCGCTCGAACCGCGGTGACGACCTCCGCTACGACCTAACCATCACTTTCGAAGAGGCGTTCACCGGCGTCGAGAAGCAGGTGGACATAGCCCGCCTCGCGGGCTGCGGGCGCTGCTCGGGCAGCGGCGCGGAGCCGGGCAGTGGCGCGGAGACCTGTCCGGGGTGCCGCGGATCCGGCCAGGTCCGGCGCGCCGCGCAATCGATCTTCGGATCCGTCGTCACCACCGCCACCTGCCCGACCTGCTCGGGCGCCGGCCGCATCCTCCTCAACCCGTGTGTGCAGTGCCACGGCCAGGGGCGGGTCGAGACGCCGAAGCGGCTCGTGGTGAGGATCCCCGCCGGGGTCGACACCGGCTCGCAGATCAGGCTGAACGGCGAAGGCGAGGCGGGGGTTCGCGGCGGCCCGCCGGGCGACCTTTACGTGGTGCTCCGGGTCAAGTCTCACGCCCATCTCGCCCGGCACGACCAGGACGTCGTCTACGAGCTGCGGGTCAACATGGTGCAGGCGGCGCTCGGCGACCGGATCGAGATCCCGACCCTCGAAGGCCCCGTGGAGATCGCCATCCCCGCCGGCACCCAGCACGGCCAGTCCTTCCGCCTGCAGGGCCGGGGTATGCCGGACGTGCGCGGCGGCCGCCGCGGCGACCAGTACGTCGTGATCCAGGTCGTCATCCCCAAGGACTTCAACGCCGAGCAGAAGGCCCTTCTGCGCAAGGTGGGGGGCCTAACAGGCAAGCCGGAGAAGGTGTCCAAGGGCTTTTTCGAGAAACTTCGCGACGCCATCAGCCTGGACTGATCAGAATCCGCTGACGGCAACTTAGACTTCGATCGCATTTCGTGCGTTTTGAAGCCGTGAGAGGAAGGTGGCCGCGCGCTGTCGTCATGACGGCGCTCTTGGTGCTGCTAGGCGGATGCGCCCTGCCCAACTGCTCCCCGAAGACGACGGGCAGCAACAGCGCCGCGACCACGCCCATCCCGTCGCCGTCGCCCACTCTGACTTCGCAGCTGCAGGCTTCGACGCCGCCCTTCCATGCCGGCGAGGTGGGCGTCGCCTACACACCGGTCACGCTGGCCGCGACCGGGGGCGTGCAGCCGTACACATGGACAATCACGACGGGAGCGCTGCCGGACGGCCTGACCCTCGGCTCGGACGGTTCCGTCTCCGGCACACCGACCAGGGCCGGCGGCTTCTCGTTCACGATCCAGCTGGCCGACTCAGGCGGCAGCGCGAACGCCCTGCCCGGCACGATCGCGATCGCCGCCGCCCCCGCCGCAAGCCTGGTCACCGGTTGCGCGCGCTACTGCTCGGTCGAGGTGGGCTGCGTGGACGTCTGCGGCAACTTCGGGACGCTGACCGGCGGCACGGCGCCGTTCACCTACACCATGCAGCCGGGCGGCCTCGTCCCGGTCGGCACCCACCTGAACCAGCTCTCCCTGGCCGGGACCTTCGCGCAGAGAGCGCAGTACTGGCAGTTCAGCGTGCTGGTCACCGACGCGCTGGGCCAGACCGCTTCGATCTCTCCGACGTTCTACGTGTACCCGCACATCTCGTTGACTAGCGGAAGCTGCCTGGGTGGCTATCCGGCAAGCTGTAGCGTGAGACTCGCGATCTCCGGCGGCACTCCGGGGGGCACGCCCACGGTGAAACTGCTGGGCGAAGCGCCATACGTGCCACCATCCGGATTCGGTCGATGCTGGCCGTCGACGACCACGCCGCCGGCGGGCTATGGCTTGAGCGTTGGCGGGGGTTACGTGACAGTCTCGATACCGCAAAAACTTGGCAGCGGGTATGGCGCGATCTGGTCCTTGCAGCTCACCGACCAGAGCGTTTGCTCGGCTGGAACGAGCTGTCAGTCGCCCGTGGCGACCGTCGCGATCGGGGTCCAGTGCAGCTAAAAGGCATAACTTGCCTGCATCTGGGGTAGTTATTAGGTTCGGTGGCTTTGAAGAGCTGCCGCATATAAAGAAGGAAGACGTGGCAAAGACGATCGATCTCGAACTGACCCGGGCCGAAGTGGAGGTCATGGAGCTGGAAGCCCGGCTCCGCGTGGTCCCCATGAACGACACCCAGCTCTCCGACGCCCTGAAGACCGCCCTGGCGGCCAAGAAGGAGCGCCTGGACAGGCTGCGGACGCTTCATGCCGCAGCCGGGCGGGTCAAGACCAGCGACAAGGATGGCGACGCCAACCCGCTGTACGCGGGTCGCCGGCCGCCCTTGAAGCGGACCGTCCCCCAGCGCCCGCAGGCCAAAACCAGCAAGTAGCGCCCCTCGGCGCCCGGGCCCCTGCGCACCGAATCGGGGGCTCGAACGTTATGGTTGGTCGAGTTGGCTAACCAACAGAGAGCGTCCGGGGCCCTGGGCGTAGACCCGCTTTTCGGGTCGGCCTGGGCTGCGGCGGGAATTCCGCGCCGCATGCGTTCCTGGAGCCTGACCGCGATCAACGGGATGGCCGCCCTCGCCATCATCGCCGCCGTCGCCTACCGCCTGGCCCAGGCTCATGCCCCGGCGAGCGTGCTGCGCGACGAAGTGGCCCTGATCGCGGCCGGGTTGGTCCTCGCCGCCCTCGCGATCGCCTTCCGAGCGTCTCCGACCGCCAATCAGACGCGCGTCCAGGTCGTGCTGATGATCGTCTCCGCCGCGCTGGCCGATCTCGTGCTGGGAGTCGCCGGTCGTTCGCTGGGCGAAGACCTGCCGCCTTTTGCCGCAATCAGCTTCGCCGCGATCCTGCTGCACTTCGACCTGGGACTTCATTCGCGGCAGTTCGGCTACGTCTTTGCGGTCGCCGTGGTGGCCGTCGGCGCCTTGTGGCTGTACGCGGCGACCGAGCTCATGGTCTCCGTTGGAACGATCGCGATCTGGACCCTGGTGCTGCTCGGCCTGGGCCTGCTCGCCTACCTGACGAGCCGGGCGGTCGAGCGAGACCTCAGCATCCACGTGGAGCGCCAGGCCTCCATGCTCGCGGCGCTTAGCGAGCTGGGCGAGGGCCTACTCCTGACCGAGAACGGCAAGTTCGTCGCGGGCAATGAGGCATACCTCACCCTCACCGGGTACTCGCGCGAGGAGCTCGCCGGCTTTCCGACCCTCATCGACCTGGCCGGCCCCGAGGAGCGCGATGAGCTTGCGGCGAACCTCGCGCGAAGGCTCGCCGGCGGCGACGTTCCGCTTCGCTACAGCTCGACGATGATCGCCAAGGGGGGCCGGCGGGTGGCCGTCGAGGTCGCCATCCACCGCTTGACCGCGACCGGAAACGAGGTCCTGCTGACGCTCGTCAACGATGTGAGCGAGCGCACCCGCGCCGAGGCTGCCGAGCGCGAGACCGAGACCCGGTTCCGCACCCTCTTCGAGCAGGCGCAGGCCGGCATGGCCTTCACCGGCCTGGACGGCCAGATCACGACCGTCAACGAGGCTTTCTGCCAGCTCGTCGGCTATGACGCGACCGAGCTGCGAAGCCTCTCCTTGCCGGACATCACGCATCCCGACGACACCGTCCCGCTGCAGGACGCGATGCGCCAGATGCTGGCCGGCGAGGAGGAGGGCGTGCACTTCGAGAAGCGCTACACGCGAAAGGACGGCGACCCGGTGTGGGTCGACCTGGCGATGCGCCTGGTGCGGGGTGCCGACCACAAGCCGATGTACTTCCAGACGGTGGCGGTCAACATCCGCGACCGCAAGCGAGCCGAGGTTCTGCAGGCCGCTCGGTTCGCCGTCACCCAGGCCCTGGTCACCTCACCCGGGTGGGAGAGGGCGGCGCCGGGCGTGCTCGAAGGCCTGTGCCGGACGCTCGACTGGGAGCTCGCCGAGTACTGGGAGGTCGACGCCGAGCGCGAGGCGATGCACTTTGGCGCCTCGTGGAAAAGGCCGGGGCGGGACACTTCCGTCTACGAAGCGACCGCCCCGCAGGCGAGCTACCGGCGTGGCGAGGGGTTGGCCGGCCAGGTATGGGAGTCCGGCGCGCCGGTAGCCATGCCCGACCTGGCGGGCGACAGCTCGCCGCGCTCAGCGGCCGCGCTCGCTGCGGGGCTCCACGGCATCGTCGGCTTCCCGGTCCGCAGCGGCCGGCGCGTGGTCGGGATGATCTCCCTCCACAGCTGGGCCCCGCGCGACCTGGACGAAGGGCTGGTCGCCGTGATGAACGACGTGGGCTCGCAGATCGGCGAGTTCGTCGAGCGCAAGCGCGCCGAGATCGCGCTGCAGGAGAGCGAGAAGCGCATGCGGTCCGTGCTGGACAACGTTTCGGACGGGCTCGCCACCATCGACAGCTCAGGCGTCATCGAGACGGCCAACCCGGCGGTCATCAAGCTGTTCGGCTACGCCGAGGAAGAGCTGGGCGGCCAGCACGCCGACATCCTCATCGCCACCACCCACCGCAGCGCGTTCGACAACTACCTCCAGCGCCGGCTCAAGCTCGACATTCCCGTGAGCGGCGCCCACGAGACCATGGGCAAACGCAAGAACGGAAGCCTGTTCCCGCTGGAGTTCGTCGTCAGCTCAATGCAGGTCGGCTCGCGGCACATGTTCATCGCCACGCTTCGCGACATCTCGGAGCGCAAGGCGCACACCGATGCGTTGGAGTACCAGGCCCTGCACGACGCGCTGACCGGGCTGCCCAACCGAAGCCTGTTCGGCGACCGCTTGAGACAGGCGTTGCTCTCCGCGCGCCGCAACCAGAAGATGTTCGGAGTGCTGCTCCTCGACCTCGACCGGTTCAAGGACATCAACGATGCGCTCGGCCACGACCGCGGCGACAGCCTCTTGCAGGAGGTGACGGCGCGACTGCGCGGAGTACTGCGCGCCACGGACACCATCGCGCGGCTGGGCGGCGACGAGTTCGCGGTGCTGACCATCGACGCGCGGCACCCCGACGACGTGGTGGCGACGGCCAAGAAGATCCTCGCCTCGCTCGAAGGTCCTTTCGCCATCGCCGACCAGATGGTCGAGACCGGCGCTTCGATCGGTATCGCGATGTACCCGGTGCATGGCGACGATCCCAGCACTCTCTTGCGCCGGGCAGACGTCGCGATGTACGTAGCCAAGCGCGCCGGCGGCGGACATGCCGTCTACGCGCCGGAACAGGAGGCGCAGACCCTGCGGCGCTCGGGCCTGGCCGGTGAGCTGCGCCGCTCGATCCCGCAGGGCGAGCTCGTGCTCCACTACCAGCCGCAGGTCACGCTGGCGACCGGTGCCATCCATTCGGTCGAGGCCCTGGTGCGCTGGAACCATCCGCGCGAGGGCCTGATGCCGCCGGAACGGTTCATCGCGATGGCGGAGGAGACAGGGATCATCCATCCGTTGACCGCATGGGTCATCGACTCGGCCCTGACCCAGCTCGGCAAATGGCTGGAGGAAGGCCTCGACGTCTCGGTTTCTCTCAACGTGTCGCCGCGCAACATCGACGATCACTCCCTGGAGGAGATGGTCGCTCGCGCGCTCGGCAACTTCAAGGTCGAGCCGCACCGGCTGACGCTCGAGATCACCGAGGGCGTGGCGATGGCGGCCGCCGCGGCGAAGGCCCTGCACCGCCTCAACGAGATGGGGGTGCGCCTCGCCCTGGACGACTTCGGCACGGGTTACTCGTCGCTGCTCTACCTCATGCGACTGCCGGTCAACGAGATCAAGATCGACCGCTCCTTCGTGTCGGCCCTGGCGTCGGACCCCGATTCCGGAGCCATCGTCCGGTCGGCCGTCGGCCTCGGGCACAACCTGGGGTTGCGGGTGGTCGCCGAAGGCCTCCAGGACCGGATGGCCGAAGCGGTCCTCGTCGAGGCCGGCTGCGACGCGGCGCAGGGTTTCCTGGTCGGGCGGCCGGCGGCCGAGCGGGAGATGACAGCGCTCCTGCTCGCTCATTCGGGCCTGGCCAAGCAGTTCGATTGACCGCTCGCGGCCGCGCCGGGTGAAGGCGATCGTCCTCGGCGCCGCGGGGCAGCTCGGCATGGAGCTCGTCCGTCTGCTGGGCGAGGAGGTGGCCGTGACCCACCGCCAGGTGTCGATCACCGACGCGCGAGCGGTCGACTCGCTGCTGGAGTCGCGACGTCCTGACGTCGTCTTCAACTGCGCCGCCTACAACGCCGTCGACCTGGCCGAAACCGAGGTCGAGCTGGCGCACCAGGTCAACTCGACGGGGCCTTTCAACATCGCGGTGGCCTGCGCCCGCCACGGCTCGCGATTCGTGCACTTCTCGACCAACTTCGTCTTCGACGGCCACCTCGACCGGCCGTACGTCGAGTCCGACGCACCGGGCCCCCTAGGCGCCTACGCCCATTCCAAGCTGGACGGGGAGCGCACGGTGCTCGAGGCCATGCCGGCGGCGCTAGTGATCCGGACCGCAGGCGTCTTCGGCGGTGACGGGGGGCAGAGCTTCCCCGAGAAGATCGCCCAGCGCGTGAGATCGGGAGCGCGGCCGAGGGTGGTGGCGGACCAGTTCGTCAACCCGACCTTCACCGGCGACCTGGCTCCTGCCGCCCTCCAGCTGGCCGGCGACGGGCTCGAGGGGGTCGTGCATGTGGTGGCGGCAGGTTGCTGCGGGTGGGACGAGTTCGCGAGGGCCGCCCTGGCCGAGCTCGGGTTGGACGCGGAGGTCGAACCGATCTCGACTGAGGAGCTGGCGGCCCCGGCTCAGCGACCCTTGAACGGCTGCCTGGCTTCGATCCGGGTGGAAGCCCTGCGCCCCTGGCGCGAGGCGGTCCACGAGTGGGGTCAGCGGGTCAAAAACCCATAAAAAAGGCTCGGGCCGGGCGATTTCTCGACACCGGCTCCGAGCTTGGCTGCGGGGGGTGAGGTTCTAACTGATGATGATTCCGCCCGTTCTATTCCTTTCTGAAGGTCT
>DATLUC010000136.1:0-21633 GCA_035533335.1 Candidatus Baltobacterales bacterium
TCCAGAAGCGCGAGGAAGAGCTGCTCGCGCTGCGCAACTTCGGCCGGAAGTCCCTCGACGAGATCAAGGAGAAGCTCGTGGAGAAAGGCTTCATCAAGCCCGAGGAGATGGGCACCGTACTTCGGAGCTGATGAGACACCAGAAGAGCGGCCGCCACTTCAACCGGGACACCGACGCACGCAAAGCGCTGATGCGCAACCTGTGCACGTCGCTGCTCGAGAGCGGCCGGATCACGACCACGGAGCCGAAGGCGAAGGAGCTTCGACGCTGGGTCGAGCGCATCATCACCACGGCGAAGGGCCAGGATCTCAACGCGCGCCGGCGCGTCAGCGAGGACGTATCGAAGCCCGAGGTGGTGGAGCGGCTCTTCTCGAGCCTCATGCCGCGCCTTGCCGAGAGGCCGGGCGGATACACGCGGATCATCCACAAGGGCCCGCGCCTCGGCGATGCCGCACCGATGGTGATCATCGAACTGGTTGATTAGATGACCTCCCCGCTGGTGGGGATGATCAAGTGACTTCCCCGCTGGCGGGGAAGGTGGCGCGAAGCGCTGGACGGGGAGGATGGAACCCTCCCACGCAGTAACGGCAGCGAGAGTTAAAAAATGAATATCAAGGTCGTGCTGGAGTACGACGGGGCGGGTTTTGCCGGCTGGCAGCAGCAAGCCCACGGTCGCACCGTGGAGGCCGAGCTGAAGCGGGCACTGCTCGAGGTGACGGGAGCTGAGCACAAGGTGTACGCCGCAGGGCGCACCGATGCAGGCGCCCACGCCGAAGGTCAGGTGGTCAGCTTCCACACCGAGACACGAATCTCGCCGCAACGGCTGGTGGGGGCGCTCAACGCGCGCTTGCCGGATGACGTCGCGGTGGTCTCGGCCGAAGCCGTGCCGGATGATTTTCACGCTCGCTACTCCGCGCGCTGGCGGCGCTACCGCTATCGATA
This sequence comes from Candidatus Baltobacterales bacterium, assembly GCA_035533335.1. GTDB lineage: Bacteria > Chloroflexota > Dormibacteria > Dormibacterales > Dormibacteraceae > DATKSS01. The sequence goes on from DATLUC010000136.1 coordinate 943, forward strand.
CCTGGATCGCCCATCGCGGACGGCTCTGGAGCGAGGGCGCTGCTGGCAGGTGCGCGGTCCGCTGGACGTCGATGCGATGTCCGTGGCGGCCCGGGCGCTGATCGGCAGGCACGACTGGACCAGCTTCTGCTCGGCTTCGGAGCCGCCGGACGCGCGGGTGCGCGAGATGCGCTCGGCGCGGGTTGTGCGGCACGGAGAGTTCGTCGAGCTCGAGCTGGTCGCGGAGGGCTTCCTGCGAGGCCTGGCGAGGAGCATCGCCGGGGCTCTGGCCGAGGTCGGTCGCGGCCGGCGGCCGCCCGAGTGGGTGGGGAAGGTCCTTCGAGCGCGAGACCGCCGCGAGGCGGCTCGGACGGCCCCGGCGGGGGGCCTGACATTGGTGGAAGTGATTTACTAGGAAACCCTATATGAGCAAACAGAAGACGTGGACGGCGAAAGCCGCAGATCTGCAGAGCGATTGGTACGTGGTCGATGCCACGGACCAGGTGCTCGGCCGCCTTGCCTCGTGCGTGGCCAAGATCCTGCGCGGAAAGCACAAGCCGACGTTCACGCCACATCTGAATAGCGGCGATCACGTGGTCGTCATCAACGCGTCCAAGATCAAAGTGACCGGCACCAAGATGGGGACGAAGGTCTACACGCGGTACAGCGGCTACCCGGGCGGCCTGCGCAAGCGCACGCTGCAGAAGGCGCAGGAGCTGGACCCGACTTTCCCGATCATGACCGCGGTGCGCGGCATGCTGCAGAGAAACACGCTTGGGGCGGACATGCTCACCCGGCTTCGCGTTTACGCCGGGGCCGAGCATGGGCACCAGGCCCAGAAGCCGAGGGTGATCACCTTCGACGCCAAGGGAGAGATGAAGGTTGGCTGAGACGTTCAATCGAGGCACCGGCCGCCGCAAGAACGCGATCGCGCGTGTGCGGATCCAGCCGGGCGAAGGTCGCGTCACCGTCAACGACAAGGACCCCCTGGCGTACCTGGGGCGGCGCGTCCTCGAGATGGCTGCACTGGCGCCGCTGAGGGTGACGAGCACCCAGCGGAAGTTCGACATCAGCGTCAAGGTGGTCGGCGGCGGCACCAGCGGCCAGGCGGGCGCGATCTCGCACGGGATCGCCAGGGCCCTGATCAACTTCGACCCCTCTTTCCGCGCCGTCTTGAAGAAGGCCGGCCTGCTCACGCGCGACGCCCGCATGAAAGAGCGCAAGAAGTACGGGCTCAAGCGCGCCCGCAAGGCACCGCAGTACACGAAGCGGTAGCCCCGGTCACCGGACGGCCGGCCAGGCAGGAACACCAGGGGACGCACGTCAGCGCGCCTGACTGACGAGCGCATCCAGATGTTGCGTGGATCCCGGGACGTGGATAGACTCTCCGAAACGCTTTCAGGATGGGCGTCGGGTCGGCTGAAGAACCGGAGGGTTGGTGGTATGGGTAGGTGGAAGATCGTCCTCGGCGCCGCGGGCTCGGCGCTCAGTCTTGTCGCGCTCGCGACAACCCCGTTCGCGCTCGGGGTCAGCGCTGCAGGCGGCAGCGCGAACGCGCAATCACTCTGCATCGCGCATCATCCGCAGGATTTCGTCTGGTACACGTCGAGCTGCACCGGCCATGACGAGCCCGAGATCGACCCGCTCTCAAACAACCCGGGATCGGCGCAAGACCTCACCTGGACCATCGTGCTGCCGACCGACGGCGCCGCGCAGGTCGACTCGGTGGGTCCGACTTTCTGGATGGGTGGCACCGTGACCGATCCCAACAGCCTTTTCAACCAGGCCTTCCTTGAGCTGCAGTTCTATCCGAACAGCATCACCACCGGATGCACCTCGGGCGGAGGTTTCAACGTCACCTACTCGCCTAACGCCTACACCGCCTGCTCGCCGGTCTGGGAGGTCTCCAAGACCGGCTTTTCCGAGTCCGCCGCCTTCAACGCGATGCTCACCGACTCCGCCACCGGCGGCCCTCTGGTGATGCACGCGGGCGAAACGATCACCGACCACCAGTACGTCACTGCCGCCAAGGACGGGATGCACATCACCGTCACCGACCTGACCACGGGCCACTCGGGCACCATCATCCTGAACAGCAAGATCGACGGGCCGCTTATGCCGGCCTTCGACGTCCAGAAGCTCGGCAACGCCCTCAGCTGGGGCCTGGTCAACGACGCTCCCAACTCCCTGGTCTGGGAGATCGGCCACACCGGCGACTACACGACGCCAGCCGGGCAGTACTGCCTGCCGGGCAGCGCGACCAAGCCGCCGTGCTACTCGTACGACGTCCCAACGTGGCTCCAGTTCAAGCCGCTGCAGATCCTCGGCGTCAAGTTCGGTGACGGCACCAGCCCGAAAGCTTGGTCTGCGGTGAGCGACTTTGGCGGTGAAGCGGAGGTCAACCAGTACTGTGGGGCCGCCAACTATGGCACGCCCTTCTGCACCTACCCGTTCTACGCGTCGAGCAGCTCGACCCAGACGCACACGTTCGGCGGCGATTATCCCGGAATGAACAAGGATTTCGGCGGTGCGCTCCAGTTCCAGCAGACCAAGCAATGCTTGAGCCCGCTGGGTGGGTTCCCGCAATACTGCTCGACGATCCTGCGCTGAGGCGCAGCCCAAGAAGGTCTTAACAGGCGGGGTAGGAAACTACCCCGCCTTTCTCGCACCATCCTTGGTCAAACCACCCAGGAGAAGATTGCGATGAGACAGAAACCCCCGGTCGTCAAGCAGCTGTACCGGCTCAGTGTCGAGCCCCGGGTCGTCGATCAGCTCGCGCGGATCGCTTCTCGCGCCGGCGAACCCAAGAGCAGGCTTGCGACGCGCCTGTTCACCGAGGCGGTGATGACTTTCAAGCCGGCCGCGAGGTCGAAGGCCACGGCGCCGAAAAACTAGGTTTCGGCCGACTCCAGCGCCGGGTCGACAGAATGGCCGCCCGGCCGATCGGCGTACATGGCCTCGATCTGCGCGTGGTATTTGGTGTGGATGACTCGCCGCTTGAGCTTCATGGTCGGCGTGAGCTCTTCCGATTCCGGCGACCACTCGGAGGGCAGGATCGTGAATCGCTTGAACTGCTCGACCCTGGACAGGTGCGAGTTCGCGATCGACAGCGCGCGACGCACCTCGTCGACCACGGCCGGGTGGTCGGCGAGCTCGACCATCGAGGTGGCTGCGATCCCGCGCGCCTGGGCCCAGGCGGGCGCCACCTGCGGGTCCAGCACGACGAGCACGGAGATGAACTTCCTCCCGTCGCCCACGGCTACAGCCTGCCCGATGATCGGGCTCGACTTGGCCAGCGCCTCGAGGTTGGCGGGCGAGATGTTCTTGCCGGCCGAGGTGATGATCAGCTCTTTCTTGCGGTCGATGATCCGGTACTGCCCGTTGGCGCCGAGCTCCGCGATGTCGCCGCTGTGAACCCATCCGTCGGCGTCGACCATCTCCGCTGTCTTGGCCGGCTCCCGGTAATACCCCACCATGACGTTGCCACCGCGTACGAGGATCTCTCCGTCTTCGCCAAGGCGCACCTCGACTCCCGGAATCGCCTTGCCGATTGACGGAGCCGCGTGTTCGTCGTGCGGGACGGCGGTGGCGGGGCCGGTCAGCTCGCTCATGCCCCAGACCTCGAAGATGGGCATCCCGATCGCCGCCCAGAACTCGTGGACCTCCGGCCGGCAGGGAGCGGTTGACGTGATTGCCGTGGCGCACTTCTCCAGGCCGACCTTGGAGCGCAACAGCATGAAGAACGGCTGAGCCTGCTCGACGCCGGAGGCCAGCTCGGCCGGGACCGGCTTGCCGTCATGTTGAAGCCGGTACGCCGATATCGCTGCCGCCAGCGCTCCCTGGGCCATACCGCGCTTGCCTTCGTCCGGCTCCGCGGCAATCCCCGCCTGGATGCCGGCCATGAGCTTCTCCCAGACGCGCGGTACGCCGACGAAGTACGTCGGGCGCGCCTCCAGCAGGTATGGGAGAAGGAGGTTTGGGTCCGGGCACAGCCAGGCGTCATGGCCGTTGTACATGCCTCCCCACTGCGAAGTGAACCTCTCCGCGACGTGCGCCAGCGGCAGGTAGCTGACCAGCGTCTGCGACTCCAGCTCGTAGAAGCGCCGGATCGACTCGAGGGTCCACGTGACGTTGTTGTGGGAGTAGACGACCCCTTTCGGCGGCCCGGTGGTGCCCGACGTATAGATCAGCGAGATCGTGTCCTCCGGTCCGACCGCGTGCCAGGAGGTCTCGAACGAGCCGGGGTCGGCCGCGTACAGCTCACGTCCCTTCGCCAGCAGCGAGTCCCACGACAGCACGCCATCGGGTGCGGAGCCGTGGACAAGGACGAGGTGGCGCAGATGTGGGGTGGAGGCGCGGATGGCCAGGAACTTCTCCAGGAAGCCTTCGTCCTCGACGAAGGCCACGGTCGCCTCAGAGTGGTTGGCGACGTACTCGATCTGCTCAGGCGCCAGCGTGTTGTAAACGCTGATCGCCGCCCCGCCGGCGTGCACGATCCCGAGGTCGGCGATCACGTGCTCCGGCGCGCTCCGAGCCATGATGAGCCCGAACTGGCCGGGGCCGAATCCGATCGACCTCAAGGCCAGGGTCACAGCGGCGACCTCTTCTCGGTACTGGCGCCAGGTCAAGGACCGCCAAGAGCCGCCGGCCTTCCAGTGCAGGGCGTCGCGATCGCCCCACTTGGCCGCTGCCTCGGCGAAAACCGTGCAGACCGTCTTGCCGGAAACCGCTTGGTCGATCGAAGCCCTTTCGGCTATCACATCCATTTGCGGGAATACACTACTAGCTGGTGGGGCGCGCTTGATCTACGTGCGATCACGCCGGTCGATTTTGGTGCTCGGAGCAGCCGGGCTGGCATGCGCGGCGGCCTTCGGCGTTTTGGCCGCGGTCGCGTTCGCGATCCCTTCAGGGGGGCTGGCCGGGATTCCGCTGGTGGTGGGGGCCGCCGGAGGCGCCGCGGGGGCGGCCTGGGCCGGAATTCAGCTCAGGAGGTGGCCTGTGCGCAAGCTCGCGCTCTTCCGCGACCGCCTGGTGGTGATCCAGGGCAGGCACGAGGTGAGGGCCGTCTGGTCGCTCATGGAGACGATCACTCTTGCCGAGACCGACGCCTGGCCGGAATTCCGGGTCACGGACCGGATCACCATCCACTCCCGCAACGAGGCGCCCATCAGGTTCCGGCCGGCCGTGTTCGGGCTGGAGCCGACCGCATGCCGCGACCTGATCCTGCGGCTGCGGGACGACGCGAAGCTGAGGTCCAGGCTTCCCGAGTTCGATTCAGAGCGCGACCTGGCGATCTCGCCGGTCGTGTCCGGTGAACTTATCGAACCTCGTCTCTAAGCTCAGCGATCATGATCGCTGCTGTGCAGACGCTCCGCGGGCGCGACTTCCTCGACGTAGCGGATCTCAGCCGTGAAGAGCTCCGCCAGGTGCTCGACCTGGCCCATGAGATCAAAGCCGGGCGGTGGCGGGAGCGGCCGCTCGAGAGCGCCCACATCGCGATGCTCTTTCAGAAGCCGTCACACCGCACGCGGGTTTCATTCGAGGTCGGCATCGCCCGCTTGGGCGGTTCGACCACGACGTTGAGCGAACAGGATGTCCAGCTCGGGGTCAGGGAGTCGATCTCGGATGCCGCCCGAGTCCTCGACCGATACGTCGACGGCATCGTGGCCCGTTTGCGCAGCCATCAAGACCTCGTCGAGCTGGCTCGTTCGGCCGACAAGCCGGTGATCAACGGGCTCACCGACCGCTCGCACCCTTGCCAGGCCCTGGCCGATCTGATGACGCTCGAGGAGCTGGGCGGTGACCTGACCGGTCAGCGCCTCGCGTATGTCGGTGACGGCAACAATGTCGTGGCATCGCTGATCGAGGGGTGCGCTCTGACGGGCCTGACTCTGACCGTGATCACACCGGACGGCTACGGGCCGCCAGATTCGGTGTTGCAACGAGCGCGTAAGGTCGGCTCGGGAACAGCAGACATCACCGTGACCACCGACATCTCTGGGTTGGACGATGCAACGGCGATCTACACCGATGTCTGGACCTCGATGGGTCAGGAAGGTGAGCGGGAAGTCCGCCGCAAGGCCTTCATGGAATACCAGGTCAACCAGGCCTTGATGGAGCGGGCGCCGAGCGCGGTCTTCATGCACTGCCTGCCCGCCCATCGCGGCGAAGAGGTAACCGACGAGGTGATCGACGGCCCGCGGTCGGTCGTGTTCCAGCAAGCCGGCAACCGCCTGTATGCGCAGATGGCGCTGATGGCCGAGCTGCTCGGAGCCGAAGCATGATCTCGGCGATCCACCAGTTCCTCCTGCAGCTCAGCGAGGTGGTCAGGCACATCGCCCTGGTCGAGGTGATCGACGTCGCCGTCGTCGCCTTCATCCTGTATCAGCTGCTGCGCCTCCTGCGAGGCACCCAGGGCACGCAGATCCTCGTCGGCCTGGTCCTGCTCGCCGTGGTCGGGGTCGTGGCCACGCAGTTCAATCTCATCCTTCTCTCGTGGCTGTTCAGGAACGCCGCGTTCTTCATCGTGATCGGCGTGATCGTGATGTTCCAGCCCGAGCTGCGCCGAGCACTGGACCAGATCGGCCGCATCGGCCACATCGGCCGCCCCCTCTCGAACTACAACGCTGGCCTGTACAGCCAGGCCGTCTCGGAGGCGATCCGCGCTGCCGAGCGCCTGAGCGCCAGGCACACTGGCGCTCTCATCGCGTTCGAGCGTGAGGTGGGCCTCGAAGACTATGCCGCCACCGGCGTGAGGATCAACGGCGAGATTTCCGCCGAGATGCTGCAGTCGATCTTCTATCCCAACTCGCCCCTGCACGACGGGGCGGTGATCGTGCGCGGCAACCGCATCGTGGCGGCGGGGTGCCTCCTGCCCCTGCCCGAAGAAGGCACCGTCCGCGAGAGGCTGGGGACGCGACATCGAGCGGCGCTCGGCCTGTCGCTGGCCTCGGACGCGCTCGTGATGGTGGTTTCTGAGGAGACCGGGAACATATCTGTCATCGAGGAAGGCAAGATCAGCCGAAACCTCGACCTCGACAGCCTTCGTCGTAGGGTGAGCGTCAAGGTGCCCCCCGGCTCCAACGGCAACGGCTTCTTGAGGTTCCGCAAGTGAACCTGATCGTCGAAGACTGGCGGCTCAAGCTGCTGGCGGTCGGTCTGGCGATCCTCATGCTGGGAGCGGTGGCCTTCTCCCAGAACCCTCCCACCAATGGCAGCCTGACGGTCAATCTCAACTACACGATGCCGCCGAACCTGATCCTGATCAATCCGCCGGCCAGGACCACCGTGGCATACACCGGGCTGGCTGACGCCATCAGCCACGTGAACACGACCAACGTGACTGCTTTCGTCGACGTCACCCACGCGAAACCGGGTCCGGCGGTGCAGCTCAACATCGTCGCCCACACCACGCTCCCGCCCTCGCAGGTTTCCGTGCAGAATCCGCCACCGATCGCGGTTGACATCGATACGCTCCAGGTCAAAGAGCTCCCCGTGCAAGTGGTCGCGCGGGCCGCCCCGGGCTGGAGCCTCACCAAGCAAGTCGCCATCTGCCCTGGGACACCCAACCCCAACCCATGCGTAGTCCACTTTTCCGGTCCGACCAGCTGGGAAACGAACCTGACCGCTTCCGTCTCCTACTCGGCGCAGGTCAACGTCGGCACGATCGACTCCCCGAACCAACTGATCCAGCTGCAGAACAGCAACGGCGTCCTGGACCTGACTTCGTGCGCCACGGTTCCTTGCGCCCAATTGGACATCCCCTCGGCCTCGGTTCATATCGAAGCGGCGGCGGGTTCCACCAGCAGCACCGTGCCGCTGATCGACCAGCCTCCGTCCAACCCGCCTCCTGCGGGCTACCGGGTCACGGCCGTAACCATCACGCCGGCAACGGTGATCATCACCGGCGACCAGGTCGTCCTCGGTCGAATTCAGGCCATCCTCCTGCCCCCGGTCGACCTCAGCAACCGCACCTCGGACGCGACCTTCCAGGTCGCCATCCCTTACAGGTCCGGGGTGACGGGCAACGTCGCCAACGCCACGGTGAAGTATTCGATCTCGGCCAACCCGAACGTATCACCGAGCCCTTAAGAAGCGTAACCTCCGGCCCACAGGACCCGTTTCAAGCACTGGTCGAAACAAACGTCCTGGGAGTTGTATTCGAGTAAAGAGATGTGCGGAATCATCGGTTACCTGGGCGACAAAGAAGCCACTCCGATCTTGATGGAAAGCCTCAAGCGGCTGGAGTACCGCGGCTACGACTCGGCCGGAGTCGCCGTCCTGGAGCTCCCCAAGGCCGGCGAGGCCGGCCGCACCAGCATCACCAAGTCCGAGGCCAAAGTCGACACCCTGATCTCCAAGCTCCAGGCCAACATGCCGACCGGCACCCTGGGGATAGGCCACACCCGTTGGGCGACCCACGGCAAGCCCACCTATATCAATGCCCACCCGCACACCGACTGCAAGGGCAAGATCTTCGTCGTCCACAACGGGATCATCGAGAACTTCGCCGAGCTCAAGGCTGAACTCCAGATGGCGGGTCACGAGTTCACCTCGGACACTGACACCGAGGTCGTCCCGCACCTCATCGAGTCGTATTACAAGGGCGACTTCCTGGCCGCCGTCCGGCAGGCTCTCAAGCGCATCCGCGGGGCCTACGCGCTCGCGATGTTCTCCAGTGACGATCCCGAGCTGCTGATCGGCGCGCGCCTCAACGCGCCCCTGGTCGTCGGCATCGGTGAGAGCGAGTACTTCGTCGCCTCCGACATCACCGCCATCATCCCGTACACCAAGCGCGTGCTGGTGCTCGGCGAGGGCGAGGTGGCGGCGGTGACGCCACTGGGCGTCCAGGTTTCGTCGCTGGACGGCGTGACCGTACAGCCGAAGTTCGTGCACGTCGACTGGGACGTGAGCCAGGCCCAGAAGGGCGGTTTCGACCACTTCATGCTGAAAGAGATCCACGAAACGCCGGAGGCGGTCGCCAACGCCATGCGCGGACGGCTGACCGATGACGGCACTGTCTCGTTCCGCGAGTTCGAAGTCTCCGATGAGGAGCTTCGCCAGATCGACGAGGTGCTGTTGCTCGGAATGGGGACGTCAAGGCACGCCGCCATGATTGGCGAGTACCTGGTGGAGGACTGGGCGGGCATCCCCGCGCGGGCCATGGACGCCTCGGAGTTTCGCTACCGCCGCCCGACCTTCGGGCCGAAGAGCCTGGCCGTCGTGCTCACACAGTCTGGCGAGACGGCGGACACGCTGGTCGGCATGCAGCGTGCCAAGGAGCGCGGGGCGATGACGGTCGCGGTGACCAACGTGTTCGCCAGCTCGGTGGCCCGCGATGCCGACGGCGCGATCTACCTGCATTCGGGGCCTGAGATCTCGGTCGCCTCGACCAAGACGCTGGCCGCGCACGTGGTCAGCCTGGCCCTGCTGAGCTTGCGTCTCGCGAACGCCAACGGTCGGGTGTCGCTCGAGCGCCGGCACGAGCTGGCGGACGCTATGCGCGCGCTGCCGGACCAGGTGCGAGCCCTGGTCGAGCGCGACAAGGAGATCGCGCGACTTGCCCACAAGTACAGCCGCTACCGCAACTTCATTTACTTCGGCCGAGGCCTCGGCTACCCGGTTGCCCTGGAGGGCGCGCTGAAGCTGAAAGAGATCTCCTACCTGCACGCGGAAGGGACTAGCGGAGGCGAGCTCAAGCACGGCCCGATCGCCCTTCTCGACAACCAGTTCCCGGTGATCGCGATCTGCACGGCGAGCTCCACCAGCGAGAAGATGGCGAGCAATGTCCACGAGATCGTGGCTCGGGACGCCCCGGTGCTGGCACTGGTGACCGAAGGCGACCACTCCCTCGATGGCGTGGCGACCGACCAGTTCGTGATGCCGGCGGTGGAGGAGATCTCCGCCGCGATCCTCAACACGGTGATGCTCCAGCTCTTTGCCTATCACGTGGCGGTGGAGCTGGGCCAGGACGTCGACCAGCCCCGTAACCTCGCGAAGTCCGTCACCGTCGAATAGTCGGTTGGACAAGGGACCTCCCCGCTAGCGGGGAGGGTGGCGACGAAGCCGCCGGGTGGGGAGTGCATCAACCAACCACGCCACAATGTGTTCCATGCAGCGCATCGGCGTGGACGCGGTCTCGGTCGATCGTATCGAGCTCGCCGTCAAGCGCTCCGGCCCCGGCTTCCTGAACAAGGTCTACACCCCCTCCGAGCAGGCCTACTGCGCCGGAGACGCGGAGAGGCTGGCCGGACGCTGGGCGGCCAAGGAGGCGGTGATCAAGTGCTTCGACGGTACGGGAATCTGCTTTCCACGCAGGCGCATCGAGGTCCTGCCAGGCCCGAACGGGGCTCCTCGTGCGCGGCTGATCGGTGAGCATCGCGGCGCCAGGGTGGAGGTCAGCATCACCCACCACAGCCGCCTGGCGGTGGCGACCGCGCACCTCGAGATGCCGGACCCCGCCGCCACGCTCCTGCCCGCTCCCGACGCGACCGTGCTGCCCGACCGCCCGCACGACGCCCACAAGGGGACGTTCGGCACGGCGGTGGTGTTGGCAGGGAGCCTGGGCCTGACGGGCGCGGCCTACCTCACGTCGACCGCGGCGGCACGCACCGGGGCCGGCCTGGTCCGGCTCCTGGTCGCCAACACCATCTATCCGATTCTCGCCACCAAGTGCACGGAGGTCATGGCCACGCCGGTCCAGGAGGTCGCCCCCGGGGCGGTCGGCCACGCGGCGTACGACTCGATCCTCCGGCAGATGGCGTCCGCCGAGGTGGGCATCGTCGGGCCCGGCCTCGGGCGGGACAGCTCGACCTGGCGCCTGGTCCTCGACCTCGCCCTCCACGCACGCTGCCCGCTGGTGATCGACGCCGACGGGCTGAACGCGCTGTCCGACTCGCCGCGGGCCAAGGGCAAGCTCGGCAAGCACCGCGTCCTCACTCCGCATCCGGGCGAGCTCGCCCGCCTGACGGGCAAGACCACCGAGGCCATCGCCGCCGACCGGACGTCGGCCGCCCGCAAGGCGGCCAAGGAGTGGGGGGCGATCGTCGTGCTGAAGGGCGCGCACACGGTGGTCGCCCACCCCGACGGGCGGACCAGCGAGGACCCGCACGAGGTCCCCGCGCTCGCCACCGGCGGCACCGGAGACGTGCTGTCCGGGATCATCGGCGGACTGATCTCCCAGGGTTCCGACCCGTTTGCGGCTGCTGTGACCGGCGTTTACATCCACGCTGCCGCCGGCAGGCGCATCTCGCAGCGCCTCGGCGACTCGGGGCTGCTGGCAAGCGACCTCCTCATGGAGATCCCTCAGGTCATGAACGTGCTCCGCCAGGGCGGCCTCTGAGCGCCTCGCTGCGCACCGCGGAGGTGGACCTCGGCGCCGTGCGCGCCAACTGCGCGCTGATCCTCGCGCATCTGCAGAAGGGCGTCCGCCTGTTCGCCGTGGTCAAGGCAGGAGGGTACGGTCACGGGTCGCTTCCCATCGCGCGCGCGGCGCTGGAAGGCGGGGCCGGGGGCCTGGCGGTGGCGACGCTGGAAGAGGCTCACGAGCTTGGCGGCCTGCTCCCGGCCGAGCACGTGCTGGTGATGGGAGGGATCACTCCGGGCCAGGCCCACCAAGCGGCCGCCACCGGCTGCGGAATCGGAGTCTTCAGCCGCGAGCTGGTGGACGCCCTGGGTGATGGCGACGAGGTGGTCCCGGTTCACCTGAAGGTCGACACCGGCATGGGCCGGTTCGGCTGCAGCCCCGACCAAGCCCCCGAGCTCGCCCGGCGGATCGAGGCCTCGCCCGGGTTGCGTCTCGCCGGCACCTGGACGCATTTCGCCTCAGCGGACTCCGATGAGAAGATGACCAGGGGGCAGTTCGACCGCTTCCTCGCAACGCTCGCCGCCTTCGACGTCGACCCCGGCCTGCGCCACGTGTGCAACTCCGCGGGCGCGCTGCGCCACCCGGAGTTCGCGCTCGACGCCGTGCGTTGCGGCATATCGATCTACGGCTGCGAGTGGCCGGGAACCGAGCCGGCGCTTTCGCTCAAGAGCGTGGTCACCCACGTCAAGACATTGGAGAAAGGGGCGACGGTCGGTTACGGCGCGAGGTGGACGGCACCCGCCAGGTCCCGCGTCGCCACGGTGGCCATCGGATATGCGGACGGTGTCTTCCGAGCCCGTGCCAACCGGGGAGATGTGCTCCTGCGCGGCCGCCGGGCGCCGCTCGTCGGGATGGTCAGCATGGATGCCATCACGCTTGACGTGAGCGAGGTTCCGGGGGTCCAGGTCGGCGACGTGGCCACGCTGATCGGCCGTGATGGGGATGAGCGGATCACCGCGGAAGAGGTGGCCGGGTGGTCGGGCACGATCTCCTACGAGGTTCTGACCTCGATCGGTCCGCGCGTGGAACGGCGCTACAGCGGCTAATCACCTCTCACTTCCTTGGGGGGTAGGTACCCCCCAGGGCCGGATGGGGAGGTGAGATCAGCAGTTCCCCGCCCTCGGACAGATGCCGGTGGCGACGCTGTTCCGCCAAACTTCGAACGCAACGAATTGCCGGGCTGGCGCATTGGAACTAGTGGAGTGATGGCGCTGGGGGACCTTGCCGGTGGTGAGGAGGACCAGACGTTCACCGACGCGGTAGGGCCTCTGGTTCCGGCCGCTCAGCGCCTGGCTTACGGAATGCTGCAGAACCCACATGAATGCGAGGACGCGGTCCAGGAGGCAACCCTCAAGGCCTGGCGCTCGTTTCCCAGGCTGCGAGAAGAATCGAATCTTCGCGCGTGGTTCTTGAAGATTGTGGCCAACGAGTGCCGCCAGCGCCGCCGCAACCGGTGGTGGTCGGTCATCAAGTTCGCAAGCCACGAGGAGGCGCCGCCGGCGGCCTCAGTCGACGACGAGACGGCGATCGACCTGCGCCAGATGATCGGCAACCTGCCCTCCGAGATGAGGCTGGCCATCGTGCTGCGCTACTACCTGGATCTGCCTTTTGACGAGGTCGGGCGCGTGCTCGGCGTGAGCGGCGCCGCGGCCAAGGCCCGAGTGCACCGCGCCCTCGTCCGGCTTCGGGTCGACGTTCCGGAGGTGAGACCCGATGCGTGAAGACGAGTTCCGCGGGCGGCTGCGCATCGCGCTTGGCGAGCCGCCTCAGCTTGGGTCGCCGGTTCTCCTCTATCCACGCGCAGCCAGGCCCGGTTTCTTGGTGCACGGGATGGCACTGATCGCGACCACGCTGGCGATCCTTTTGATCGTCGTGCTGGTCGGGTCGCGCCTCACCCTGCAGCCGCGCGGCAAGGTGCTGCCTGCGTCGACCCCCAGCAGCGTGACGCAACCGGCCCCGGACTCGCTGCCCTGCCACCTCGCGGTCAACCTCATCCAGGAGGCGGTCAACGCCGGCCAGGAGTCGGTGACGAGCTCGAGCATGGGCTTCGTCAACATCCCCTCGGGGACGTTTCAGGTGGACCCGGGGGCACGCGTCACCGACCTTCCGAGTGGAACAACGAGCGGTCCCAATGTCTATTCCGCGCCATTGCAGCGGTGGCTGCCGGCGACCTCTCGTGCCCTGTCGCCGGACCAGCGGTCGTACGCCTACGTCAGGCTGCTGCCCGCCGGCGCAACGCTCTCCGACGCTACTGGCGGCGAGCTGCACGTGGTCGACGCTGCGACCCGAACCGACAGGATGCTCTGGAGCAAGAGCGGGGACATCGAGCTGGTCGACTGGAGCTCCGCGGGGATTCTGGCGGCCTCAGTTCCGCTCCAGGGTGGAGTGCGCTTGCTATGGCGCATCAATCCCGCGACGGGCACCACGACGCAAGCGCCTGCGAGCGACGATCCGATGTTCGACACTCCGCACCCTTATTCAGGCGTGAACAACTACATCTACCTGGGCACTGACGCTTCCGGCCGCTCCGTCTTCCGCCTGGGCAGCCGAGATGTGGGCACGAAGTACTACGTCGTCGTGGTCGACGCAGCTCACCAGGCGACGACCATCTATTCCGGCACCGCCGGTGACCCCACCGGGCTCGACCCATCTGGCATCTTCTCGGATGCGCATGGCCTCTGGTTCGGAAATATCGACGGCCTCGCAGTCTGGCTCTGGACGCCGGCCGCAGGGCTGAAGCGCTTCACGGTTTCGGGCGGACCCCATGCCCCGGTGGGCTACCAGTTCGTCAGCTCCACCTTCTTGCCCTCGGGCGCATGCGTCCCGGGTCAGTTCCAGGGAGTCGCGGCATCGCCCGTCCCGCCCGCGACGTCGCCGGCGCCGCCGACCCCGTTGCCCGCGGTCGACTGGTCGCCTTTGCTGGCCAGACCCCTCCAGCTCCCGAACGTCGCGCCGGGCGCGGCGTGCCCGGTTTCCCCCCAGGTGAGCCTGAAGATCAGGACGCCACCGGGAACCAAGGGTGGGATCGGCCACGGCTACGGTCAGGGGCCCGTCTACGTGAGCGGGCAGATCACGTGGTACTCGGGGCAGCAAGGCTTGATGGTGGTGACCGATCCGGCTTATTCAGGACCGGTCCTGGTCCGCATCAAGCGCCTCGACGGGACGGGCGCAGCGGCTCTTGGGGGCAGTCCCGGCAGTCCGGTCGACAGCCTGCCCGGTGGCGCCATTGGCATTCGCCAGACGGCCACACCGCCCTACTGGGGTCAGTGGTTCGGCAGCCTCAATCCCTCAGTCCCCGGGTGCTACGGAATCCAGTTCGACGGCACGACCGTCAGCGACTACGCCGTCATCAAGGTGCAGCGGGGCATGCCGGCGTCTGGCTAGGGGGCGCGAAGCGCAGGATCGGGAGGTCCACCTTGGTGACTGCGCCGGGAATACCGGCCGCCCCCCTGCCATTTCAGATGGTGCAAGGGCAGGTGAATCTACACTGGCTGTAGAAATGGCGGATAGTCCCGCAAGAACTGCCTTCGCGGAAGAGGCATTGACACATCTGGACACCCTGTACCGTGGCGCGCTCCGGCTGACACGCGATCCCGACCAGGCGCAGGACCTGGTGCAAGAGGCATATCTGCGGGCTCTGCGGTACCAGCACAGCTACCAGCAGGGCACCAACATGAGGGCCTGGCTGTTCGCGATCATGCGCAACCTCTTCTGGGACCGGTTTAAAGGGTCGCGCAAGGAGGACGTCAGCCTGGACGACGTCGGTGAGTTCGTCCTGTACGACAAGCTCCGCGACGAAGGCGCCAAGCCCGAGGAGGACGTCCTGAACAAGCTCGCCGCGTCCGAGGTCGTGGAGGCGGTCGAAAAGCTGCCCCCCCTCCACCGCGAGGTGGTGCTGCTGGTCGACGTGGAAGGCTTCTCCTACAAGGACGCCGCGCAGACGCTGGGCGTGCCGATCGGCACGGTGATGTCCCGCCTCCATCGGGCCCGGCAGCAGCTCCAGAAATCCCTCTATGACTACGCGGTCGAATCGGGTATCGTCCACACCGGCGGCATGAAGCAGGTTCCCCAGCCGTGAACTGCAAGGACTGTTCCGAGAAGCTCGACCGCTACGTCGACCGCGAGCTGAACGACACCGAGGTCTTCGAGCTGAAGCTCCACCTCGAGGGCTGTCCGGACTGCGAGGACCAGTACGAGTTCCAGTCGCACCTCAAGCGCCTGGTCAGGCACTCCTGCGACTGCGACACCGCCCCGCCGGCCTTCCGGGAAAAGCTGCGTCAGATCCTGTCCTGACGCGCCGCGAGCGGCTGCAGGCCGCCCGGCTCTACGTGATCACGGCGGACGTCGCCCCTGAGCGTGTGGTGGAGGCCGCCGCGGGCGCCCTGCGCGGCGGGGCAGACGTGCTGCAGCTGCGCCACAAGACGCTGCCGCGCGGTGAGCTCCTGACGCTGGCCCACCGGCTGCGCGACCTGGCGCGCGATGCCCTCTTCGTCGTCAACGACCACGTGGACATCGCGCTTGTTTCCGGCGCCGACGGGGTGCACCTGGGACCGGACGACCTGAGCATCGCTTCGGCCCGGCGGGTGGCGGGCGACCGCCTGCTCATCGGAGCGTCGGCCTCGAGCCCTGGCGCCGCCCGCGCCGCAGTCGTCGAGGGCGCGGACTACCTGGGCGCCGGGGCTGCATTTGCCACGCCGATCAAGTCCGAGAAGGTCGTGATCGGACCGGACGGCGTGGCCGCCGTGGCTGCCGCCGCCGGCCCTGGCGTGCCGGTCTTCGCCATCGGTGGCATCGAAGAGGGCAACGTGGCGCAGCTGGTCGCGGCAGGTGTGCGTCATGTGTGCGTCATCCGAGCCGTGTCCTCGGCGTCCGATCCCGAGCAAGCCGCGCGGCGCCTGCGTGCGATGCTGGATTCGTGAGCGAGGTCCACGGGCTCGGCGAGTTTGGCCTGCTCGAGCGAATCAGGCCTTACCTGGCCGCCCGGTCGGTGGACGACGATGCTGCCGTGCTTCCGGACGGCGATGCTTTTGCCGTCGTCAGCTGCGACATGTTCGTGGAAGGCGTCCACTTCGACCTGGCCTGGATGAGCGCCGCCGACGCGGGCTGGAGATCGCTCGCGCTGGCGCTCGGAGACCTGGCCGCCAAAGGCGCCGCTCCGTCGTGGGCGCTCGTCTCCCTGGCGATGCCGCGTCGATGGACAGTCGAGAAGCTGGATGGCCTCTATCAAGGGATGTCGGAGCTTGCCCGCCAGTCCAGCTTCGAGATCGTCGGCGGAGACATGAGCTCGATCGACGGCCCGGCCGTCCTGTCCATCACGGTGGCGGGTCGAACCGAAACGCGGCCGCTCCAGAGGTCCCAGGCCAGGGCGGGATGGTCCGTCGCCGTGAGCGGCCCTCTCGGCGCCTCGGCGGTGGCCCTTCGCGAGCGCCGACCCCTGCGCGTGGCCCCACGGTTGGAAGAGGGGCGCCGCCTGAACCAGCTCGGCCTATGCTGCGGCGACGTCTCGGATGGGCTGTTGCGAGAGATGGAGAAATTTGCGTTCATGGCGCACACCGGCTGCATCCTTCGCGCCGCGGAGGTGCCGGTGGCGGAGGGCGCGACTCTCGAGGAAGCGCTGACGGGCGGCGAAGAGGCGGAGCTGGTCTGCGCCGGCCCGGAGGAGCTGATCCAGGGCGCGGGTCTTCATCCGATCGGCGTCCTCACGGAGGACCGGGCGATCAATGTCGTCGGCTCAAGCGGCGAGGTGGTCCCGGTGGCGCGCAGTGGCTACGACCACTTTGCGTGAGCACGTCACCGCCTCGCCGGCAGAGACGGAGGCGGCAGGCGAGTCACTCGGCCGCCGGCTGCGCGTGGGTGACGTCGTGCTGCTGATCGGCGACCTGGGCGCCGGCAAGACCACCTTCGTCCGCGGCGTCGCCAGGGGTGCCGGCTCGGACGCTCCGGTCGCGAGCCCGACCTTCCAGCTGGTGCGCGTCTACCCCGGACGACTGCAGCTGGCTCACGTCGACCTCTACCGGATCGAGAAGCCGCCGGAGCTGGCGGAGCTCGGGCTGGACGAGCTGGCCGATCAGGGCGCGGTCCTGGTCGAGTGGGGAGACCGGCTCGAGCTGAGTGGCGCTGCAGTCATCGAAATCGAGCACCTCGGCGGCGACCGCCGGATGCTGCGGACCAGGCGTGATCTCGGTCATTGACACCTCGTCCGCCCGCTCCGCGATCGCGCTGATCGACGAATCCGGGAAGGTGGTCCGCGAGGAGCTCCACGATTCCGGCCGGTCGTTCGACCTGCCCGCCCGCCACCGAGCGCTGGTCGCGGGGATGACCATCTCGAAGGTGGCTGTAGCGACCGGGCCGGGGTCCTTCACCGGACTTCGCGTGGGCGTTTCGTTCGGTCTCGGCATCGCGATCGGACTGGGCGTGCCGATCGTCCCGCTGCCCTCGCTGGCCATCCAGGCGGCGCGGAGCGAACAGGACGTGGTCGCGCTCGCCGAAGCCGGGCGGGGCAGGGTCTATTTCATGCGGCCGGGTGGCGAGGCGGCGCTCGCCGAGCCGCACGAGCTCGACACCGACCTCCCGTTCGCCGGCTGGCTGCGCGAGGCCACGCGACAGTCCCTGGTCGCGGCCGGGCTCCGAGCGGTCCCGGAAGGCGAGCTGCGGTCCTTCGGCGAGGCGGCCGCAACCATCGTCGCGAAGGCACGCGAAGTTGCCTATGGTAGTCTCAAACTCGAGTACCGGCAGTCGTTCACCTCGAGGGTTTGATGGTTCAAATCAGGCAGCAGCTCGCGATCGAGCTGATGCGCGAATCAGATGTCAACACGGTGCAGGAGATCGAACGCGAGATCTTCGCCACGCCGTGGCCGAGAAACGCCTACTACCGCGAGCTCGCCTCCCGCTCCAGCGCGCACTACGTGGTGCTGCGCCAGGAAGGCCTCGACACGCGGCCGCCCGACGTCAGGTCACCCGACTTCGACCCGACGATCGTCGGCTACGGCGGGATGTGGCGGATGTACGACGAAGCTCACGTGACGACGATCGGTGTGCGCCACGACCTCCACCATCACGGATACGGTCGCATCCTTTTCGCGGGTCTCGTGCAGGCGGCCTACGACATGGGCGCCAAATGGGTCACCCTCGAGGTGCGCACGACCAACGACAACGCGATGCGCATGTACGAGGGATTTGGATTCAAAGTGATCGGACGGCGCAAGGGTTACTACACGGACAACGGTGAGGACGCGATCGTGATGTGGTCGGACTCGATCCACTCGCCTCGCTTCCGACGCGCGTACGAGTCCAACCTCGAGCGGATCGAGGCGGACGTGCGCGGCCTGCGGCGCGATCTGATCACCGGGGGCGAGTAGGGCCCGATCGGCGCCGCCGGCGACGATCCCGATCCCGATCCAGACCATGACCGAACCGATGGCGCTCACCCAGGACGAGCTTGCACTGGTCCTGGAGGCGCTCGAGGACGCCGCCTTCTATCGCGACACGCACTCTCGCGTGCTCGACAGCGCGGCGAGGCGAAGCCGGCGCTCGCCGGCGACCGGCGTCGCGGGTGGGAGTGACGCCGAGCTTCACAGGCGCCAGGCGCGTGCCTATGGCGCGCTGGCCCTCAAGCTGAGGAAGCAGGCTTGAGCCGGGACGCGGAGACGTCGGTTTGACGCTGACCCTGGGGATCGAAACCAGCTGCGATGAGACCTCGGTGGCGGTGGTGGCCGACGGCCGGCGGGTCCTCTCCAACGTGATCCATTCCCAATTGGACCTGCACAAGGAGTTCGGGGGGGTGGTGCCGGAGCTGGCCGCCCGCGACCACCTCGAGCGGCTTCCCCACATCCTCGAGCTGGCCCTTGAAGGCGCCGGGGCCCGGCCTGCTGACGTCGACCGAATCGCGGTGACGCGCGGGCCCGGCCTCGCAGGGTGCCTGCTGGTCGGGCTGGGCGTGGGCGAGGGGCTGTCCGCGGCCTGGTCGAAGCCCATCACCGGCGTCAACCACCTGTGGGGCCACATCTACGCCGCCATGCTGACCCGACCCGACCTCGAGCCGCCGCTCCTCGGGCTCGTGGTCAGCGGCGCGCATTCGGACCTGGTGCGGATGCCCGCCCACGGCCGCTTCGAGGTCATAGGGAGGACCCGAGACGACGCTGCCGGCGAGGCGTTCGACAAGGCTGCGCGCATGCTTGGCCTGGGCTACCCGGGCGGCCCGGCGCTCGACCGGCTGGCCCGCACGGGCGACGCGCGCCGCCAGCCTCTCCCGCGTCCCTCTCTCCCTGGCCTCGAGTACAGCTTCAGCGGACTCAAGACCGCGCTCCTGTACCGCCTGCGGGACCTCGGCGAGAAGGCCGGCCCGCAGGAGAAGGCCGACCTGGCGGCGTCGTTCGAGCAGTCGGTCGTCGAGTCGCTGCTGGAGAAGCTGGACCTGGCGCTGGAGGAGACTCACAGGGTGGGTGGGGAAATCCGCGAGGTCGTCGTCTGTGGAGGCGTTGCCGCCAACACACTCTTGCGCCAGCGCGCGGCAGAGGTCGTCGCCGGCCGCGCCAGGCTGACCATGCCTTCCCTCGAGCTGTGCACCGACAACGCCGCGATGATCGCTGCAGCCGGCTTCTTCACCTCCCAGCCGGCGCCACAGGGCAGCCCAGGCGACGGTGTGAGTTCCCTGCAGGTCGATCCATCCCTAGGATGGGGCTGATGGCGGTCAAGGGCTGGCAGGTGGTGTTCCGCGGCGAGCGGATCCAAGCCGACCTGCTGGCGGCGGTCCTGCAGGCGGACGGGATGCGGGTCGAGGTGTTCGGCGACAACGCCTACGGTGTCGGAATCAACCTGACCGCCGCGCGCGTGATGGTCCCCGACGAGCAAGCCGAGGCCGCCCGCGACATCATCCGGGCCGCCGACGCCATCCCGAGCGACCCGGAGGTTTAGGCAGCCGTCCTCGTGCGGTAGTACAATTAGCAGTCGACCCACCTGAGTGCTAAGCGCTCGGGCCTGGGGAGTGCTAATCAACCCGAAGCCAGCTGAGGAGGGCGCACATGAACCTGAGACCGTTAGGCGACCGCGTAGTGGTCAAGCCTGTCGAGAAAGAAGAGAGGACCAAGAGCGGGATCGTGCTTCCGGACACCGCCAAAGAGAAGCCCCAGGAGGGCATCGTCGAGGCCGTGGGGACCGGAAGGATCCTGGACAACGGCACCAAGGTGCCGATGGAGCTCAAGGTCGGCGACAAGGTGCTCTACGCCAAGTACGCCGGCAATGAATTCAAGCTCGACGAGATCGAGTACCTGATCGTCTCGGAGAAGGACGTCCTCGCGGTCGTCCCATCCAACGGCAAGAAGCACTAACAACAAACCAAAGAAGAGGGG